>NZ_JBILKJ010000093.1:0-10525 GCF_044376735.1 Gemmatimonas sp.
GCCCTTCGTGCCACCGCCGCGCGCCGTGCTCACCATGCGATGGGATGAGAAGGTACCGGGCCGTCATGTGTCGCTCTCGAGTGAGTGGAACGCCAGACAAACGCGCACGTTCCGCAGCGACTTCGCACCCAAGGCGTGGAACGTGGTGTCAGCGTCGGCGGGACTGAGTCGCCTCACTCCACGCGGACTCGTGCACGTGGATGTGAGCGTGCGCAATCTGTTCGACACGCGCTACCGCGACTTCATGTCGCGCTATAAGGAATTCGCGGACGCGGCGGGACGCGCCTTCGTGGTCCGCGTCTCAGCCGATTTGTGATTGGCTACGCGTTGAGATCGTGGTGCCGTTGCGCTCAGGCTTGTACGTCGACGTGAAACGGCGCTGCGTTCGGTGACCGGCGTGCGGTTCGGGCGCGCGCGCTCCCCTTCGCGGCTTTCCTGCGCCGGGATGGCCGCGCGCCGTTCGCTACGCTCCGGCGCCGGCCCCTCCGACGCAGAGAGCCGCTGTGGGGAGCCACGCCCCTCCCCGCGGCCGGGCGAGGGCGGTGTGAATGCACTCCGAAGCAAGCGCTGGTATCACCGCACTGCCCGCCCACACCGCCCCCCTCGTATCCGCTAAGCGCGCGTCCCCCACACAAAGGCCGGCGTCCGCTCGGAGCGTGTCGCGCACACCTGGCCGCGGCACGAACGCCGGATGCGCTGCGCCCTGTGCTGCCGTTCCCCCGCGGCCGCTACCGCCCCGTCACCGCCAGGGCGCGACGGGGGTCCCTGCAGCCGCCTCTGCGTGGGAGGGGCCGGCGACGGAGCGAAGCGACAGGCGCGCGGCCATCCCCGCGCAGCAAGCGGCGAAAGGGATCCGCCCGCTCGCGCCCGACGCGGCCACACCGAAGCCGCGGCTACTTGCCAGTCGCCGTCCGCCGCGCAGCTTCTGGATATGCTGACTACCCGCTCCCTCGCGCTCGCCGCCGCCGTTCTGGTGGCGACCACCGTCCGTCCTGGCCAGGCGCAAACGGCGCCCACAACAGCGCCTCCCGCCTGGGCGGCCCGCCTCGACAGCGTGGCCCTCGCCGCGCTCAGCAGCTCCAAAGCCCCCGGTGCCACCGTGGCGGTGGTCGTGAACGGGCGCCTCGCCTACGCGCAGGGCTATGGCCTCGCGAACGTGGAGACGAAGCAACGGATGACCCCCGACATGCTGCTGCGCGTTGGCTCGGTCACCAAGATGTTCACCGGCACGATGCTGGCCGAGTTGGCCGAGCAGCAGCGTATCGACATGGCGCAGCCGATCGGCGAGATCGTGCCGTCACTCAAGGGAAAGAAGGTCGGCGCCGTGACCACACAGCAGCTCATGACGCACAGCGCCGGATGGCTCGACAACGCCGTCCCGTACGGACGCATGGGTGAGGGCGCCCTCGGCGAAGTGATGCGTGAAGTGAGCGACTCCCTGTTCTTTACCGAGCCGGGACGCACCTTCTCGTACTCGAACCCCAGCATCTCGATGGCGGGGTACGTGGGCGAAGTGGCCGGCAAGCAGCGCTTCGCCGCGTTGGTGGAGTCGCTGGTCATGCGACCGGCCGGCATGCGCCTCAGCACCTTCAAGCCGCTCGAAGCGCTTACCTATCCCATCGCGCTAGGCCATCAGGCCGGCGCGAACGGCATGCAGATCGTGCGACCGATGCCGGAGAACACGGCCCAGTGGGCCGCGGGATTTCTGTTCGCCACGGCGCCGGAGTTGGCGCGGTACACGATCGCCCTGATGAACGGCGGCATGATTGACGGCGCGCAGGCCTTCTCGGCCGGTGCCGTCCGCCGGGTGACCACCGGCTACGTGGCGCATCCCGGCGGCTCGGGACTCGATTCAGCGATGTACGGCTATGGCCTCTTGGTCGGTCGCTCGGGCACCGATCGCGTCTGGACGCACGGCGGCTCGATCAACGGCTACAACGCAAGCATCACGATGCTTCCCGACCGCAAGGCGGCCGTCATCGTGCTCGTGAACGGGCCGGGCGTCGGCATCGACGCCATCGAGTCGGCGGCGCTACAGATGGCGGTCGGCTACACCGAGCCCAAGGTCTCGGCGCCCGCGCCGCGTGAGGCCAACGCCAGCGAGCGCGCCGCGCTGGTCGGTCGCTATGCGCAGGGGCGGAACGTGCTCGAGGTGCTCGAGCAGGACGGCGCGCTCCGGGTGAAACAGGGCGTCGCCGTTATGAACGCGAAACTCGTGGGCGCCAACGAACTGCTGGTCACCCCGCCGCAGGGGTCGGCACTCCACATCTTCGTCCGATCCGAAAACGGCCGGGCCACGTATCTCTACGCCGGCTCGCGGGCCTACGCCCGACAGTAGGGCATCGGCTTGCGCCGCCTCGGCTCACGCCGACTCGGCCTAAGCCGGGTGCATATACGCCGAGAACAGGGAGACCATGTCCGGCGGGATTCGGGTGATCCGCCCCGTGTCGCGCGCAATCAGTGTCCACAGCGACCGTCCGCGGGCCAGCACGTGGTCGTCCGAGGTCCGCACGATCTCGGTATTCCGCTCGAAACGCCGGGAATCCACGGCCCCGATCCAGGTCCGCGCCACGATCGCGTCACCGAACACCGCTTCGCGGCGATAGTCGATTTCATGGCGCGTGGCGACCCAGCCGTACGTCTGCTTCATCTCGTCGGAGGCACTGGCATTCCAGTGGGCCAGCGCCACGTCGAAGATCCAGCGGAGGTACACCACGTTGTTCACGTGGTCGTTGTCGTCGATATCCGCCGGCAGCACGGTGATCGGGATATCGAAGACCTGCAGGCCGTGCTTGGCGAACGACATTCGGGGGAGGGGTTGAGGTCCTTGGAGCCGGAGGGGAAGTTAGCACGATGCGATTCTCATCGGGACGAGCCCTCCGCGACCAGCCGGCCCATGCCGTGACCTTCTTCGGCATGTCCGGCGTGGGTAAGACCACCCTGGCCGGGTTGCTGCAGAAGCACGACTGGTTCCAGTACTCCGTCGATTATCGCATCGGCACGCGATACATGGACGAGCACATCGTCGACAACTTCAAGCGGGAGGCGATGCGCAATCCCTTTCTGCGCCAGTTGCTGCGCTCGGACTCGATCTACATCCGCTCCAACATCTCGTTCGAAAATCTGAGTCCGCTCTCCACCTATCTGGGGAAGCCCGGTAACCCGGAGCTCGGCGGGCTCTCGTTCGACGAGTACCGTCGGCGTCAGGCGCAGCACCGCGTGGCCGAGATCCGCGCGCTGCTCGATGTGCCGGAGTTCATCGAGCGGGCCAAGGAGATCTATGGGTACTCGCATTTCGTCTGCGACTCCGGTGGCAGCCTGTGCGAAGTCGTCGACCCCCACGACGAAGCGGACCCGGTGCTACAGTGTCTCGCCGACCATACGATGCTCGTGTATATCCGCGGCACGCCGGAGCACACGCGCATGCTGGTCGATCGGTTTCGCGCACACCCCAAACCGATGTACTACAACCCGGCGTTTCTCGACGCCAAGTGGACCGAGTACAAGTCGCTGCGTGACATCACGCAGGACGAGCAGGTAGACCCCGACGACTTCGCGGTGTGGGGATTCGAGCAATTGCTCGCCCACCGTATCCCCCTTTATGAAGCGGTCGCTCAACGCTATGGCTACGTGATCGACATGAACGATGTGCCCGGTGTGCGCACCGAGTCCGACCTCCTCGACCTCTTGGCCCGCACGATCGACGCGCAGGTGATGGCATGAGCGCGCCGGTCGTAGTGGAAGTCGGCGCCCCGAAATCGGCGAGCACCCGACTGCGCTCCATCGTGGGCGGTTCCGTCGGCAACCTGGTCGAGTGGTACGACTGGTACGTCTACTCCGCCTTCTCGCTGTACTTCGCCAAGAGCTTCTTCCCGCCCGCCAACCAAACGGTGCAGCTGCTGAACGCAGCCGCGGTGTTCGCCGTCGGCTTTCTCATGCGCCCCGCCGGCGGGTGGCTGATGGGACGCTACGCCGACAAGCACGGACGTCGCGCCGCGCTCACGTTGTCGGTGCTCTTGATGTGCGGCGGCTCCCTGTTGATCGCCATCACGCCCAGCTACGCGAAGATCGGCGTGATCGCGCCGGCCATGCTCGTGCTGGCTCGCCTGCTGCAGGGGCTGAGTGTGGGCGGCGAGTACGGTGCCAGCGCCACGTATCTCAGTGAGATGGCCGGGAAAGCCCACCGTGGTTTCTGGTCGAGCTTCCAGTACGTCACCCTCATCATGGGGCAGTTGTTGGCGCTGGCGATGCTGCTGCTGTTGCAGCGCACGATGGCGCCGGCCGAATTGGAGTCGTGGGGCTGGCGTATTCCGTTTATCGTCGGTGCCGCGTTGGCCGTCGTTGCCGTGGCCATGCGCCGCGGCCTCGAGGAAACCTCTGCGTTCGAGAAGGATCGCGCATCACGTCCGCCCCAGAGCGCGGCCGCCACGGTGCGTGGCCTGATGGCCCATCCGCGGGCCGTTCTCACCGTGGTCGGTCTCACCGCTGGCGGCACGGTCGCGTTCTACACGTTCACGACGTACGCGCAGAAGTTCCTGGTGAACACCGCCGGCTTCAGCAAGAGCGACGCCACGTATGTCAACGCGATCTCCCTGCTGATCTACATGATGCTGCAGCCGGCAGTCGGCGCCCTCTCCGACCGCATCGGCCGCCGGCCGGTGCTCACGGCCTTCGGCGTGCTCGGCACCCTCGGCACGATTCCGCTGCTTACCGCGCTCGAAGGCGCCCGCACGATTCCGCAAGCGCTCACGCTGCTGGTCATCGCCCTCGTCGCGGTGAGCGGCTACACCGCCATCAACGCGGTGGTGAAGGCCGAGCTATTCCCGACCAGCATTCGCGCCCTCGGTGTCGGCTTCCCCTACGCCGTGGCGGTGTCGGTGTTCGGTGGCACCGCGGAATACTTCGCGCTCTGGTTCAAGAACATGGGCCACGAGCGCTGGTTCTACTGGTACGTCACCGGCTGCATTCTGGCCTCATTGGTGGTGTATGCCACCATGCCGGAAACACGCGACAACACGCACATGGACGAATAGCAACGGCGCGGAGCGCGACTACGGGCGCCACACAGCGTCTGGACTCGCGTTCCCCACCTTGTCGATCGCATTCACCACCACGCCGTCGGTGCCGGCCGTTGGCACGTCGGCGGTCAACGCCGACGCCCGCTGCAGCCGCTGCGACCACCTGCCGCCCGTACGCCAACGAATCAGGTACCACGACAGCGGTTCACTGGTCACCGGTGTGATCGACACCCGCAGCACGTCCCCCAGCGACGTCACCCCGATCGTCGGCGTCGGTGGCGCCGTGGCGTCCAGCCACGACGTGGCAGGCGGCAGCGCCCGCGCCGCGAACACGCCACCGGCCAGCAGCGACCGCAACCCTCCGCGGTCGTTCACCACCACGGTCGTGTTGTACAACAACGAACCGGTCGACCCGCCCGTGGCCGCGTTCTGACCGCGCGTGAGCTCCACCTGGGCCGGAATCTCGCTGGCCGCATAGGCACTCGTGCTGCCGTCGCTCACGCGATAGGCCGCCAGCCCGGGCCAGAGGTGACGACGCATCGTGTTCTGCTGCCCCCACCACGTCAGTAACGCGCCGAAGCTCTGGCCGGTCGAAGCAATCGACCAGTACAGCTGCGGCGCGAAGTAGTCCACCCAGCCCCGCTGCAACCACGTGCGCGAATCAGCGTAGATCGACGCGTAGGAATCGAGGCCCACGATGCCCGCCGGGCTGCCGGGACGCCAGATGCCGAACGGACTGATCCCTACACGGGCCGTGGGCGACGCGAGATGCGCGTCGCGATACAGGCGTTCCACGAACCGATTCACGTTGTCACGTCGCCAGTCGGCGCGGGCCAGCAGTCCCCCGCCCCGCTGATAGCTGGCGTAGGTGGCACTGTCGGGGAAATCGAGCCCCGCGCATCTCGTGTCCGGATACGGATAGAAGTAGTCGTCGAGATGCACCGCGTCCACGTCGTATCGCCGGAGCACATCGGTGATCACGGCGATGGCCTGATCCTGCACAGCGGCCTCACCCGGATCGAACCACAGCTGCGTGCAGTACTTCCGCGTGAGCTCGGGCCGACGCACCGCGAAGTGCGTGGCCGCCAGGCGGAGCGTATCGCTCAGGTTCGCCGCGCGGAACGGATTGAACCAGGCGTGCACTTCGAGACCGCGCAACCGGGCCTGCGTGATGGCATACGCCAGCGGATCGTAGCCGGGGTCGACGCCTTGCGTACCCGTCAGCGAGCGCGACCACGGCTCGAGTGTGGAGGGGAAGAGGGCGTCGCCGGCCGCCCGCACCTGCAGCACGATGGCATTCAAGCCAGCCTGCTCCGCCGCATCCAGAATCGACGAGAACTCGGCCTGTTGCTGCGCCACCGGGAGGCCGCTGCGCGACGGCCAGTCGATGTTGGCCACGGTCGCGATCCACATCCCCCGGAATTCGCGCGTCACCGCCGGCACGGTCAACGCCACCGGAGGCGGAGGCGGAGGCGGCGGGGAGATCACCGGCGCCGTTGGGGACTCCCCCGCGGCGCAGGCGCCAAGCAGCGTGGCACCGATGACCGCCGTCGACGCCCGTAGAGTAGCCTTGATCCATTGCATGGCGTAGCTTCGCCACATCCACCCCGATCCGGAAGCATCACTCGCATCATCGGCGGATCGGTTCCGCTCATGTGACTGTCCCTCCGACACGCCTCGTCATGCCTCGTGCGTCGAGTCCCTTGTTGCGCGGCGCGATCGCGCTCGCCGCGGTCGTCCTGGCCACCACGCCGCTCCGCGCGCAGCGTGCTCCGCGTCCCGCCACCGCGCTGCGTCACGGCTTCGCCCTCGACCGACTGGCGCGTATCGACTCGATGCTCGACGCCGCCGTCGCGAAGGAGGAAATCGCCGGCGCCGTGGCGCTGGTGCTGCGCGACGACCAGGTGGTGTACGAACGCGCCGTCGGCTGGAGCGATCGCGAGGCGCAGCGACGCATGACGCCCGACGCGGTGTTCCGCATTGCCTCGCAGAGCAAGGCGCTCACCAGTGCCGCCGTGCTCATGCTGCTCGAAGAAGGCCGACTCACGCTCGCCACACCGGCCAGTCGCTTCCTGCCCTCGTTTGCACGGACCACCGTCGCCACGCGCACCGATAGCGGCGTCGCCATCGTCCCGGCCAAGCGCCCGATCACCATTCGCGATCTGCTCACGCACACCGCCGGCATTTCCTACGGCACCGACGCATCAGTGCGCGCCCGCTACGAGCCGATGGGGCTCGGCCCCGCTGCCGGCTTCGGGTGGTACACCGCCGACAAGACCGAGCCGATCTGCGCCACCATGGACAAACTCGGCGCGCTCCCCTTCGTGGCGCAGCCCGGCGAGGCGTGGGTGTACGGCTACAACACCGATATTCTCGGATGCATCGTGGAGCGCGCCTCGGGCGTGCCGCTCGACGCCTTTCTCCGCACGCGCATCACGCAGCCGCTGGGCATGCGCGATACGCACTTCTTTCTGCCCATCGCCCAACGCGACCGACTGGTCGCGGTGTACGCCAACGACTCTGGCCGGGTCCGTCGCGCCGCCGACGGCGCCCGTGGACAGGGACACTACGTCGATGGGCCGCGCGTCAGCTTTGCGGGAGGAGCGGGGATCGTGTCCACGGCCCGCGACTACGCGCGCTTCCTGCAGATGATCGCGCACGGCGGCCGCTGGAACGGTCGACAATATCTCGCGCCACACACCGTCGCCCTGATGACCACCAATCAGGTGGGGACGCTGCACGGCACCACCACCGGCTTCGGCCTCGGCTTCGAGACCACGGAGCGCTACGGCGCCACCGGCTCGTCGTCGGTCGGCACCTTCGGCTGGGCCGGGGCCTACGGATCGAACTACAAGGTCGATCCGGCGGAAGGGCTCGTCATCGTGTTCATGATCAACCAACTCCCCAGCGGCACCGACGTGGTCGGTCGGTTCCAGACGATGCTCTACAGCGCGCTCGTCGACGCGCGCGCGATGCGCTGACGGCGCGTCACGATCGCCTCCATGCAGATCGGGATCGACCTGGGCGGGACCAAGATCGAAGGCATCGCCCTCGACGACGCGGGGACGACGCTCGCCCGCCAGCGGGTGGCGACGCCGCGCGACTACGCCGGAACCATCGCCGCCATCGTCTCGCTGGTCACCGGGTTGGAGACGGCCACCGGACGTCGCGGAACCATTGGCATCGGGATTCCAGGTGCGGTGGTACCGGATACGGGGCTCGTGAAGAATGCCAACTCGGTGTGGCTGATCGGGCAGCCCCTCGGTGCCGACCTCGCCGCGCAGCTCCGCCGTGAGGTTCGGCTCGACAATGATGCGAACTGCTTCGCCCTCTCCGAGGCGAGCGATGGCGCGGCGGCCGGCGCCGAGGTGGTGTTCGGCGTCATCATGGGCACCGGCGTGGGAGGTGGCCTCATTGTGCGCGGACGCGCCCTCGGCGGACGCAATCTCATTGCCGGCGAGTGGGGGCATAATCCCCTCCCCTGGCCACGCCCCGACGAGCTGCCCGGCCCCCTCTGCTACTGCGGCAAGCATGGCTGCATCGAGAGCTGGATCTCGGGGCCGGCCGTGGCCGCGGATCATCTCCGCGTCACCGGGCAGTCGCTCGCCACGCCGGACATCATCGCGGCGGCCGAGGCGGGACACATGGCAGCGCAGGCCACCCGGGTCCGGCTCATCGATCGCGCCGCGCGCAGTCTCGCCACCGTCATCAATCTGCTCGACCCCGACGTGGTCGTTCTCGGCGGCGGACTGTCGAACATTCCGGGAATCGCCGACGACATCACGGCGCAGCTGCCGGCGTGGGTGTTCTCGAACGACGTACGCACACCGATCGTGCGCCATCGCCACGGTGATTCGAGCGGTGTGCGCGGCGCGGCGTGGCTGTGGCCGGCATCGTAGCGGCGCTGCTTGCCCTGTTGGTACTGGCCGGCGCCCTCTGGATAATGCGCCGCGTGCTGCACGTGTACGCCAAACGGGCCGGTCGTCGCACCGTGATGCATGCGCGGGTGCGGATCGACCGCTACAAGCTCACGCGCAAGGCGTACGTGATCGAGGCCCTGTTGGCCGACGAGGCGATCGCCGACGCCGTGCGCGCGCATGTCACCGGTACGGGGGAGCACGAAGACGACACGTGGCGGCGCGTGCGGCGCTACCTCGACGAGATCGTGCCGTTCTTCAACATCCTCGCCTACTACCGTCTCGGCTACTGGGTCAGTCGCGCCGCGCTGGGGCTGTTCTACAAGGTGTCGGTGGAGTACGAGCGCCCCGATCCGTTCCGCGGGGTGCCGCGCAACTCGGTCGTGATCTATCTCATGAACCACCGGTCCAACGCCGACTACGTGTTGGTGGCGTACGTGATGATGGGGGCCGTGTCGATCTCGTACGCCGTTGGCGAATGGGCGCGCGCCTTTCCGCTGGAAGTGCTGTTCAAGAGCTTCGGGTCGTATTTCATTCGTCGGCGGTATCGCGAACCGCTGTACCACGCGGTGCTGCAGTCGTACGTGCAGTTGATCACGCGCAACAGCGTGACGCAGGGGATCTTTCCCGAAGGCGGCCTCACGCGCGACGGCGCCCTGCGCCCCGCCAAGATCGGCCTGCTCGACTATGCACTGGGCGTGGCCCGCGATCCGGAGGTGCGCGCCCGCATGTACGTCGTACCGGTGGGCATCAACTACGACCGCGTGCTCGAAGACCGCACGCTGCTGCGCGAGCTCGAGACCAAGCGGCAGGTGCCCGCCCGTGACCGCATCGCGCAGGCCGCCGACGTGGGCCGGTTCATGCTCTGGAACGTGGGCCGCGTGCTCACCCGGCGGTGGCGGCGCTACGGCCGTGCCGCCGTGACCATCGGAACGCCGGTGTCGGTCGACAGCTGGCTTTCCGGGCTCGAGGCGCAGGGGGTGTCGTTGTTCGAGGCACCGCGAGCCGACCGGCTGCCGCTCGTACAGCAGTTTTGTGATGACGTGCTGCACCGGATCGGGGCCATCATCCCCGTGACACCCGTGCCGCTCGCCTGTGCGGCGCTGGCGAGCTTCGACGCCGATTACGTGACGCGGGCGGCGCTGCTGGAGCGAATGCAGGCCATGCGGGAAGTCGTGGCGGAGTTCAACGGACGGGTGCTGCGCGCCGACCGGGACATTGCCGAGACCTTCGACCGGGCCTACCGGATGCTCCGGATGCGTCGCGTCATTGCCCGGACCGGTGAGGGGTTTCTCATTCTGCCCAACGGGCGCCCACTGATCACCTACTACGCGAACAGCATCGTGCACCTGCTGGGCCCCTTCGCCGAGGGAATGCGAGCCCGGGACGCGCTCCCGCTGCACGACTGGGAGCGGGACGCGCTTGTCCGCAGTCGGGCCCCGGGGTAGCATACGGACGTTCGTCGCAGGTGCAGCAGCTGGCCTATCGTATAACGGCTATTACCTCGGCCTTTGAAGCCGATGATCTCGGTTCGATTCCGAGTGGGCCTATCGCAGTCGCAGTTCGCGTCGCGCCGGACTTGAAGCCGCG
>NZ_JBILKJ010000027.1:0-36909 GCF_044376735.1 Gemmatimonas sp.
TTCGCCCACCAGACACACCGTTTCGCCACGGGCTACCGTGAACGACACGCCGTCGACGGCGCGCGCCACGCCGTGCGCCGCCGGAAAGGCGATCTGCAGCGCGTGCACATCGAGCAGCGGGCGATCGGGGGTGGTCGTCGAGTCGCGTGTGGCAGCAATCGTCACGGGCGCACGGTACGAGGAGAGGAGAAGGCGGGGGACGACGCTGTATCGGCGCCGCCGGTGGGCGCCGCGTCGAGACTGTGAACGTGATCCCATGCGAACCGCTCGCGCAAGGCGTCGCCGAGGGCATTGCAGGCGAGAACGGCGAGGACGGTGGCCAGCCCCGGAAACAGCGAGAGCCACCATTCGCTTTGCACCACCCCGGCGCCGTCACGCAGAATCGTCCCCCAGCTGGCCTGCGGCGCCTGGATGCCGAGGCCGAGGTAGCTGAGGCCTGCTTCCAGCGCGATCGTCCCCGCGACGCCGAAACTGGCGTTGATCACGAGCGTGGGCAGCAGATGGGGCAGCAGATGCCGCCAGAGGAGCCGGGGCCCGCGAACCCCGATCGCGCGGGCCGCCAGGGTGAATTCGCGCACGCTCAGCCCGCGCAGTTCATCGGTGACGAGCCGCGCGGTATCGAACCACCCCGTGAAGCCGATCAGCAGCACCAGAGCCGGAAAAGACAGCGTGCCCCAGAGCGCGCCCACGGCCAGCAGCACGAGCAACCGTGGAATCGACAGGGCCACCTCGAGCAGGCGTCGCATGGCCGTGTCGACGAGGCCACCGGCCAGGGTAGAAAGGGCGCCGTAGAGCGTACCGACCACCAGCGACAACGCAACGGAGAGGATGGCGAGCGCCAGCGACACGCGTCCGCCATCGAGTACGCGACTGAGCACATCGCGGCTCACCGCATCGGTGCCGAACGGATGCGCCAGCGACGGGGCCTGACTGCGCAGCGCGATGATGTCCAGTTGGGCATTCGGTGCGTACGGCGACAGCAGCGGGCCGGCCGCCACGACCAACACCAGCAGCGCGATCAGCACGAAGGCCGGAGAGCGACGGCGCATCACGGACGGCGCAACCGTGGGTCGGCGATGTCCCGCGCGATGTCGGCGAGGGCCGCACCGAATGCGGCGACGGCGCTGCCAAGAATCACGCCGGCCGACACGACCGGATAGTCGCGCGCTTCGATCGCGCGGATCATCGCGTAGCCCATGCCGGGCCACGCGAACACCCGCTCCACGAACACGGCGCCGGTGATCAGCGCCGGGAGCATCAGCCCGGTCACCGTGATCACCGGCAGCAGCGCGCTGCGCCACGCCTGACGACGCACGGCCGATTCGCTGAGCCCTTTCGCCCGCGCGGTGCGCACGAACGCCTGCGCCATGCTCTCCTGCATCGCATCGCGCTGGTAGCGCGCGAACACCGCCACGCCCACCAGCGAGAGCGACGTCAGGGGCAAGACCAGATGGCGCACCCGGTCCACGAGCTGCTCCCGCGCCGTCAGGTAACGGGACATTTCGTCGGTGATCCCGGTGGCAGGGAGCCAGTGCAGCTGATGTGCGAAGACGACGAGCAGGAGCAGCGCCACCCAGAACTCCGGCAGGGAATACAGCACGAGCAGCGCCGTGGACGTGGTCCGGTCACGGCGCGACCCGGCCCGCGCCCCTTGCCAGGCCCCGATGAGCATGCCGCCCATCAGACTCACGCTTAGCGCGCATCCCATCAGGACGAGTGATCTCGGCAGCGCGTCGGCCAGCACGGCGGCCACGGGTCGCTGCTGGTCGCGCGACCAGCCCAAGTCACCGCGCAGCAGCGACCACAGCCAACGGCCGTACTGCGTCGCGATCGAGTCATCGAGCCCGTATCGCGCACGGATCGCCGCGCGCAGCTCGGGCGCCACGCCTTCACCGAGGGCCGTGGCCGGATCGCCCGGGGCGAGCTGGAGCAGCACGAACGCGAGCGTGGCCGCGGAACAGACGACGGCCACGCTCTGCAGGACGCGCAGGGTCACGCGACGGGCGATCGTGCTCAGGGAGGCGTCCCCAGCCCGATACGATCGCGATCGATGCGCTGCGCCGGATCGACGCGCCAGTCGGCCAGCCCCACGAACCACCCGTCGGCCCGCAGCGGCGTGGTGATGAAGCGCCGGTTGATCGCCACGGGCGAGCGTTGCTCATACAGCCAGACGGCGGGCACATCGTCGTCGATCTGCTGAAACGCCCGCGCCCAGTATCGGCGGCTCGCGGTCGGATCGAAGGTGGTGAGCGCGCTGTCGAGCAGCGCATCGAACACGGGACTCGCATAGCGACCCGCGTTGGAGCTGCCGCGCGAGGCCCACGTCTGGGTGAGCCCCACCAGACCGGGGCTTGGCTGCCAGGCCCCGAGATAAGCATCGAACGCGTGCGAATCGACAGCGTCGCTCCACGCGTTGTTCTCGAGTACCTGCGGCATTGCCCGTACGCCGATGGCCCGATATTGCTCCTGCAGCAGCACCGCGTAGCGCTGGCGCGATGTGCTGCTGCTCGGGATCAGAATACTGAAGGCGAGTGGTACGCCATCGTGATCACGCACGCCATCGTTGTCACTGTCGACCCATCCCGCCGAATCGAGCAGCGCCTTCGCCGCCGCGACGTCGTACCGTAGCGGCGCGAAGGCCGCCGTATCCGGAATCAGGGCGCGCGGCGCCGGCGCGAGGGCCACCATGCCCAGCGAATCGAAGACGTTGCGGACGAGACGCTCGCGGTCGACCGCCATGTGCAGGGCGCGTCGTACGCGCACGTCGCCGAACATCGCGTTCGGGCGCGACGGGTCCGTGCGATCCCGGAAATTGAACCCGAGGAAGCCGTAGCTCAGCGCGCGGTTGTCGATCAGGCGCAACGATGGCGTGCGCGCCACCTGCGCCAGATTCTCCGGGCGCAGCTGCTCGAGGAAATCGGCCTCGCCGGCGAACAGCTTGACGGTCGAGGCGCCGAAGTCGGGCGCGATGCTCCAGATCACCCGATCCAGCTTTGCCCGCCCGCGGGCGTTGGCGGTATCGGCGATGATCTCGATCCGCTGCCCGGGCTCCCAGCGCGCAAAGCGGAACCGTCCCGTGCCGACCGGCTGGCGACCGAACGGCGCGCGTTCGAGCGCGGCCATGGGGATGGTGTCGAGCAGATGCGACGGCAACACGTACATGTGGTACGTGGCGTCGTAGAACTGCCGCGGCATGCGCCGCTTGAACCAGAAGACCGCCGTGCGGGGATCGCGCACCGACACCGAATCGATGTTGCCGAGCAGCGATTTCAGTTCGACCACCAGCGAGTCGCTCGTGTACACGCGGAACGTGTAGCGCACATCCTCCGCGGTCACCGGCTGCCCGTCGTGCCACCGCGCCAGCGAATCGAGGGCAAAGGCAATCGACAGCGAGTCGTTCGACCAGCGCCAGGAGGTCGCGAGGCGTGGCTGAAACCCTTGGTCGCCATAGGTCTCGAGTCCATCGCCGATGTCGGCGAGGCGGTCGAAGATCACGCCGACGATCGCCGCCCCCTGCGAGCCGGAGAGCAACGGCGGGAAGAGCGTCGACGGTTCGGCGGGCACCGTGACGATCATCGTACCGCCGGTCTCGCCGGTGGCGGCCGGCCGCTCACCCACTTCGCAGGCGGCGAAGGACAACGACAGGAGGCCAGCCAGCCAGCGGAGGTGGGGGAATCGCATGAGAGGCGGTGTGGCGAGAAAGACGGATCGCCCGGAGCGCGCAGCGATCACCCGAGCGTACGATGCCCGACGCGTGCTATCGGCGCCAGAGCCAGTCGTCGCTGCCGAGCGCCGCGCGATGCGACGCCACCCGCGCCGGGAAGTCGCGCGGCGGCGCGAACGGTTCGATCGTCACCGCCCGATGCGGCGTGGCCACGGTCGCGAGCGACGCGGCGAGCGCGTCCACCACGATGCTCCACGTGGCCTGCGTCGGTGCGCAGGCCTCCAGCGACGCCGCGGGTGGTGACGGCGGCAGCGCCACCTCGGCGGCGTCGGCGAGCCGCGCCTGATCGTCCGCCAGCAGAATGCTGCCGTGTTGCAGGTAGGCACCGCCCTGACGCCACACGGCGCTCCCCACCAGCTTCCGGCCGTGCACCGTGATCTCCCCGGCGGCCGGTCGGTCGAAGCAGACGGGCCCGTCAGGGGCAATCGCCGGCGCTTCGTGATCGGCCACCAGCTGCGCGGGCACGCCAAGCGACTGCACGGCGCGAAGCAGCACGTCGTTTACGGCGGCGTAGGCCACCCGCCACGACAGCCGTTCGTCGAGCGGCATGGCCACGCTGTAGGTCACTTCGCGGCTGTGCAGCAGGGCCCGGCCGCCGGTTGGACGACGCACGGCGCGGAACCCGGCATCGCGCAGCTGGTCGGACGAGAAGCGACCCTGGGTGCGTTCGTTCCGGCCGAACGAGATGGTTGGTGCGGTCCACGCGTAGCACCGCCAGACGGCGCATGCCGTGTCGCCAGCCAGCTCCAGCAGCGCGGCGTCGATCGCCATGTTGGTCAGACCATCCGACGCCGGTGAGCGCAGGAACGTCCACTCCCGGGGCATGACCCGCGCCAACCCGACCGCAGCGGCCGGTCCGGACTGGGGCGTCTCGGCGCCGATGGGGGGGACGACTCGGGAAGAACTCACGTTGGTTAAATTTACATTGTCACGGGCGAACCGCGCCTTGGTGGCCCCAACGATTTCACGACGCTTGCACGGGCTTGGCCCGTTTGAGGATGGTCATGGGCACGCGTAGCATCTCGTCCGCGCCGGTCGCGGTCGATTCGTTCATTCCGCGCCATCTCGGACCGAGCGCTGCCGAACAGCAGGCGATGCTCGCCGTGCTCGGCTACGACTCTCTGGATGCCTTCATCGACGCCGTCGTTCCCGAAAGCATTCGGTTCCGTGGCACACTCGATACCGGCCCCCAGCGCAGCGAAGCCGAGGTGCTCGGCTCGCTGAAGGCGATCGCGTCGCGCAACGCCGTGTACCGCTCGTTCATCGGCATGGGCTACTACGGGACGCACACGCCGAACGTGATCCTGCGCAACGTGATGGAGAACCCGGCGTGGTACACGGCCTACACGCCGTATCAGGCCGAGATCGCGCAGGGACGGCTCGAGGCGTTGCTCAATTACCAGACGATGGTGATCGACCTCACCGGGCTGGAGATCGCGAACGCGTCGCTGCTCGATGAGGGCACGGCCGCGGCGGAGGCGATGGCGCTCTGCTTCGGCTCGCGCGGGAGCGCGACGCGCAACGTGTTCCTGATCGGGAGCGACTGTCATCCGCAAACGATCGCGGTGGTGCAGGCGCGCGCTTCGGCGCGCGGGATCGTGGTGCAGGTGGCCGATCCACGCACGTTCGTGTTCAACGACACCGTGTTCGGCGTGCTGCTGCAGTATCCGGGCACCGATGGCGCCGTGATCGACTATCGCGCGCTGTGCGAGGCGGCTCACGACGCCGGCGCGCTGGTCACGGTGGCGAGCGACTTGCTTGCGCTGTGCCTGTTGGCGCCGCCGGGCGAGTGGGGTGCCGATATCGCCGTGGGCAACACGCAGCGCTTCGGCGTGCCGATGGGCTACGGCGGACCGCATGCGGCGTTCTTCGCCACGCGCGACGAGTTCAAGCGTCTGCTGCCCGGGCGCATCATCGGCCTGTCGCGCGACACCGAAGGCAAGCCCGCGCTGCGCATGGCGCTTCAGACGCGCGAGCAGCATATCCGTCGCGAGAAGGCCACCAGCAACGTGTGCACGGCGCAGGTGCTGCTGTCGGTGATGGCGGGCATGTACGCCGTGTACCACGGACCGCAGGGGCTCGTGCGGATCGCCGAGGGCGTGCATCGGCATGCCGCCACGCTCGCCGCCGGCTTCGAACGGCTCGGCTTCGCGATCACGCACGAGAACTTCTTCGACACCGTACGCGTGGAAGTCGGCGCGCACGGCCAGGACGATATTCTCGCGGCAGCTGCGGCGCATCGCATGAATCTGCGGGTGCTCGAGCCGGGCACGATCACCGTGGCTCTCGACGAGACCACGACGGAAGCGGATGTCGCCGACCTGTGGATGGTGTTCAACAACAACGCCGCGGTCGACTTCTCGTATGCCGACATCACCGCCGGCGTGGACACGCGCTACGACGAACGCTTCCGTCGCGTGTCGCCGTTCCTCACGCATCCGACGTTCCATCGCTACCACAGCGAGACGGAGATGCTGCGCTACATGTACGCCCTGCAGGCGCGCGACTTCTCGCTGGTGCACGGCATGATCCCGCTGGGCTCGTGCACCATGAAGTTGAATGCCACGGCCGAGATGATCCCCGTGACGTGGCCCGAATTCGGTCAGCTGCATCCCTTCGCGCCGACGGCGCAGGCCCAGGGCTATGCGCAGATGTTCGAAGAACTCGAGCGCGATCTGGCCCACGTGACCGGCTTTGCCGGCGTGTCGCTGCAGCCCAACGCCGGCTCCCAGGGTGAGTACGCGGGGTTGCTGGTCATCCGCGCGTACCACCTGTCGCGTGGTGACGCGCACCGCACGGTCTGTCTCATCCCACAGTCGGCGCACGGGACGAATCCGGCGAGCGCGGTGATGGCGGGCTTCTCCGTGATCGTGGTGAAGACGGACACCGACGGCAACATCGACGTGGACGATCTCCGCGCGAAGGCGGATGAGCATTCGGCCAACCTCGGCGCCCTGATGGTGACGTACCCGAGCACGCACGGCGTGTTCGAAGCACGCATCAAGGAGATCACGTCGATCATCCATGGGCACGGCGGTCAGGTGTACATGGACGGCGCCAACATGAACGCCATGGTCGGCGTGTCGCGTCCCGGTGATCTGGGTGCTGACGTGTGCCACCTGAATCTGCACAAAACGTTCTGCATTCCGCACGGCGGCGGCGGGCCGGGGATGGGGCCGATCGGCGTGGCCCCGCAGCTCGTGCCGTTCCTGCCCACGCATCCGGTGATTTCCACTGGTGGCACGCAGGCGATCGGCCCGATCTCCGCGGCCCCGTGGGGCAGCGCGAGCATCCTCCCGATCTCGTACGTGTACATCAAGCTGATGGGCGGTGAAGGCCTCGCGTTGGCCACGAAGGTGGCGATCCTGAATGCGAACTACGTGGCGAAGCAGCTCGAGGGGCACTATCCGGTGCTCTATCGCGGCCAGAACGGGTTGGTGGCCCACGAGTGCATTCTGGACACCCGTGGTGTGAAGAGCGCGTCGGGCGTCGAAGCGGAGGACATCGCGAAGCGGTTGATGGACTATGGCTTCCATGCGCCAACGCTGTCGTTCCCGGTGGCGGGTACACTGATGGTGGAGCCCACCGAGAGCGAGTCGAAGGCGGAGCTGGACCGCTTCATCGAGGCCATGATCGGCATTCGCGAGGAGATCGCGGCCGTGGAGCGCGGCGAAGCAGATCGCGACAACAATGTGCTCAAGCGCGCACCGCACACGGCCGCCCACGTCACCAGCGACGAGTGGGATCGCCCGTACACGCGTCAGCAGGCGGCGTATCCGACCCAGTTCACGCGTGAACGCAAGTTCTGGCCGTACGTGGGCCGCGTCGAAAGCGCGTTCGGGGATCGCAACCTGGTGTGCGCGTGTCCGCCGATCGAGTCGTACGCGACGACTTGAGGGTGGCGTGGTGAGTGGTGAGAACGGCGTGACTGCTTCGGTGGTCACGCCGTTCTGGCTATGGGCTCTGGGCTATGGGCTATGGGCGCTCGGCGGGCGTTGGTGTGCGCATAGTCGCGGCGCCGGGCGCGGGTCATCCCGTTCGCGGCCTTGCTGTGGCGGCGAACATGGGAGCGCCACGCAACGGCAGCGCGCCCGCCACAGAGGGCCGCTCACGGGAGGCCCGGCCCGGCAGCCGCTCGCATCGGCGTAGGGGCCGGGGCCGAGTTCCGCGCGCCGCACACCGAACGTCGTGATTCCGAAAAGTCCGCGACGGGATTCCATCCCCCGGTGTGACGTCGTCGCGTGGAGGCGGGGGAGTGGCAGGCGCGCACCACGGGCGAGTGGGGGCTCATCGCGGGCTGGGGTGTGGGACGTGGCCAGCCCCGCGGGATTGCTCATCCTCCGTGAACGGCGCTGGTGCCGACCCCAAGCCCCGCGAGGGGCGTGGGTCCGCTGAGCGGCCCTCTGTGGCGGGCGCGCCGACCGGGCGCGGCGTGCCGACGTTCGCCGCCACGGCAAGGCCGCGAAGGGGATCCCACGTTCCGACCGGGGCGGCCGCACACACCGAACCCGCCGAAAGCACGAAGGGCCCCGAGCACACAGCCCGAGGCCCCACGCACCACGATCCCGCCGAGAAACGCCTTACTCGCCCACCACGCCCTTGTACTCGGCAGCCGACAGCAGTCCCGCGTCACCGCCGGCCGCGACGCGCACCTTGATCATCCACCCGTCGCCGTACGGGTCGGTGTTGATCAGTGCCGGCTCGCCGTCGAGGCGCCCGTTGATCTCGACCACTTCGCCGGCCACCGGCATGTACAGCTCCGACACGGCTTTCACCGCTTCCACCGTGCCGAACACGTCGTGCGAGCCGTACGTCGCGCCGACCTTGGGCAGTTCGACGTACACGATGTCGCCCAACTCGCCCTGCGCGAAATCCGTGATCCCGATCGCTACGATCGCGGCGTCGTCGGTGGTGCGGATGTATTCGTGTTCCTTGGTGTAGCGCAGATCAGCGGGGATGTTCGACACGAGGACTCCAGAATGGGAAAGAAAACGGTCACAGTGAAGTATCCGCGGACGACCCGCGAAGGGGAAGCGCTTGAATCGTCTGCCAGAGTTCAGCGACGCGGGCCGGAAGCTGCTCTTTCGGACCGTCATTGTCGATGATCCACGTGGCGCCCGACCGTTTGCGCGCCGACGGCCACTGGGCATCGATCATCGCCTGCGCTTCCGCGCGCGGGAGCCCGCGGTCGCGCTGGAGTCGCGCCAGCCGCTCGGGTTCCGGCGCATCGACCAGAATCACGCCGTCGAAGGCGTGCTCGAGACCGACTTCGAACAGCAGCGGGATGTCGGAAATGACGACGGCGTCGCCGCGTTGCCTCGCGGCCGCCACGTGGGCGTCGCGGAGCCGACGCACGGCCGGATGTACGATGGCATTGAGGGCCTCGCGCGCGACCGGATCCTGGAACACACGACGCCGCAGGGCCGGGCGGTCGAGCGTGCCATCGGCAAGCAGCACCGAGGGGCCGAAGTGATCGACGATGGCCTCGAGGGCGGCCGAGCCCGGCCGCACTGCCTCGCGGGCCAACAGGTCGGCGTCGATGATCGTGGCGCCGTGGGCCGCGAGCAGTGCGGCCACGGTGCTCTTACCGCCGGCGATGTTGCCGGTGAGCGCGAGGTGAAGCATGCGGAAACTTACCACGAACGCCACA
This sequence comes from Gemmatimonas sp., assembly GCF_044376735.1. Lineage (GTDB taxonomy): Bacteria > Gemmatimonadota > Gemmatimonadetes > Gemmatimonadales > Gemmatimonadaceae > Gemmatimonas. The sequence goes on from NZ_JBILKJ010000027.1 coordinate 9,375, forward strand.
GGGCTCCGGAATCCCGGAGCCCTGTGGCACATCATCTCGCGCGGTGCGGCTACGCTGCTACGCTCTCGTGCATCTCGTCGTCCGATTCCGTGATCACGCGCCGCTTCTCGCGGTTCACGAGCAACTCCTGGATCACCCAGCTGGCGCCACCGTGCAGACGGATCTGATGCGGCGTGCAGCCGAGGTAGCGCTGGCACGTGTTGCGGAACGCGCTACCCGATGGGAAGTCGAGCGCACTGGCCACTCCGTCGGCGCTGCGGGAGCCGTCTTCCAGCATGCTGGCGGCCACGATCAGCCGCCCCCACGTCAGCAACTGGTGCGGTGGCGGCAACTCCGCCCCCTCCAGGCGCTTCGAGAGTAACCGGCGGGACACGGCGATGAGGCGCGCCAGCCCGTCCGGCGTCAGGCGCTCGTGCGCCCGCGTCACCGACAGCATCACGGAGTCACGGACCACGCTGCGCAGGCCGGCGAGATGCGGCCTGAGCAGGCTCGAGACGCTGCGCGCCTCTGCCTGATCCAGCAGCGCCGCGAGCATCTGCGGCGTATCCGTTTCCTCGGCGACCACGAGCACATCGATGCCGCACCGACCGGCGTCGAACATGTCCTTGCCACGCTCGCGCGTCATGTCCACGTAGGCCACCAGGGCCGCGCGTGGCAGACGAATGCGCAACTGGCGCACGCGCTCGAAATCCGCGCGGCCGTCGACGTATAAGTCGAAGACCACCACGTTGACCGGCCCGCGCTCGCAAGCGCGGGTGAGAGACGTCCAGTCCTCGCAAGGCACGAACCGATACCGGTCACGCGCGGCGGTACGCAGCCGCGCGAGCCGAGGCTCGTGTGCGAGGAGCGTCGCGATTACACCCATGCGACGATCCGTTCGGGGAAGAGGGGACTTGACACTGACATCACCCACATGACGCGGTGGGCTGGGCAATGGTCACTTTCGGTCAGCCTCTCGCCCCGGTCGGGCGGACGGTTACAGCAGTTGCTGCTGTCCGTCGGTGGGCCGCGGCACGATGTGGCAGGCGCGGCACCGTGCTTCGTAGGAGTCGGCGGCGCCCACCATGATGGTGGGCGAGTCGTACGGCGCCGGTTTGCCACCGATGAGGCGCTGGTTGCGGCTCGCCGGCGACCCGCACAACACGCAGATCGCGTGCAGCTTGTCGACCATCTCCGCCACCGCCATCAGCTGGGGCATCGGACCGAACGGTTCGCCGCGGAAATCACTGTCGATGCCGGCAAGGATCACCCGCCGGCCACGATCCGCCAGACTCGACGCCACCTGCACGATGCCGGCATCCAGAAACTGCGCCTCGTCGATGGCGATGACCTGCGCCATCGGATCGAGCCGCAGCAGGATCTGCGCCGACGAGTCGACCGGCATCGCCTCGAGGGTCCGCCGGTCATGGCTGGAGACGTTCCACAACCCGGCGTACCGATCGTCGAGATGCGACTTGAACACCTGCACGCGTTTGCGGGCGATGGTCGCCCGCCGTACACGCCGCAACAGCTCTTCGGTCTTGCCGCTGAACATTGAACCCGCGACCACCTCCATCCATCCGCCGGAGACCTGGAAGGTGCCGCTCATGGTCAGCCCTCGCTGCTCGGCTCGGTGTTCGGACGCGGCTTCCGGCTCGCATTCTGCATGCGGGCGCCACGCTCCGACCACTCGGCCCGCCCTTCCGCGCGCTCACGCACGGGACGGTCGCCGAAGGCCCGACGCTCTTCGTCGGCGCGCGGCGGACGATCGTTGCCGCCACGCGGCGGGGCACCACGGCTTTCGGGGCGCGGCCCACGATCCCCACCGAACGACGGGCGGGCCGGGCGATCACCGCGATCGCCGCCGCGGGGCGGACGGTCGCCGGCATCGCGACGTGGCGGACCGAAGGTGCGCTCGGTGCGGGGACCACGCGCCCCGCGATCCCCACCGCGCGGCGCGTCACCGCTCCGCTCGTCGATGCGGGCACTGAGCCGACGACCACGCAGCGACACCGCCCCCAGCGCTTGCACGGCCTTGGCCGCATCGTCGGCGTTGAGTTCGACGATGGCGTGCGATTCGAACAGCTCGACCTGGCCGATGCGGTCGCCCGGGATCCCCGCTTCGTTCGCGACGGCACCGACGATGTCACCGACCCGCACACCATCCCGCTTGCCAGCTGCGAGGAAGACACGCTGCTTGCCGTCAACGACGGGCGCATCCGGCTTGTGGCCGGCGGCGAGCGGCGTGCGCACGGGACCCGCTGTGGTCGCCCTGGTGCGCGCCGTCACGAGATCGCGACGCGCTCCTTCGTACAGCCGGAGCGCGGCGGCGGCCAACTCGAGCGAGTCATGCGTGTCGAGCAGCGGCGCGAGCAGCGCCATCTCGCTGGCCGACGTGCCGCCGGAGTTCGCGAGCGTGGTGCGCAGGGCGGCGCGCAAGGCCTGCACGCGGCTTTCCGCGTTGGCCTTGCGGGCGGCCGGCGTCCACGCCTCCGCCAGGCCGCTCGTCATGCGACGGAAGGCAGCGAGTTCATCGGCCATCAGCAGGGCGACGGCGTCCACCGGGCGCGACGCCAGCGCCTCCACCAGCGCGTCGTACGACGACGGCGACTCCCACAGCACGACCAGCGCGACATGCTGCGAGGTGGCCTGCCGCACGACTTGCACGTTCACACCGTCAACCACCATTCCCATGCGCGCGATCGCGGCGTGCGCCTCGCGCTGGCCGGCGTCGGTGGTGGTGACCACCACCACCGACGGCGGATCGACTTCATCAAGAATCGATCGCAGGGCGTCGGCGCGTCCCGAGGCGGAGGTGATCACAAAGCTCGGCGTCATCGCCAGCGGGGCGGTACCGGCCAGCATCGGCGTGAGACGACGGGCGCGACGCATCTGGGCTTCCAGAAAGGCGTCGATCTCCTCCGACTCGCTGTCGATGGTACCGACGCGCATCATGTCGTCGGGTGAATCGCCGAGCAGGGACAGCAGGGTATCGCCCATCTTGTCGGCGAGGATCTCGTCGAGGCTGAACATCACGAGCACCTGCAGCTGCTGCAGGTCGATGGCGGCCTCTTTGCGCAGCGCCAGCAAGTCGGCGGCGGTGCCGGTCACCACGGCCACCGGGCCTGCGGCGAGCACGCGACGGGCGCGCGTGGCGGAGGTCACGGGGACCACCCGCAGGCCGTCGTCGGCCAGCAGCACGCGCGCCTGTTCGGCCGCGCTCAGCGCCTGTTCCATGGTGGGGGTGATCATCAGGCAGGCCGGCGCGGCCGCGCCCTGCATCCGACGGCTGCGTTCGATCCCTGGACGCATGGCGGCGGTCATCATCCGTAGATCGGCGGGGCCCTGCAGCACCACGTGCTGGCTCCGCGTCGCCCCTGGCGACGTCTCTTCCCGTTCTTGCTCGCCCACGCCCCACCCCATCGATTGTCGGTCAGCCTGGCCGCCCAACGGCCAGGGATTGTTGCGCCCCTATGGCGCATCGCGTACCCGCGTAGCGCACCTTGTCGAGGCGCGCTTAATTGCTTCTTGCCCAGCCGTGAAAGGTACCCCAGTCCGGCCCCGAACTGCAGGGGGGGGGCACGCGTTTCTCTGGCATCCACCTTCGTTCCGCGTCTCGATCATGTCTCTGGTCTTTCAGCCGTCCGCGAACATCGCCCGCCTCAAGGAATCCGCGACGTTGGCGGTGGCCGCCAAGGCCCGGGCGCTCAAGGCAGCTGGGCAGGCGATCATCGATCTTGGCGCCGGTGAGCCGGATTTCGACACGCCGGCGTTCATCCGGGAGGCGGCCGTCGCCGCGATCGAAGCGGGGGCGACCCGCTACACGGCCACCGAGGGTATCCTGCCGCTCCGCGAAGCGATCGCCGCCGACGCCAACCGGTTGCGTCCGCAGGGGGCGCCCATCACCGCGGCCGAGGTGGTGGTGTCGAATGGCTCCAAGCAGTCGCTCTACAACGCGTGCGTGTGCTGCTTCGGCCCCGGCGATGAGGTGCTGATTCCGACGCCGGCGTGGACGAGCTACTACGAGATGGTGGAACTGGCCCGGGCGGTGTCGGTGCCGGTGTTCGGCGACGCGGCGAACGATCTCAAGGTGACGGCCAGTCAGCTGGCGGCCGCCGCCACGCCGCGCACGAAGGGCGTGATGCTGAATTCGCCCAGTAACCCCACCGGCGCGGTGTACACGCGCGACGAGCTCACGGCGATCCTGGACCTCGCGGCCGATAAGGGATGGTGGGTGCTCGCCGACGAGATCTATCTGCGGATCGCCTACGAAGGTGGCGCCCACTCGGCGCTCGAAGTCGCGCGGACGCGCGAGAATCTCATCGTGATCAACGGCGTCGCGAAGGCGTATGCCATGACCGGCTGGCGGATCGGCTGGACGATCGCGCCGGTGGCCGTCTCGAAGGCCATGACGGCGTTCCAGTCGCACACGACGTCCAATGCGGCGGCCGTCTCGCAGCATGCCGCTCTCGCCGCGCTGGCACGACAGGACGAGGCCGACGCCGCGGTGGCCCACATGGTCTCGGCCTTCCGTCAGCGCCGCGACGCCGTGGTGGCCGCCCTCGCCGCCTTCCCGACGGTGCGGTACGTCCATCCGGCCGGTGCGTTCTACCTGTACATCAACGTGGCCGGCTTTCGTGGGGCCGCCGACGCCGGGGCGGCGTTCGCCGCGGCCGTGCTGGCGGAGCACCAGGTGGCGGTGGTCCCCGGTGGCGCCTTCCTCACGCCCGACTGGATTCGCGCGAGCTACGCCACGACGGAGTCGGTGGCCGTCGACGGCGTGACGCGCATCGCCCGATGCCTCACCGGCGCCTGAGCGGACGCTCGACCACGCGGCGCGACTCTTTCCCGTTTCCGAGGCGATCATGATCACGACCATCGTGCTGGTGCAGGCTGATCCGAAGAGCATCCCCGTGTGTGCGACCGCGCTGGCGGGCATCGAGGGCGTCAGCGAGGTCTACTCGGTGTCCGGGGCGTGGGATCTCGTGGCCATCGTGCGGGTGCCCGATCTCGAGCGCATTGCGACCGTGGTCACCGAGGAATTCGCCAACGTGCCGGGCATTATCCGCACGCAAACGCTCACGGCGTTTCGCGCCTACAGCCGCCGCGATCTCGAGCAGGCCTGGGACATCGGCGTCGAGTAGTCGGCCCCCGGTGCCACCCGCGCGCTCACGTCACGCGTGGCAGCGTTGCCGCTCGTTGCGCAGGAGTTCGCGCCACGCGTCGGTGTCATAGCGCAGCACGATCGTGTAGAGGGGCGCGCCCTTGATCGCGAGGCCGAAGAACAACTCCGACGTGCCGTCGTCGTCTACGTCGAAGTGGTCGAGATAGCGATAGCGCGGCGGTGAGAGCTTGTTGCCGAGTGTCGTGTACGTGAACGTCGGCCGGTAGCCGTACACGCCCTGATTCAGCACGACGATGAGTTGTCGTGGGCGCTGTCCGATCGGTCGCACGCTGTCGGCGACGACCTCCGGATCGTTGTATTCCACCACGAGCGTCGGCCGCGGCCCGCTCCCGGTCTGGGCGACGTGCACGACGCGCTGGTAGCGCGTGATCAGCGACGGCGAAATTCCGGCGGCCGGTGCGATCAGCATGGGAATCGCGTCCAACGCGGCCTGCAAGTCGCTGGCCGACAGCGCCGCGACCGGCGTGGGGCGCGGGCGCGCGCCGCTCGAGAACAGCTCGACGTCCGCGGGAATGGACGCCGCCGCGCCGGGGAGCATGATGGAGCAGCCGCGGATCGTGTCCAACGGCGCGCCCTCCCACATCCCGCGCGTGGTGGCGACCGGCGGCAGCGCCCGGCCATCGCGATACGGCGTGAGCGGTTTTCCGGCGTGCAGGTAGTCGAGGTCGAACGCGCGCCAGCCGCGGTCGCTCAACGTGAGCAGCCGGAAGCCCTGCGATCCCATCGTGGCCAGCGGCACGATGCGGGGCCCGGCGCTGTCGCGCGTCACGCGGAATAACACCTCGGGATGGGTGGCGAGCAACGTGCTGTCGCCCTGCCAGACGGGATCGCCTTGGTCGGCTCTGAGCGCGTTCTTGACACGCTCCGCCGTGTCACAGGCCGCCCCGAGGAGCGCGAGCCCCAAGGGCAGGACACGGAGGGCCACGGCACGGCGTGTCCGCGCGGCGGTACCAGAAGGTCGGAAAAGTCTCACCTGCGGAGTTTCGTGAAGAACCGCCTCGAAGTCCACCTCCAGCTGACGCTGGCCCCCGACGGGACGCTGATTGTCTGGCGGCACCCGTCCCGCTAGCGTCACCCTCGTGACCGACGAACGCCCTCCCGACGACGCCTCGCTCCGCGGTGCCCTCCGATCGCTCCGCGCGCTGTTCGGCGACGAGGCACTGGTGGCGGCCGGCACTGGGCCGTCGCTGGAACGCATCGCCATGCGCAGCGATCCGCCGTCGGTGGCGACCAGCGTGCCGCTGGAGGCCCCCGGCGCGCGGCAGGTCGCGGTGCCGGCGGAGCCGCTGGTGGCCGCCTTTCTCGACGGGGTACAGCGCAGCCGCGTGGTGGGCTACCTGGCAGGCTCGCCGCTGGTCTATGCGTCGGTCGCGGCCGCCGTCCGGCAGCGCGTGGCGCGGCGACTCGACAGCTGGGGCGAGCCGCGGGTGCGGCGCGCGCTCTTCGTGTCGCGTGGCAAGCTCGGTGAGGCGGCATGGAGCCGGCTCGCGGCCTGCGGGGTCCCCGTGGTGGATATCACCGCGGATGTGTCGGACGACGCGATCCCCGTGCATCCGTTCGCGCTCCGCGCCCGCGCGCTCGATCTGGTCGCGCTGGAGCGGGAAGGGCTGGAGCGCCGCCTCGCGGCAGAGTGGTGTCGCCGTGAATCGCGATGGCTCTGGATCGACGGCGGCATCTCCGGCAATCTGGCGGTGGATGAACGGGCCACGGCCTTCGGCGTGGTGAAATCGCACACCACGCTGTACGGCAGCGCCGAGCAGGTGGAGGCGGTGCTCTCCCTCAAGGAGGGGGAACGCTCGCCGTCGTTCCTGGTCGGGCACCGTCCACGCCGCGCCGTGGCCAGTTGGTACCTGCGCCTGCGGACCGCACCGGGAGGTGATCCGCTCCATGGCCTGGTGCGCGTGGAGATCTCCCCGCCGGCCGACATGCTCGATCTGGATGGGATCACCGACGACGCGCGTGCCCGGTTGACCGCGCACTGCGATCGTCTCTCGGCCGGCATCCTGGCCGAACGCGCTCCGCTCTCGCTTCCCGATCCGCGATGGGATACCCTCACCTACGGCATTCATGCCTGTGAGATGTATCTCGATGCGCTCGTCGGCCTCTGACCTTCTTCGTCGTGACGCTGTGACCTCGCCCTCCGTTGTGCCCGCCGCCGCCTCGCTGCCGCTCGGTCGTGTCGTCGCGACGGAGAAGAAGCCGAACACGCCCCACGAGTTCCATTTCTGGACGGCCCTCGATGCGCCGATCGGGATCGGTACCATCGTGCGCGTGGAGGGGAACACGCCGGTCGACGCGATCATCCCGCGCGTCTACGGCGTGGTGGTGGAAGGTTTCAGTTACAGCGACCTGCAGTCGCCGCTGCACGATGTGCTCGGTTACGATGGGCGCCCCTCGCAGGGGCCGCTGTCGCACACTGATCGCACCGAGATCCGGCTGTACACCGCGTCGGTGTTGCGACACATCCCCGAGGAACCGCTGCAACCGGTGCCGCTCGGTGCGGTGTATCTGGCCGACGACGCCGACGTGGCCGTGGCCCTGCGCATGGACAGCTACATCACCGGGGCATCGTCCACCGGCATTCCCGTGGGGATGTATCGGGCCGGTGGCATGCGGTCGCCGATCTTTCTGGATGCCGACTTTCTCGTGGGGCCGGAAGCGGCGCACCTGAATATCTCCGGCGTGTCGGGGCTCGCCACGAAGACGAGCGCGATCGAGTGGCTGCTGCAGTCGATCTTCGCGCACTTCCCCGCGCATCGCGGTACGGTGGCGGCGGTGTGCTTCAACGTGAAAGGGCCGGATCTGTGCTTCCTCGATCAGCCGGGCAAACTGGAGCCGGCCGACCTCGAGATGTACGAGCTGCTCGGCGTGCCGCCCACACCGTTTCAGGATGTGCGCTACTTCGCGCCATTCACGGCGCGCGGCTTCGCGCTGAACACGCTGCGCTCGCATCCCGCGCTCGCCGACAGCGTGTCGCCGCTCACGTGGGGACTCGGTGAAGTGCTGCAGTTCGCCGAAGTGTTGCTGAACAAGGACGACATCGATGCGAAGGCGGATGCGCTGATCGACTTCATCCGCGAGCGGGTCGTGGGCAAGGATTTCGAGGAGCCCGGCTTTACCCGTACACACCGGGTGCAGTCGTTCGCCGATCTCGACGCCTGGTTTCGCGATGTGTTGCGCAAGCTCGAAGACTCCAACGGCGACACCTGGCGCACGCATCACGCCGCCACCGTGCGCAAAGTCCGGAACCGGCTGTCCAACCTGTCCACCCGCTGCGCAGGGCTGGTGACCGACGACGGCGCCGTCTCGGATCTGCCCTTCGGGAGCTTTGTGGATCGCGCGGTGTACGTGGTGGATGTCGCCAACGTGGAGGAGGACGCGCAGGATCTCGTCTTCGCCCGAGTGGTGTCCCGGCTGCGTGAACAACTCGAGCGGCGGGAGCTCGGCGTCGATCACGTCATCGTCTTCGTCGATGAGCTCAACAAGTATGCGCCGCACGATGGTCCCGATACCTATGTCCGCAAGATGCTGCTCGATATCGCCGAGCGTGGTCGGTACCTCGGACTCGTGCTCTTCGGCGCGCAACAGTTCCGCTCGCAAGTCCATCGTCGCGTGACCGGCAACGCGGGCACGGCGCTGTACGGGCGCATGGATGGCGATGAGTTGGCCTCGCCCGGCTATCAGGTGTTGAGCCCGGCGATCAAGGCGCGCATGGCCACCCTCGACAAGGGGCAGCTCATGGTGCGTCATCCGCATTTCACGCAGCCGGTGTTCGTACGCTTTCCGCGTCCGTCGGTGATGTCGGGACGTGAGGGCGTCGAACGCTTTCCGCAGGCGCCGGAGCCGTCGCTGGCGCAAGCGGTCACGCGCGAACTGCGTCGTCTCGACGACACCATCGAGCTGGGCTTCGTGCAACAAACCATCCTGCTGTACGACGAGCCGGTCGTGCTAGCGGCGCGTAATGCGGTGGTGCGCACCCGCCCCGACGACGTGAAGCGCGCCTTCACACGGGAGCTGACCCGCCGGGCGCGCCCGAGCGCGAGCGACGTCGAAGCCGTTACCCCGCGTCCGCGCGCCCTGCGGTCGTTCTCGCCAGACGAATACGGCGGATGACGGCGGGCTCCGGCGTTCGCGGATGGCCGAGTGTCCGAGTGTGTGGGGGGCTCGCCGCCCTCTGCGCCCTCTGCGCCCTCGGGCCCATGGTCGCGCTGCCGCTGTGGGCGCAATCCGTGCGCACCGGCGGCACTGGGGTATCACTGCTGGTGCGACCGCGGGTCGGTGACACCCTGCGCTTGCAGATGGAGCAGACGGTTGAGATGAGTGGGCGCCGGACGGAATCGTCGGTGCCGCCGGTCGGCTCGGGTGCGGGTATCGACGGGCGTCGCGCCGGCGGCGCGACCCCGCCGCCGCCCAAGTCGCCGCCATACGGTCCCCGTCGCGCTCAGGCGTCGCTCCGGGTCACGAAGCTCGTGATGTACGCGCATTCCCTGGTCGAGGCCAGCGATCTGTCGGCCACGACCGTGCTGGCCACGACCGACTCCATCGCCATCTGGGCCGGCGGCGGCGCCGAACCGGGCCGCCCCCAGCGGCTGCCGCTCCCACTCGAGGGACGGCAGGTGCGCGTGCGCGTCACGCCCGATGGTGCCATGCGCGTGAGCGATCCACCACCGGGCGCCATGGTACTCGGGGCCACGTTGGCGTCGATGCCGGCGCTGTTGCCCGGCAACACGGTCCTGGTCGGCGAGCGCTGGATGCGCGACATCGTGCTTCCCTCGCTGGTGCTCAGCGGCTATCGCGCCGATGGCGTGGTGCGCACGCGATTCCGCCTCGATTCCCTCACTCAGGGTGGGCGCAACGCGTGGATTTCGATGGACGGTGAACTCCGGCGCGACGGGGCTGCGCGCGAACTGCCCGCCGGGACGCGCGTCGTCACCGCCGGGACCGTCCGCGGCACCATGGTCCTCGACCGGGTCCGCGCCTGGATTGTCGATGCCCGCACCGTGATCGACGTGCAGTCCGAGGTCACGCCTTCACCGGCCGACGTGGCACCGCCGGTGTTGCTCGACCTGCGCATCGTGCAGCGCATTCACGTCCGCTAGTTCAAGCCGACGGGGTCGTTCTGTAGGTTGCAGCATGCGCTTGGTCCATCTCAGCGATCTCCATCTCGGATTCCGGCAGTATCAGCGGCTCACGCCGACCGGAATCAACCAGCGCGAGGCTGATGTCGCGGCGACGGTCTCGCGCGCGGTCGCGCAGATCATCGCGTGTGCCCCTGATCTGATCGTGGTCGGCGGTGACGTGTTCCACACGGTGCGCCCGTCCAATCCAGCGATCCTCCACGCCTTTCGTACCTTTTCGGCCCTGCGCGATCGGCTCCCCGACACGCCGATCGTGATGGTGGCCGGCAATCACGATGCGCCGCGCACGTCGGAAACGGGGTGCATCCTGCGGCTCTTTCGTGAGATCGACGTGCACGTCGCCGATGCGAAGGCCGAGCTGTTCACGTTCCCGGGACGTTCGCTGGCGGTGTTGGCGGTGCCCGATGTGCCCGGTATCGACCGACCGCCGTTCGTGCCACCGGAGGGCTTCGCGCACACGGTGCTGCTGCTGCACGGCGAGATCGCCGGGATGCTGCCGGCGCATGCGGCCCCGGCCGACCGCGCGGCCATCGAGATCGATCCGGCGGAGCTGCACGCGGAGCAGTGGAGCTACGTGGCCCTCGGGCACTATCACGTGTATCGCGAAGTGGCCACGCGGGCGTACTACAGCGGCTCGCTCGACTACACGAGTTCCAACCCGTGGGGCGAGCTGCGCGAGGAACGGGAGCAGCGCATCCCCGGCAAGGGCTTCATCGAGCACGATCTCGTCTCGGGCGCGCATCGGTTTCATCCGGTGGCGCCATCGCGTCCGTTGCTGGACCTCGAGCCGATCGATGCCAGTGGGATGGGCGCGACCGAGGTCGACAGCGCGTTACGCGCACGGGTGGACAGTGCGATCGGCGGGATTGACGATCGCGTCGTGCGCGTCACCGTGCGCAACATTGCGCGCCATATCGTGCGCGAGCTCAATCATGATGCGTTGCGCGAGTATCGGAAGCGCGCCATGCACTTCCATCTCGACGCGCGTCGGCCGGAGGTCCTGACCCGTCGCGGTAAAGGCGAGGGCGCGCCCGGCCGTCGGGCGACGCTGCCCGAGCTGGTAGCGGAGCGACTCACCGAGCGTCCGCTGCCGCCCGGAGTCGATCGCGACCAACTCGTCTCCCTCGGCCTGCGCTATTTGCAGCAGGCCGAAGACGCGGCGATGGCGGCCCTTCCTGTGCTCGACGGCTGACGGATGCGACTGATCTCCCTGCGCCTCCAGAATTTCCGTCAGCATGCCGATACGCGCATCGCGTTCGAGCGTGGACTGACGGGCATCATCGGTCCCAACGGGTCGGGTAAGTCCACGCTGCTGGAAGCGATTGCGTGGTCGTTGTACGGCACCCCCGCTGCACGGGGCACGCGCGATTCCATTCGGTTCTCACGCGCGGCGCCGCGCGCCTCCGTGAAGGTGGAGCTGGAGTTCGAGCTCGCTGGCCACCGCTACCGTGTGATGCGCGGCCTCACGAACGCCGAGGTCTTCCTCGACGGCGGCGATGTGCCGATCGCCAATACGATCACCGGTGCCACCGAGCTCCTGCAGCGACGGCTCGGCATGACGCGTTCGGAGTTCTTCCACACCTACTTCACGGGGCAGAAGGAACTCGACGTCATGGCGTCGCTGGGCGCGGCCGAACGGGCGCGCTTCCTGTCGCGTGTGCTGGGCTACGACCGGATCAGCGGCGCGCAGGAGATCGCGCGCGAGCGTCGTCGCGCGCTCATGGCGGAAATCAACGGGCTGAAGCAGGGCATGCCCGACGCCGATGCCATCTGGCGCGGTGTGGCCGATGCCGAAGCCCGACTGGCCGTGGCGCGAACGCGGGCCGCCGAAGCCGAGGTCGCTCGCGTCGGCACGGCCGAACGCCTGAGCGCCGTGGCACCACAGTGGCTCGATGCGCAGGCGCAGCGCGACCGGATGCAGCAGTTGCTGGCCGAGCTGCGCGTGGCCGAGAACGAAGCGATGGGCCTGTCGCGCGAAGTGGAGCGGCTCGATCGCGAACTCGATGCGGTGGCCATGGCTCACCGGGAACTGGCGCCGTTGCGGGAGGCGATCCTGCCGCTGCGGTCGTGGCGCGCGGAACTGGAATCGCTGGAGCAGCTCGCGGCGGCCGACGCGCGCCGGCAAGCGTTGTTGGAGCGGGTGCGTACCGTGGCGGAGGACGACGCCAAGCTTGCCGAGCGCGCCACGCGCCTGGAATCGGCGCCGACGCTGGAACGTGAGACGCACCAGCAAATCACGACGCTCCGCGGCACGCTGACCGAGGTGGAGCGGACATTCGACGCCGAGAGCAAAGCCTGGACGAGGGATGGACAGGAGGCGGAGACGCGTTTGGATGCCCTTCGACGGCAGTACGCCGAATTGTCGGAACAGCGCGACACGCTCGAAGGGCTCGGAGAGGAGTCGCCGTGCCCCACCTGCGGCCGGCCGCTCGGGGCGTCGTACCGCGGAGTGCTGGACCTGCTGAACGAGCAGATCGAAACGGTGCGCATCGATGGCAACTACTACCGGCAACGGGTCGAACAGTTGGCCACGATGCCGCCGGCGATCGAGGCGATGGGCGAGCAGCGCCGCACCATGCAGGCCGAGCTGTCCGCGGCCGAGCGTCGGTTGTTGCGGATTCAGAACGCGCTGGTGGAGGCGACGCAGGTAGCGGATGCGCGAACGGAGCTGGCGGCGCGACTCGCCCAGGCCACCGAGCAGCTGGCCGCGTTGCCGCTGGGTTACGATGCGCAGCGGCATCGCGCGTTACGCGACGAGGTCGTGCGCTTGCAGGAACTCGAAACACAGGCGGCCCGCGTGGGCGGTCTGGTGGAGCGCGAGGACGTCACGCGCACCGAGCAGCAGCGCGTGTCCGCCGCGCGCGATGCGGCGCGCACGCAGGTCGTCGAGCTCGAGCGGCAGCGTGCCGCGCTGGGCATGGATGACCCGGCGTATCAGCGCGTACGCGAGGCGCACGAGCGCGCCGCGGCAGAGGCCCGTCGGGCCGAACTCGATGCCGTTGCCGCCGCCGGCGAAGCGGAGCGGGCGCGAGCCGCGCTCGACGGCGCCGAGCAGGGTCGGCGCGATCTGGCGCGCTTGCAGGAAACCCTCGATGTCCTCGAAGCCGACAAACAGCTGCACGATGAGCTCGATCGCGCGCTCACCGACTTGCGTACCGACCTGAATTTCCAGTTGCGTCCCGAATTGGCCGAGATCGCCAGCGGATTCCTCGACGGACTGACCGACGGGCGGTATAGTGCGTTGGAGTTCGATGAGGAGTACAAAGTGCTCGTCATGGAGGAGGGGCTGCCCAAGCCCGTGATCTCCGGCGGTGAGGAAGATCTCTGCAACCTCGTGCTGCGTCTGGCGATTTCGCAGATGATCGCCGAGCGTGCCGGCCAGGCCTTCTCCCTTCTGATTCTCGACGAAGTGTTCGGGTCGCTCGATGAAACGCGTCGGGCGAATGTGGTTGAACTCCTGCGGCATCTGCATGATCGATTCGAGCAGGTCATCGTGATCACGCACATCGAGCAGGTCCGGGAAGGACTCGATCGGGTGCTGCTGGTGCGCTTTGACGAGACGCGTGGGTGCAGCGTGGTGCACACCAGTGCGCCGGTGCTTCCCGACGAGCCGTTCGAAGGCGGGCCGTTTGGTCGCGACGGCGGCAGCACGCTCGCGCTGTTGGACGCATGACGGCGTCACCGCGTACGTGGCGCGCTGCCCGACCGCTCGCCGGGCCGATCGTCGGTCCACTTGTCGCAACCGTCGATGACATCCCGGAGCTGAACGAGGTCTTCGCCGAAGCCTTCACCGATCGCTACCGCAAAGACGGCATGACCGGCGTGCGGGTGCCGCCGCTCAATCCGGCGATCTGGCGTTACGCGATCGAGGATGCCGGCGACGGGGCCCACTGCTGGCGCGACGATCGCGGGCGCATCGCGGCGTTCAACATCGTGCATCACTCCGGCACCGAAGGTTGGATGGGGCCGCTGTGCGTCCGTCCCGACTGCCAAGGCTCCGGACTGGGCAAGCTCCTCGTGCAGAGCGGCATGCGCTGGTTGCGCGAGCAGTCCGTGAAGGTGATCGGACTCGAGACGATGCCCCGCACCATGGACAACATCGGCTTTTACGCGAATCTCGGGTTCGTGCCCGGGCATCTCACCGTCACGCTGACGCTCGAGGCGGCGCTGGGTGAGCGCGGGCCGGACTTGTTGTCCCGGCTCTCGTCGGTCGAGAAGGTCAGCGCGATCGCGGCGTGCCGCGCCCTCACGATGCGCGTGATGCCCGGGTACGACTTCACACGGGAGCTCGAACTCACCGACCGCCTGGCGCTGGGGGACACCGTGCTGGTCGGGCCGCTGGATGCCCCGACGGGGTTCGCGGTGTGTCATACCGTGCCGCTGGTCGAGGGACGGGCGCGGGATGAGCTGCGCGTCCTCAAGCTCGTGCTAGCCCGCCGGAGTGGGTTGCCGGCGCTGCTGGGCAACCTGGCGGATTTGGCGTACCGCACCGGGACGCGGCGCGTGGCGATCCGGTTGCAGGGCGACTATCCAGAGGCGTTTCGTACGCTGGTCGCTTTGGGCGCACGGGTGCGCTGGACCGATCTCCGCATGAGCGCTTCCGGCTGGCACGAGGTCCCTCCCGTCGAGGGCATGGTGCTCTCGAACTGGGAGATCTAGGACCGGGGGCCGAGGCTAACGCGGCTGGTCAGGACCGGCAGGCGTGTCCCGGGCGACGATGCGCCAAATGATGAGAAACACACCGCCGGTGAGCAGCAGGTGGATCCAGCCAGGGGCGTCGGTCGTGTACGTGAAGCCGCCCCAGGCGACGAGCATCACGATGCCGGCAAGCAGGGAGAAGTCCATGCCGTAATGTCGCATTGCGCGCGCCGTGGCGCACCCTGTACACTACGGCCGAGCCTCGATTCGTATGCGGGGCGGAGAGAATTACCTCTTGAGCCGATAAGTCCTCAGAAAAGGTCCGACAGACGGCGTTCACGTCATGCCCCAGTGCGGGGAAGGCGACCACGCGGTGAGGACCTAATCAGTATTCTTTGGGCTTCAAGACCTCCTCTTCGTTCCGCAGCTTTGCGAAAGCCCCGCCGCTCGGCGGGGCTTTCGTCTATCCCCCCGATCCCGCCGTTGGTCGAGGCCGCCGCGCCGGACGGTATTGTGGGGCGGGGGGCAGGGAAGGGAACCGCGCTCGTCGTCGGGCTGTTCGTGTCACATGCCTATCGTCACCGCGACGCGACTGCTGCGCTTCAATGCGGCCCACCGCGTTCACAATCCCGCGCTCTCCGCCGAGGAGAACACCCGGCTGTTCGGCAAGTGCAATAATCCGAACTGGCACGGGCACAACTACACGCTCGAAGTGTCGGTGAAGGGGCCGATCGACGAGCGCACCGGCTATGTGATCGACTTGGGGATGCTGCGCGATACCGTGGAGCGGCATGTGGTCGATGTCACCGACCACCGCAATTTCAACATCGACGTCCCGTACATGCAGGGCGTCAATCCGACGACGGAAAACGTCGTCGTCGGCATGTGGCGCGTGCTGGAGCCGGTCGTGGCGCCGGGAAAGCTGGTGCGGCTGCGCCTCTGGGAAACCGAGAACAACTATGTCGACTACGAAGGGGAGTAAGAACGTGATCCGACCGACGAACGCGGCGCCCGCGAATGTGACGGCGGTCGATGCCGACGACATGGAAACGGATAACGCGATGCAGGTGGAGTTCGAAGGGCTCGTGCGGCGACAGCTGGAGATGCTGGGCGAGGATCCGGCGCGCGACGGGCTGCTCAAGACGCCGAGCCGCGTCGCGAAGTCGATGGCGTGGCTCACCCGCGGCTACGACCTCGACGCGCGTCAGGTCATCGGTGATGCGCTGTTCGAGGAGAATCACGAGAACATGGTGATGGTGCGCGACATTGAGATGTATTCGATGTGCGAGCATCATATGCTCCCGTTTTTCGGCAAGGTCCACGTGGCCTACATCCCCAACGGCAAGATCGTTGGCCTCTCCAAGTTGCCGCGCGTGGTCGAGGTGTTCGCCCGCCGCTTGCAGGTGCAGGAGCGGCTTGGCGAGCAGATCGCCAACGCGATCGACGACGTGTTGAAGCCCAAAGGGGTCGGCGTCGTGATCGAAGCCGTGCACCTCTGCATGATGATGCGCGGCGTCGAGAAGCAGAGTTCGCGCACCATCACCTCGTCGCTGCGTGGGCAGTTCCGCGACGACCCGAAGACCCGAAGCGAGTTCCTGCGTCTGGCGCACGGCCCGTCGGCGGCCTTCTGATGCTCCACAGCGCGTCGGCTGTGGTCACCGGCGCGTCACGCGGCATCGGTCGTGCCGTGGCCGGTACCCTGGCGGCCGCGGGAGCGCGCGTTTTCCTGATCTCCCGTTCGGCGGGCGATCTCGAACGCGTCGCCGCCGACATCGGGCGCGGGGCGGTTGCCGTCCCGTGCGACGTCACGAACGCCGACGCGGTCGGCCGTGCCGTCGATGTCATCGGCGAGTACGAGGTGGATGGACCGATGCTGTTGGTCAATAACGCCGGCGTGTTTCCGCTTGGCGCAATTGAAAGCACCGATCCCGCGCGCTTCGAGCAGACGCTGCAGGCGAACCTCGTGGCGCCGTTTCGATTTCTGCATGCGTTCGTTCCTCGCATGCGGGCGGCCGGGAAGGGGCACGTGATTACGATCGGTTCGGTTGCCGATCGTAGCATCTATAGCGGTAACGGCGCCTACTCAGCCAGTAAGTTCGGCGCCCGCGCACTGCACGAAGTGCTGCGCGAGGAACTGCGCGGCAGCGGCGTGCGCGCCACGCTCGTTGCGCCGTCGGCCACGGATACGCCGATCTGGGATCCGATCGATCCCGACCATACGCCGGGCCTCCCGCCGCGGGCGGCGATGCTGCGCCCCGAGGACGTCGCCGATGCCGTGCTCTGGGCCGTGACCCGATCGCCGCACGTCAACGTCGACGAACTGCGCCTCAGTCGGGCCTGATCGGGGCGTGCATCGGGACGGGTCGGCCCGCGACTCGCCGAACCGTTCCCGCGGTTGCACCTTCAGGGCGGCACGCCCGCCTGAAGATCTCCGTGCGACTCTCGCCACCGACCCATGCCCGACTTACGTACTGCTCGCCTGCTCCGCACGGCCGCTACCCGGATCGCGCTGGCCCTCGCTGCCACCGCCAGCCCTTCGCTGCTCGGCGCTCAGGGCGCCGTGGCATCCACCGCGCCATCCGCCGCGCTGACCCCCGCCGACTTGCTGGACGTGCGTACCGTCTCGGCCGGCGACTACTCGCCCGATGGAAGGTGGCTGGTCGTTCGGCTCGCCCGCCGAGGTGATGGCTTGGGATTCGTGGCGGCCCGCGACGGCGATCCCAGCTACACACGCCCCGCGCCGGCCCGCCTGCTGCTCGTGAACACGGCAACGGGTGATACCACGGCCATTCCGGGCGCGCCGCGCACCATCGGAGCGCTCGCCTGGTCGGCGCGGAGTGAGCGACTGGCGATCGCGACCCGTGACACCGTGCCACAGCTTCTGATCTGGGAGGTGGCAGCCCGGAAGCTGCGCGTGCAGTCGTTGTCGGGTGCGCGGCTCGCGGAGAATAGCGATCTGTCATGGACCGATGACGGACGGATCATAGTGGCCATCCGCGAACGGCAGTGGTTGAACGAAGTCCAGGCGCGGTTCGACTCGCTTGTGCGGGGACCGATCTCGGTGCAGGTCGGCACCGAACCGTTTCTCGCCTGGGACGTGCTGCGCCGACTGGGCACGCGGGCCATCGTCGTCGCGCTGACACCCGCGTCGGCGCGCCTCGATACGCTCATCCCGGCATCGCACATCACCAGCTGGAGCGCGTCGGCCAACGGCCAACGCATCAGTTGGCGCGAGGACCGCAACGCCAAGACGAACTACGACGGCGGCCCGGCGAATGAATCCCGCCTGCTCACCCGTGCCCTCATCGGCACCCCCCGCGACAGCGTCCGCGTGGTCTTCCCCTCTCTGCGCGGGGTCACCGTCATGCAGGCGATTGACAGCGACCGATATGCATTCGCCCGCGACGGGGCGATCTATGTCGCGAGTCTCAGCGACACGACGCCACGACGTGTGGCCGGCCCCGCGCCGCGGGTGCGCGGCGACAGTGCCCGCGGCAACGACGAAGAACGATTTTCGCTGGCCGGCATCTCGCCCGCCGGAGATGCCGTCGTGGTCTCGTCGCGCACCGGGCTGCATCTGATCCGGGTGACCGCCGGCACGCGTCGCACGATCGGGGCGGTCACCGACACCATTCGTGGACCGCGTGTGGCGCTGGCCGATTGGAGCCGCGATGGGCGCACCCTGCTCGTCAGCACGGCATCGCGCAGCACGTGGAACCGCGCGCTGATCCGTGTGAATCTGACCACCGATGCCATCGACACGCTCGTACGCGACGGTCGCCTGTATGGCGCACCCAAGCTGAGCCCAGATGGGGCGCGCGTGGCCGTCACGATCGGGGAGAATGGCCACCCGCCCGACCTGTGGCTTGGTGATGTCGTCGGCTTCGCCCTGAAACGCATCGTGGAATCCAATCCGCAGTTGGCCTCGCGCGCGCTGCCCAGCACGAAACTCGTCGCGTATCTCGACGCCGACGGCCGAACGCAGTTCGGCGTACTCACGTTGCCGGCCGATGGCGGGCGCGCACTGCCCACCGTGTTCAGTGTGTACGAGGACTTCTTCGACGACAGCTTCGATGCCACGACGATGCTGCTGGCGAGCCGCGGCTATGCCGTGATGAAGCCGTCGGTCACCTTCGAGACCGGCTATCCCGGCGAAGCCTGGCTGAAGGGCGTCACGGCGAGCGCCAACAAGCTGATCGAGATGGGGGTGGCCGACAGCAGCAGGCTGGGCGTACACGGCACGAGCTATGGTGGCTATGCCACCAACCTGCTGATCACGCAGACCCATCGCTTCAAGGCGGCGATCAACATCTCCGGCAAGGTCGATCTCGTCTCGTTCTACACCGACTCGCCGCGGCTCGGTGTGCGCAATGTCAATGCCGCCGAGAAGACGCAGGACCGCATCGGTGCAACGATGTGGGAGCAGCCGCAGAAGTACGTGCAGCACAGCGCCGTGATGTTCGCCGACCGGATCAAGACGCCGCTGCTGCTCGTCACGGGCGGCGAAGATCACAACGTGCCCGCGATCAACACGCGCGAGATGTATTTCGCCCTCCGCCGGCTTGGTAAGCCGGTGGAGTGGGTGAACTACACGAACGGGGGACACGGCATCCCCATGACGAATGCCGCCGAGTTCGCCGACTGGCATAACCGACTGCTCGGGTGGTACGACCGGTACCTCAAGCCGACGACGGCCACCGTCCCGGCGTCGGAACAGCCGCAGTCGCTTCGCTGACATTCCGCATGCAACGCGATCTGCTCGATGCCTTGCGCTGTCCCGGCGCGCACGAAGAAAGCTGGCTGGTGGCCATGGTGCTCGAAGCCCGGGGCTCTGCCTTACTGGCCGCGGAACTCGCGTGTCCGATGTGCGGCGCGGAGTTCCGCATCGTCGATGGCATCGCTTACATCCCCGGCCTCGCGCCGGGCTCGACCCCCCCGCCGGCTTTACCCTCCGAGCCGCTGGCCATCGACCTGGTGCTGCGATTGGCCGCGCTGCTCGGAGTCGTCGAGAGCCACCTGCCCGTCGCCTTGGTTGGCCGCTACGCGGCGGCCAGCGTCGCCCTGGCATCGGTCGTGTCGGCGCCGCAGCTGCTGGTCAACAGCGGCGCGGTGATCCCGGCGCCGGGTGTCTCACGCCTCGTGGTGGCCGATCGATTGCCCCTTGGCGTGGAAACGCTGGCCGCAATCGCGGTCGATGCGGAGCACGCCACTCCCGCGTTTCTTGAAAGCGCCGCGCGGGCGCTCCGGCTCGGCGGGCGCCTCGTGGCGCCAGCCGATGTCCCGGTTCCTGCCGGCCTGCGCGAACTCGCACGCGACGCCACCGAATGGGTGGCCGAAACGACAGCGCGCGCCAGCGGACTCGTGGAGCTCCGCCGGCGCGCGCCTGAATCGGTGGGGTAAGGCTACTCCTGGTACAGGCTGTCGATCAGCGGCTTGTACGTCTTGTCGATCACGCGGCGCTTGACCTTGAGGGTCGGCGTGAGTTCGCCGCGCTCCACGCTGAAGTCGTGTTCGAGCAGTGCGATCTTCTTCGGCGTCTCGTAGCTCGCGAGGCCGACCAGCTGCGTCTTCACTTCCTTCTCCATCTTCTTCTCGATTGTCGGCATGGCCAACAATTCGGCTCGGCTCGTCCAGCGGATGCCCTGGGACGCTGCCCACTTCTCGACTTGATCCCATTCCGGCACGATCAGCACGATCGGAAAGCTGCGCTTGTCGCCGATCATCACCGCTTGCGAGACGTACTTGTTCGTCTTCAGCATGTTCTCGATCGGCTGCGGTGCCAGATTCTTTCCTCCCGCCGTGACGATGATGTCCTTCTTGCGGTCGGTGATCCGCAGGTAGCCGTCGGTCAGTTCACCGATGTCACCGGTGCGGAACCATCCCTCCGCGTCGATCGCGTCCGTCGTGGCCTCGGGAAGGTTGAAATAGCCGCGCATCACGTGCGGTCCGCGCGTCAGAATCTCGCCATCAGCCGCGATCATCACTTCCACACCGGGAATCGGTCGGCCAACGCTCCCCAGGCGGTAGTGCTCGAACGTGTTCGTTGAAATCACCGGCGACGTTTCCGTGAGACCGTAGCCTTCAAGGATGATCAACCCGGCGGAGTAGAAGAACTTCGCGATCTCGGGAGAGAGCGGCGCGCCGCCGGATACGAAGAAGCGCAGGTTGCCGCCTGTGCGCTCCTTGAGCTTCGAGAATACCAGCTTCTGCGCGATCGCGTATTGCAGGGCGAGCAGTCCGGCAGGCTCGCGTCCAGCCAACTTCTCGTCCGCCCACCGCTCCCCGACGCTCTTCGCCCAGAAGAAAATGCGCTGCTTGACGGCGCCGCCGGCGACGGCGTTCTCCACCACGCGCGCATAGATCTTTTCATACAGTCGTGGCACCGACATCATCATCGTCGGCTTCACTTCGCTCATGTTCGCCGGCACCGTGTCGATCGACTCGGCATACGCGATGCGCACCCCGTTCGCGAACAGGAAGTAGTCGCCGGTGCGCTCGAAGATGTGGCTGAGCGGCAGGAAGCTGAGCGCCAGATCGCTCGTGCTCACCTGCAGCGAGGTCTTGGTGGCGATGACGTTGGAGTACAGGTTGTCCTGCGTCAACATCACGCCCTTCGGATTGCCCGTCGTCCCCGACGTGTAGATCAGCGTCACCAGCTGATCGTGCGTGACGGCCAGCGCATCGCGCTTGAAGGTCGTGGCACGCTCGGCGCTGTCCACCGCAGCACCCTTCGTTTCGAGGTCGGCGAGGGTGAGATCGCAGCCATCGGCCTCGGTGGCCGCGAACCCGATGATCCATTGCAGCCCCGGGACCTCGCTGCGGATGGACGCGACCTTTCTCGCCTGGTCGGCGGTGGACACGAAGATCGCGCGCGCGCCCGAATCATTCAGCAGATAGGGCAGCTGATCGGCGGGAAGCGTGGGGTAGATGGGCACGTCGGTGATCGCGCTGCAGATGCAGGCGTAGTCGGCGATCAGCCACTCGGGGCGGTTCTCTGATAGAATCGCCACGCGATCCTGCGCCTTTATCCCCAGCTCGGCGAGGCCGAGCGCGGTGCGGCGCACGCGCTCCAGGATCGTCCGGTGGGAAATCGGTTCCCACACCCCGCGTCCCTTCGTGCTCAGGGCATCGGCGCGGTCATAGCGCTCGACGGCGTCGAAGAACAGGGCGTTGATCGTACCGAACGGCGGACGCGGTCCGCCGGCGGCGTAGCGTGACGAGGCCGGGAGGCCGTTCATCGTCACGTTCAGGGCAGGGTTGGAAGTAGCCGTGACCGGGGGCATCGCCATCTCCGACTGGAGCGAAAGGCAGGGCAGAGGCGCGTCGGGCAGCGATCCGCTGCGACGCCAGGTGGGGAGACAGCAAATTGCGGCCGAGTGTCACTCGGCGCGAGTCCTCGTTACGATCCGGCTCCGCGGCGCACGGGGGCGGTCATCCGCACCGGCGATCCCTTGAGCGGCCTCCCCCGATAGGTGACCGTTGCGCGCACCACCACGGATTCCACTGCCGCGCCAGAGGGAAACTGGAGGGCGCGCACGCGCACCCGACGTCCCGCCGTTCCGCTGTCGTCCGTGGTGTCCAGCACGCTGGCCCGCCCTTGATCATCAACGAGGTACGCGGCACCCAAGGTGTCATTGGTTGGATTGGCCGGCGTGAGCAACTGAAAGCGCACGGGCCAGGATTTCGCCGGCGTGACCGCGCCGGCTTCGACATGCCGCACGGTCACCTCGAGCGCTCTCGTGGAGTTGCTTTCCGCGCCACGACGACCCGTATCGGGCAGGCTCGTGCCGAGAATGGTGGTGAGGCTTCGGCCGTCCACCGAGTCGGGGCGGCTCACGATGCGTAGCGGGCGCAGCACCTGCAGCGATCCGCCGATGCGCGCCGCGATCCGCTTGTCTCCCGAGACGAGCTTTCTCGCGACCACGATACCCTTCGCGGAGTCAATCGCGAGCGCCGAGTCGATGTTGAAGTCGGCGTAGAGGTACCTCGGCGTCGCCTCGTTGATGACGTCGCCGCGCACGTTGAAGACGCGGGCGCGCACCGCGGTGACCACGCCATCGATGTTGCGCAGCGTATCGCCCACGACCACCGACGGCGACGGGAACGGATCGAGTTCGATCGCCGCAGCCTCATTCGGCCCGAGACCGACTTCCGCGCAGGCCGTACCCACCCCCATGGCGAGGATGACGGAGCAGACCATGAGCACACTGCCGCGATGCCGCGCGCGAACCGACGGTGTCACGCGAAGCGCTCGGCGAGCCGCGTGGCGATGTTGACATACGCCTGGCTCGCGGCGTCGGCCGGATCGCGTAACACGACCGGCTGGCCGGCGGAGAACGCGTCGGCCGTGGCCGGCGTACGCGGAATCGGCGTATCGAACACCAGGTGCTTCGGGAGGTGCTCCCGCACGTAGTGCACCACACGCTCCGACGCCGGATTCCCCGGTTCGAACATCGTGAGCAGGATGCCTTCGAGCGTCAGCTCCTCGTTGATACGAATGACGTCCTGAATGGCGCGCAGAATCTGTGGCGTGGTCTGCAACGCCAGCGGCTCGCACTGCAACGGTACCACCACGTGCTGACTGGCCGCGAGTACGCGGCGGGTCACGGCACCGAGCCCCGGTGGCGTGTCGACCACGACCACGTGACACCGTTCGCGCGCCATGGCCAGCAGATCCGCCAGCACGGTGCTCTCGCCCACGCGCTGCTGAAAGTCGGAGTGATCGGCCGACTCGCTGACGCTGCCGGCGAGAATCACGCGGAGCCACGGCAGCGCGGTGGGTAGGATCACTTCGCGCAGGGCCTTCTCGCCCCGCAGGTAGTCATCGAACCCGACGGTCGGGTGGCCGCGGCGCAAGCCGACACCGTAGCGCACCGCCCCCTGTGGGTCGGCATCGATCAGCAGCGTCTTCAACCCGCGGCGCGCGAATGCCACCGCCAGATTCACGGCGGTGGTGGTCTTGCCGACGCCACCCTTCTGGCTCACGATGGACAGCACGCGTCCCACGTTAGCCCTCGTCCGAGTGGGCCGATCCATCGCTGTCGGGCGCTGATGGATCCTGATACTGGCCGTCGGAGTGCTCCACGGCACCCTGCACATCGGCCAGCGTGCGCTCGGCGTGGGCGCGGAACCGCGCGGACGTCGGATCCTGTTCGGTACTGTACTGCAGGAACGACTCGAGGTGCATGGCGGCGTGATGCGTGTCCCCCCGCTTGAGGAGGAGAAACGCCAGGCCGTAGTGGGCCCCCGGCGATTCCGGCTCGAGCTGCAATGCACGACGATACGTCCGAATGGCCTCTTCGGGCTGCCCGGTCTTGGAGAAGGCGATCGCGATGTTTTGCAACACACCGAGATCGTCGGGTCGCTCGCGCAGGGCGAGACGATACGAGGTCAGGGCGTTCGCGTAATCGCCGCGCGACTCGAGATCGAGCGCTTCAGCCAGGAAGTCCGTATGGCGCGGATCGCGCCCGGACGAGCCGCCCACGAGGCGGCGCCACCAAGTCATGCGCTCGCAAGGGATCGGAGAAAAAAGAAGTGCTACCGCAGAAGAGCAAAAGTATCGGGACGGCGCGTCGCCAACAAGTTGTCGCGCCCACGGTCATTGGAATCCGCGTTGCCACCGCTGCCCGGTGGGGCTACACTCGGTGTACACTGCGGGATCCCTTACCGGAGCGCCACGATGACCGCACCACAGCCGTACGCACCTGACCCTTCCAAGGGCGTGTTGATCGTGGATTGGCCGCTCTTCGGGGAACTGGCCCGTGCGCTCGCCGTTCGCGTCGCGCGCGAATGGGCCCCGGAACTCGTGATCGGGATCGCGACGGCGGGCGTCGTGCCCGGCGCGGCGGTGGCGGCCATTCTCGACCTGCCGTTCCACTCGATTCTCGTCTCGCGACGCTATAGTGCGTCCCCGATTCGCGAAACACCGGCGGTCTTTGGCGCGGCGCCGATCGAGGTGCGGGGCAAGCGCGTGCTCATCGTGGACGAAACGTGCGACTCCGGCCAGACCATGCGCTTGGCGGTCGGGGCCGTGGGCAATGCGGGGGCGCTGGAAGTGCGCACCGCGGTCAGCTTCAAGACCGGTAGCTTCGCGCCGGACTACTTCGCCCTGGCGACGCAGAGCATGATCGTGCTCCCCTGGGATCGCGAAATCCTGATCGATGGGGAACTCCGGCCCAACCCCAAGTACGCCGGAGTGGTGCTCGAGGGCTGAGCGCTCGTCCACCGGCGCCGAGCCCGAGCGGGTGGCTCAGGCGCTCGTGGCTGCCCGCTCGAAGGGGATGCCGCGTTCCATCGCTTCCCACACGTAATTCAGCACGTCGATCGAGCCGAGCAGGAAGCGACACTGCCCCTCGGCGGCCGAATCCGGGGTCACTTCGAGCACCGAGATCGGCGCGTCGGCCAACCGGCCGAAAAAGCCGGCGAAGAGCCCGGTGGAGACCGGGCAGCCGCGGGCCTCGGCCGCCGCCTCTCCCCAGTTGTTCGCCTCGAGCATCATGACCGCTTCGCTCAGCGACGAAAGCTGAACCAGCCCCCAGCCCAGTTCGAAGAGGTACTCGCGAAGCAGGAGTGGGAATCGGCTGTCGAGCAGGGTGTCGGGCCCGTGCTCGCTCCGATCGGCCAGCCACGCCGAGAAGTGGTCGAACAGCGCCTGTCCCGCAGCGTAACCCGCGTCGCGCACGGCGTCGATCGGCACGGGCGGATACGCCTGATGTGCCGACCGACGGAGCCCGTCGAAGAATTCGACCGGCACCGTCACGGTACGGGTGGTCAGGAAGGGAAGCGAAGTGCTCATGTTCCCGTGACGCTCGCGCAAAGAAGGGGTCACGTCAAGCGGTGAAGACGTGATAAATGGGGCCGGGGGCGTGTTGGCGCCGCGTTTATCGCCCTGCCCGCCGGATCAGTTCCGCCTCGTCGATCACCTCGATGCCCAGCTCGACCGCCTTGTCCAGCTTGCTGCCCGCCTCATCGCCGGCCACCACGAACGTGGTCTTCTTCGAGACGCTGCTGGTCACGCGTCCGCCGGCGGCCTCGACCAGCGCCGCGGCGTCGGTCCGGGAGAGCGAGGGGAGGGCGCCGGTCAGCACCACGGTGGCGCCCGTCAGCGGGCCGTCGGCTTGCACCGCGTTCGGTTCGTCGAAGCGCACCCCGCGCTGGCGCAACCGCTCCACGAGGGCGCGCGACGTGGGATCGGCGAAGTACGAGGACACCGAGGTCGCGATGATGTCGCCGATGCCGCGCACCGCCCCCAGCTGCTCCGGGGTGGCCGCGATGATCGCATCCATGCTGCCGAACTGTCTCGCCAACAGCTGCGCCGCCTGTGCCCCGACGTGACGGATGCCGAGACCGAATAGCAATCGCGACAACGGTTGCTGTTTCGCCGCCGTGATTGCCGCGACCAGATTCTCCGCGCTCTTGGTGCCAAACCGCTCGAGCGACACCAGCTGACCCACCGTGAGGTCGAACAGATCGGCGAAGTCGGTGATGAAGCCCGCCTCGAGCAGCTGTTCAATGCGCGCGTACGAGAGCCCGTCGATATCGAGCGCATCCTTGCTCGAGCAATGCACCAGTCCTTCAAGCTGCCGCCCCGGACAGGCGACGTTCGGGCAGTACGTCGCGACGTCATCCCCGTACCGCTGTGTTGCCGAATGACAGCGGGGGCAGTTCGCGGGCATGCTCCACGTCCGTTCGGTGCCGTCTCGTCGCTCCGGCACGGGCCCCAACACATAGGGAATCACATCGCCCGCGCGCACCACCTGCACCCAGTCGCCATCGCGCAGATCCTTTTTCGCGATCTGATCGGCGTTGTGCAACGACGCGTAGGTGACCGTGGCGCCGCCGACATCCACCGGGTCGAGCACGGCGAAGGGCGTCAGCACACCGGTGCGTCCCACGCTCACGTCGATGCGGACCAACCGCGTGACCGCCATGTCGGGCGCAAACTTGCGCGCAATCGCCCAACGTGGGGTGCGATCGTTGCGCACCCCGAGTTCATCCTGTAACGCCATGTCGTTCACCTTCACCACGCCGCCGTCGATGGCGAATCCGAGCTTCGCCCGCGTGTCGTGTTCGACGGTGTGCGCCCAGGTCGACACGGCCGCCATCGTACGGCATCGTTCGCGATGCGGCGCCACCGGGATGCCCCACGTGCTCAGCTGTTCGAGGAGCTCCCACTGACTGCGCACGGGCGCGTTGCCATCCGGGAGCACCGCCGCGTAGCCGAAAAAGCGCAACGGCCGTTGGGCCGTGATCGATGGATCGAGCTGGCGCAGGGCGCCGGCCGCGGCATTGCGGGGATTCACGAACACCGGTTCGCCCGCCGCGACCCGCGCCTCGTTCATCTGCTCGAAGCCCGCGAACGGCATGTACACTTCGCCGCGAATTTCGATCAACGGCGGATGCCCATCGCCCAGCAGCCTCAGCGGCAGACCGCGAATGGTGCGGACGTTTGCGGTCACATCCTCCCCTTCGGTACCGTCGCCGCGCGTCGTTGCCGTGGTCAGCACACCATCGCGATAAGTGAGCGCAATCGCCGCCCCGTCGATCTTGAGCTCCACGGTGTAGCCGCTCACGTGCACCGACGCGCCGACCACGC
>NZ_JBILKJ010000028.1:0-36571 GCF_044376735.1 Gemmatimonas sp.
TTCACGGGGTCAGAGTCGTTGACCGGCGTTCAACGACTCTGACCCCTTGAACCCCTGACCCCTTGAACCCCTTGAACGCTGACCCCTTGAACGGTTCTTCGCGCGCCTTCGCGCCCTTCGCGAACTTCGCGTGAACCAGCGGACTATCGGACTGGCACAAGGCCGTCCGATAGCTCGGCCGCTACCCCCGCAGCGGAATCACCAGCGTCACCAGTCCCGCCAGCAAGAGCACGGCGGCCGAGCCGAGTGCCCACTTGAGCGTGTAGCGCTGATGATCATCGAAGTCGACGCCGACGAGTCCGACCAGCAGAAACGTGGACGGCACCAGTGGACTGAGCAGATGCACCGGCTGTCCGATCAGCGACGCGCGCGCCATCTCGGCCGCCGAAATACCGTACGCCTGCCCCGCTTTCGCCAGAATGGGCAAGACACCGAAATAGAACGCGTCGTTGGAAATGAAGAACGTGAACGGAATACTGAGCACACCCGTCACGATGGCGAGATACGGTCCGAGTACCGGCGGCACCAGACGGATCACGCTGTCGGCCATGGCGTCGACCATCTTGGTGCCCGACAGGATGCCGGTGAAGATGCCGGCGGCGAAAATGAGCCCCACGACGGCCAGCACGTTGCCGGCATGACGTGACAGCAAGGCCTTTTGCTCATCGATCGTCGGATAGTTCAGCAGCATCGCCACCGCAAAGCCGATCATGAAGATCACTGGCAACGGCAACACCGCCGCGATCAGCGCCACCAGCAGCGCAGCGGTGAGCAGCGCATTCACGAGCAGGCGATCGGGACGCCGATGCTGCGTGTCCTCACCGATGTCCGGATTCGCCAGCTCCTCGAGCAGGACCTGCGCATTGGCCGACGACCCGGCCCCCGTGGCCGCGAGTCGGCGGCGTTCACTGAGCCCCAGCCGATACGCGACGTACAACACCCAACACACGCCAACGACGAGCGCCGGGATCATGGGCACGAACACCGTGCTGACGTCGATAGAAAGCGCACTCGCCGCGCGCGCCGTCGGCCCCCCCCACGGCAGAATGTTCATGACGCCCCCGGCCAACATGGTGACACACGCCAGCACGAGCGGCCGCATGCCGAGCCGTCGGAACAACGGCAGCATGGCGGCGGTCGTGATCATGTAGGTGGTCGAGCCATCACCATCGAGCGACACGAGCAGCGCCAAGGCCGCCGACCCCACAACCACCTTCATCGGATCGCCGTGCACGAGCGCGATGAGCCGTTGCACGAACGGCTCGAACAGCCCGGCGTCGAGCATGATCGCGAAATAGAGGATCGCGAACATGAGCATCACACCCGTGGGCGCCAGCTTGGTAATGCCAGCCACCATCATCTCCCCAAGCTGCGGCGCGAATCCGCCGGCCACCCCGAAGGCGATCGGCACCAGGATCAGCGCGGTGAGCGGAGACAGCTTCTTGGTCATGATCAGCGTCATGAAGACGATGACCATGCCATAGGCGAGCAGCGTGAGCAGCATCGCCGACTACCGGCGCGCGGGGGCGAGCGGCAGCACGATATGCGATGGATACGTCGCGCTATGCTGAATCGAGATGTCGGTGGTGATCATGCGGCGATTCTTCCCCAACGGCTCGCCGGTGTTCGGATTCACGTCGAAGCGAGGGAAGTTGCTGCTCGAGATATCGACGCGAATGCGGTGCCCCTTCTTGAACACGTTGGCCGTGGGAAAGGGATCGATTGTGAACTCGTACACGCGACCCGGCTGCAGCATCACGGCATGGTCGCGCGTGGCCCGGTACCGCCCGCGCACGATGGCGTCGGTGAGATTGAGATCGAAGCCCCCCGGCCAGTCGGTGCTCGAGGGGTAGACATCCACCAGCTTCGCGGTGAAGTCGGCATCTACCGTGGAAGCCGATGCGAACAGCTTCACGGTGATCGGCCCGATCACCGTCATGTCCTCAGCCAGCGGCTCGGTCTGAAAGACCACGACGTCCGCGCGCGAACGCAGCGGCAGCCACGGCGCCGCGGACGGCGGGAAACGCGGGTCTTCGCGCTGATTGTACGCCCCGTCTTTCAAACGCGCCGACGCGCCGCCGCCGATGGTGGGCACCGGATGGCGCGGATCGAAGGTGTAGGTGGTCTTCGACTGCAGCGCCTTCGGCTTGGTGGGGCGGAGCGAGCCGTCGGCCTGAAAGTAGTACGGCACCATGCGTGTTCCGGTCACCGGCCACGTGTCGCTCGTGCGCCAGTATCCGCCGTGCAGCAGACGCCCGTTGGCATCCTTCCGGCCATCGCCCGTGCCCATCACGAACACGCGAACCGCGGGATCCTTCTCGACGTCGTTGGCCACACCTTTGAGGTAGTGGTCGAACCAGCGCAGATGAAAGTCGGTGAGGAAATCGGGGATCGCGGCGCTATCGCCATAGGCCACATCGCCGGCGAAGCTGCGATTGTTCCCGCCGTGTGTCCACGGACCGATCACGATACGCTGCGGCGTCTTCTTGAGCTTCCGGAGTTCGGTGAAGTTCTTGAACGTGCCGGCGGTGAAGATGTCGTACCATCCGCCCACATGCAGCATGGGGATGTCGGATGTTTCGCCGTAATGTTCATCCCATGCGAGCATCGGATCTTTCCAATACGCGTCGTAGTCGGCGTGCTCGAAGAAGTCGAAATACCAGCCTTCGTATTGCGAATCGACCGACAATGGATTGAGCCCGCGCCGCATGGGCTGCACGCTGTACCAGTCTTCGACTTTCTCCTTGGTGAGCAATGCCTTCACGTCGGGGGAGCGCGCATCGGCCAGCAATTGGCTCCACGCCCAGGTGAGCTGGCGTCCCATCTCGTAGGTGCCGCGATAGCGCACGCCGTGGTCCCAGCCGTTGGCGAGGCCACCCATGTTGAGCACCATCGACTTGAGCGACGGCGGGTTGTATTGCGCCGCGCCGGCTTCGGTGTGCGCCGAGAATGACGTGCCCCACATTCCCACGATGCCATTCACGTACGGCTGTTTGGCCAGCCATTCAATGACGTCGTAGCCGTCGGTGGCGTCGGCAGGCTGCACTTTCGAGAACGTGCCTTCCGACTTGTAGCGGCCGCGCGTGTCCTGCAGCGCCACCACGTATCCGCGTTCCGCATACCACACGGCCAGGTCGGCGAGCGCCGTCTTGTTGTACGGGGTGCGGTTGAGCAGCACCGGCAACGGCTGCGCGATGGGCACGCCGTTGCGCCCGGGGCGGTACACATCGGTGGCCATGCGCTTGCCGTCGCGCGTGGGGATCATCAGGTCGGTCGACGTCTTGATGGCGTCGTATTGCTTCGGTGAACCCACCCACCCTGGTGGCGGCATCCGCGAGGCATCTGCCGCCGGGGTCACCTGCGCAGAGAGGAATAGCGGGGCGCCATGGCACAGCGCAGCGAGCACGAGACATCGCATGGGTCGAAGCATGCGGAAACTTGGCGCTCGGCGAAGTGAGCCGCTACCGGCAGTCGCTACCGGTCGCCCTTGCCCCGCGTGTAGATCACGATGGCACCCCAGGGTGCGCGGTCGCCGAATTGCACGGCGGCTTCCGTCTTGCCCAGCAGTGCGAAGAAGTAGACGTCGCGCGGATTGATATTGGGGTAGCTGCCGCTCAGCGGGACGCCGTCAATCACGATGGTGAGACAGCGATTATAGCGCGTGGAGCGGATGCAGTCGTCGCGCCGGCTGGGGACCACGAAGCCCGGGTAGCCCGACGAGCGCAATAAGTCTTCGAAGGAGTTCGATCGTTCGCGGAGCTTCTCGACGTCGGCCGGCGGGAACACGCGCCAGCCGCGACGGCGGGCTTCGGTCAGTCGGATATCGTTCAACGACGGGGTGGCCTTCACGCGCACGGTATCGGTGCGGATTCCCGTTTCGACGACGCTGAAATTCACGTCGAGCGTATCACTGGCCCCAAGGGTGAGCTCTTCGGAAAGCGTCGGCTCCATGCCGATGCGTGTAATCGAGATCGCGAAGGGTTTGCCGTCGGCATTGATACGGAGCTGAAATCGGCCCTTGTCGTCGGTGACGGTGCTCCCCACCGACCGGCCGTCGCGCAACAGCGCCATAACGCGCGCTTGATCGAGCGGCCGGTCGTCGCCGACAAGGCGTGCCGTACCGCGAAGCACTTGGGCCTGCAGGCGGTGCGGGAGGAAGACCACGGCGAGCAGCATGGCCAAACGCACCGCGACCGCGAGCGGGACTTTCGTCTCGGTCGCGGTCGCGGTTGGCCTGCTGCCGTGGTGGCCCACCCTGGGACGGGTTACGGGTTGGGCGTCGTGCGCGGCGGCTGCTTGTCCACGAAGAACACCACGCCCGGCGTGGTGAATCGCGCGCCGGCCGAGTTGGCCGGCGTGGCCGGGAAGGCAATCGCGGTCATGATCGAGCCGGCGATGGTGGCGCCACCGAGCGGATCGACGGACGTGCTGCCCGCGGTGCCGGCCGGCACCGCCGCACTGATCACGGGGGTGGTCGACCCCGCCGCCGTCACGCGCGCCGCGAAGGCGCCCGTGGCCCGGGCGAGATACGCCGACACCGTATTCAACGCCACGTTCGCGAGCAACGGCGTGCCGGTGATGGCATCCGTCGTCGTGGGCGTGGCGTAGATGTCCACGTTCCCGACATCCAGGCCGGCGTGGATGGCGCGGAACGCGATCCCCGAGGGCGTGGTGGGCAACGCGTCGGTGATGTTCACGATCCGCTGCCGCGGCGTGGAGCCGGCGCGGGCGTACCCGAGGTGCAGCAACGTGTAGTACTTGCCGGCCTCGAAGGTGATCGTGGTGTCCACGAGGATCGTGGTGTTCCCCGCCGTCGTGAAGTTGACGGCGTCCGCGGTGAAGACGCGGAACTTGCGGGCGCCGGCGGCCGTGGGCTGGTACCCCCCTTGGCCGAGGCCGCGGAACGCCACGTTCGCCCAGGAAATCGGCGAGTACTCCACCTGATCGATGAAGCGGACCGTGGTGTTGAGCGTGTCGGGGACCGCGTTGATGTAGCGAACGAACGCCAGCGGCGGCGTGTTCGGCGTGGTGGGCCCATCGCTGGGCTCACTGCAGCCGACCATCGCCGACACTGCTACGCCAAGAAGTGCAAATCGGGAGAGCCGCATGAGGCAAGGACTCCGAGAGAAAGCGAAAAAGAAACGGGTAATGAGTCGACCGCGCGAGCGCGTAGCCGCTCAGGACTGGGGAGGACCATCACCGGGGCGATCGGTTACCGGATCTCCGAAGAGATCGAGCGACTTGCCGAGCGACGAGATGATGGCCAGAGCGATAGTACCAACCAGCAGGAACGTTTTGAATTTCGACAGCGTGCGGGGGCGATACCCGAGGATGGCCTCCTCAGGGATCGACACCCGTTCACCGGTCCACGTGGCCGTGTTACCGCGCAGGTCGGTCACGCGATACACATCGAGCACGAGGGCGCCGTTTTGCAGGCTGACGACTTTACCATCGATTCGGTCTACACTGGCTCCGACCCGATCCCCCAGCAAGACGCGGCCGCGATCGTTGAGCACGACGCCGACTTGCTGTGCGGGAGCGGGTGGCGAGGACTGGACCGGCAGATAGGAGAAACACCCGATCTGGAGCGCCAGCGCCAGCGCACACAGGCCGCTCACCGAACGCTGCGCGATCGTGTCCGATCGCGAACGCAGGGCGCGCACCTGAGCGTTGATCATCAGAACCCGTACGTGCCGCGCGGCGCGCGGTTCGTGCCGTTGTAGTACGTCTTCTGGCGGGCCTGCATTTCCTGGTACGGCACCGGCCACTCGACCGGCGTGCCCTCGACCAAGTCGCCCCAGCCGCGGTTGTCACTGAACCAGATGAAGTAGCCCGTGTACGCCGTCTCCATGCGCTTCTCGTACTTCATGGCTTCGAGCAGACCGCCACACGCCGTGCTGGTGAAGTTCGGCGCCACCGGCACGCGCGGCACACAGGTCGCGAGATTGGTGGAGTACGGCGCCGTGGCGCTCGCCACGGTGCCGATCGCATCCAGGCCGTTCCTGACGCGCGTCAGGTTCACCAAGGCCACCGCGGCCGGCAGATTGCCCGTGCGGATGTACCCTTCGGCGGCCAGCATATCGATCTCGGTCTTCGACATGTCGGTGTACGGACCGGTCACGGCGTTGAGCCACGAGGCCCCGTAGCGACGATGATCGTACTGCGAATCGCCGGGACCGACGAGCGGCACGTCTTCACCCGTGGGACGGTTGCGGAAGTAGACCCCGGTCGGCAGCGACAGCGTGGGCGCCGTGGCCTGCTGGGCCGCGCGGGTCGTGCCACGCGGCCACCGCAGATCGGGGCTGACCACCGTGAAGTCACTGCGGGAATCCCGCGCCGTCGCCAACCACGCATCGTACGCGCCGGAGACGTCGGCCATGCCGTAGTAGAAGTACGGCACCGCATGCCACCCGCCCACCACGTACATCTGGTTGAAGTCGTACGCGGCGCTCCACCCCGTGGTGCCCCCGAGGCTGATCGTGTGGTCGGCCGTGATGCCGTTCGTGGCATCGGCGATCACCGCGGCCCAATCCACCGCCGCCCGGGCGGCCGGCGTGCGGGCCACCCCGGCGCGCAGCCGCGCCTTATGCGACCGCGCCAACCGCACGAAGTTGTCGCGCGTGAGCGCCACGCCGCTGATCCACGTGGTCGGCAACGGGAAACCGTTCGCACCGGTGGTGGCGGCGGCCGAGTTCGCGATCGCGATCGCGGAATCGAGCATCTGCAAGGCGGCCGTATTCACCTGGGCCGCGCCCGACAGCACCGGCACCTCATCACTCGGCGTGGCCGGCGTCACAATGGCCGCCGAGTCATACGCCAGCGCCAGATTGCCGAGCGCCTGCCCGAGAATCAGGAACGAGAACGCCTTCGCGCGCGCGTCCTGTGCCGGGCTGCCGATGGTTTGGCCCGACGTGGCCAAGCGATTCACCGCGGCAATGGCGTTGGACGCCGTGCGGGACACCCGCGAGAACTGATTGAAGTTCGCGAGATTGCCCGTCTGGTTGTCGTTGCCCAGTTCGTTCGAAATGATCGAGCGCGGGATCTGCGAGCGCGCCGCCATGCCGAAGTTGGCCACCGACGCGATGTTCTCGCCCGACAAGATGCGCGCCTGCGTGTTGACCGATTCGGTCGCGCGCTGGGTGTTGTTGAGCTGCACCCCCAACCCGGCCACCACGCCTTCCACCCCCGAGGGGGTGGCGTAGGCGCGTGCCACGTCCGGGTTGTTGACGTTGACGACGTCCAGTGAATCACCGCTGCAGGCCATCAGCCCCAGCAGTAGCCCACCGGCCGCAATGTACTGCGAAACGTGCTTACGCATCGAATCTCCTCAAGAGGCTGTCCACCCGCGCGCGGGCCTTGTACGCCGCGCGCGGTGTGAACTCCGGGGGTCAGAAGCTGGTGCTGAGCGAGAACGTGAACTGACGCAGGTTCGGGAACACGTAGCCGTCGTTGGCATTGAGCACGGCGGAGCCGAGCTGGCCACCTCCCAATCCGACTTCGGGATCGAATCCCGTGTACTTCGAGAACGTGATCAGGTTGCGACCGATAAGGGCCAAGTTCCAGTTGCCCACGCCGCCGATCGAACCGATGCGGTACCCGATCGAGAGTTCGCGCACCTTCACGAAGCTGGCGTCTTCCACGGTGTTGTTGTTCGGTCCGAGCACGTCGTAGAGACCGCCGATCCCACCGGTGGACACGGCGCGGAAGTAATACCCTACCGGCTTGGCATCAGCGACCGACTTGCCCTGCTGGTCGGTGTCGGCATGCATGAAGTCGCCGAGCGACCACTGACGGCCCTGATTCCAGACGTCCTTGCCCACGGTGGCGTCGAGCAGGCCATACGCGGTGAGGCGCTTGTAGCGGAAGTTCTGCGCCATTGACCACCGGAACGCCGGCAGGGCCTGCCCAACCGGAAGCACCGGCACCGCACCCGTCGCGTCCCGTTCAAGAATAGGCATACCCCAGCTGAGCGGATCACCGCCGGTGCCGCCCTTCCACGGCGCCGAAGCGGCCGGGAGGCGCGTCATCCACAGGTTCTTCGTGATCCCCTCGGCAAGGGTATTTCCCTGTCCGACGTAGACGACGAAGCCGTCCGAATTGGTCTGGAAGTCGAGCCCCGATCCGCAGCGGCTCTGGAAGTCGGCGGGGAGCTGACCGCACTCCTTCACGAACCGGCGACCCCAGATCTGCCCCATGTTGCCACCCTGCACGATCTTGAACATGGTGCCTTCCACGAAGTACTCGGGAATGTCGAGCTTCGTGATCACCGACGTGGTGCGGTCGTAGTTGAAGCGCAGCGAATAGTCGACGTGGCGCGAGGCCACGAGGGGCACGTTGAGCGAGACTTCGATCGTGTTGTTCGTGAGCTGACCCGCGTTCGTCCACTGACTGGCGAAACCGGCCGCGGCCGGCGGCGGCGGCTGCAGCAGCTGGTCGTCGATCACGTTGTTGGACTTCGTGATGGTGACGCCGTACTTGCTGAACAGCTCGAGGTCCATACCGTATTCGGTCTCGGTGGAGACCTCGGGACGGAGGTTCTTGTTGCCAAGCTGGTTCGGGTTGAGCGCACCGCCCGCCCCGATCGTGAACGTCTCGTACTGCGCCGTGAAGTTCGGGCGGTTACCGGCCTGCCCCACGGAGTAGCGGAACTTGAGGTCCGAGATCTGGTTCAGGTTGAACCACGGCTCGTCGGACAGGCGCCACGCGAACGACGCGCGGCCGTACGTCTGCCAGCGGTTGGCGGCACCGAACAGCGAGGCGGCATCGCGACGCACCAGGGCGCCGACGATGTAGCGGCCCTTGTAATCAAGATCGAGGTTGGTGAAGAAGCCGAGCTGACGCACGGTTTCCGTACCACCCGAGGTGAAGAAGTTCTGAATCGCGGCGTCGGGATCGCGCAGCCCCGGCACGGCGAGGTTGTCACCACCCGTGCTCTGCGAGCGCGAATCCTGCGTTTCGTACAGGTAGCGCAGCGTCAGGCGCGACGTGAGGCTTTCGTCGAACCAGTTCTTGCGCGCCGACACGTTACCGGAGGCGTTGAGCGAGTACGAGCGCCCCGCGCTGCGGCTGATGTTACCGAGGTTGGTCGAGCTCAGCGCCGACGTCCGGTAGCCGCGATCCTGCTGCTGCTCCTGGAAGTTATTGCGCGCGTCGTAGCCGAAGTTGAACTCACCATCGAGCCAGCTGAGCGGCGTCCACCGCGCCGTGGCGTTGCCCACGAAGCGATCGATGCGGTTCAGCGGCTGGAAGTTCTGGGAGTTGTACGCCGGGTTCACGTTCTGCGCACCCTGATTCTGCGCCACCGTACGGATGTACAGGCGACCCTTGGAATCTTCGGCGAACAGCTGCGCGTTGGCAGGCTGCCGCGTGAGGCCGAACCAGCCGGCGCCGTTGTTGTAGTCGTTGGCGCTGGAGTAGTTGGAGCGCAACGAGAAGTTGATGTTGCCACCCAGCTGCTGGTCCACATTGAGGCGCATCGAGTTCCGCGTGTACCCCGGGAGCAGCTTCACCGACCCTTCCTGCCGCAGTTGATTCACCGAGGCGAAGAAGTTGGTGCGCCCCACACGACCCGTGGCGTCGAGCGTGGAGTTGATGACCTGCCCGTTGGTGACGAACTGCTGAATCGGGTTGTAGGTCTTCGGGAACTGGTTCACCTGGAACAGCGCGCGCGACCCCACGCCGCCCGGATTCCGGGAAATGCCACCGTCATTGGCGAACGTGACGGGCGGCAGTGCGAAGTCCCCGCCGTCATTGTTGATGCGGTAGGCTTCCTGATAGATGTCGACGGTACGCGAACAATCGGCCTGTCCCGGCACCGTCACGCAGAAGCGCGACGCGTTCTCGTCCATCAGCATGAAGTGCGTGGTCGGGTACCGGTACTCGTTTTCGATATCCGACACGCCGTACTCCACGTTGGCGCGGAACTTCACGCCCTCGCTCTGGTTCTTGCCCGAGCGCGTGGTGATCTGGATGACGCCGTTACCGGCGCGCGAGCCGTAGAGCGACGAGGCGGCGGCACCCTTCACGACTTCGATGTTCTCGATGTCCTGCGGGTTGATGTCCTGCAGGCCACCCTGCGACACCACGCCGTCGATGATGTACAGCGGGTCCTGCCCACGGCCCGAGGCGTTGATCGACTGGGGGCCACGGAGGATGATCGCAGGCGCCGTGCCCGGACGGCCCGAGGCCGACACGATGTTGGCGCCGGCCACCTTACCCTGCAGCTGCGACAACGGGTTGGAGCCCGGCACGGGCATGTCCTTGTCGCTGACCTGCGCCACCGAGAAGGCAAGCTTCTTCTGCTCAGTGCCCGCGGTCACGCCGGTGGTGACGACTTCCTGGAGGCGATTGATGTCCTTGGCCAGGGAGAAGTCGAACGTCTGGTTGCCGGCACGCAGCGTGATCGGCTTGGCGTCGGCTTTGTAGCCGATGGAGCGGGCGCGCAGCTGCAACGCCTGCCCACGGAGACGATCCGCCGGGATCGTCATGGTGTAACGGCCCGCCGCGTTGGTTCCCACCGAGACGGCGAGTTCAACGATGTAGACGTTGGCGTTCTCAAGGGGATCACCGAACTCGCTCTTCACGGTTCCGGTGATGACGGCCGAACCCTGTGCCTGCGCCACAACGGGCATCAGCAACAGGGCAACGGCGATGGGGACCTGCGACAGCCACCGCATAAATCTCGACATGCTCAGCCCTCGGCGCATCTGAAGCCGGAAACGGGGGGAGAGGAATCTCACCGACGGGAGTGGAGATCCCGCCGGCCTACCAACCCAGCCAACCGCCTCCGCAGAGGAGAGTCAGCCAGGGTACTGCACCGGTCGCGCACGCGGGTCGCGCTCGCGCCGGGGAACATCAACAAAAAACCCGGGTACGACCCGTTGCAGCACCCGAGGGTGCGCAACCGGACCGAACGCCTGAGGGAGAGATCGATCTGATGGGGTTTCCATGATCTGGGACCAAGCGAGCGCCAAGGGGACTGTCCCCCCTCGGTCCTGCCGGTCCCTGCCATGAGAACCACAATAGTATCGTTCGCGTCACAGGGCGGCAATGCCGCCTCACTGTTTGTGGGACCACACGGACCATCCGAAACGAAGCCGAGCGCCCGATCGAAGGAATTCGACCGGGCGCTCGCTGTTTTTCGGGGACGGATCGCGGTGTGTCAAAAGCGCACGTTCCGTAGTGCGTCAATCGCGCCGTGCTGTTTTCCCACGATTGGATCGGCCGTGCGCGACTGGCGCGTCAGCGCCGCACCAACGGCGCCGGCGTCCAGTTGAAGCCGATGGCGAAGCTGTCCTGTGCACCGGCAAGCTCGGACCCGGTAAACGCGGCGGCGGCACGCACCGCGAACTGCCGATTGACCTGGAGATTGACGCCGAGATCGAAGTTGAGGCTGACTTCCGACCGACTGCCGCTGTCGCCCCCCTTGCCGCTGGCGACATCAAGCGATGCGCGAGGATGCACGAACGGCGTGAGCGCCACACCCTGCTCGAGGTCGAACGTGTGCCCGATGCTCACACCGACCGGAAGGCGCACGACGGTGGAACCGCCCCCGAACGCCGCGCCGGCCCCCGCCGTGAAGAGCAGGTCGAGCGGCTGATCGCCGCTGGCGTTGGCGAGTTCCTGCCCGATGCCCGCGCCCACGAACAGCGACAGGTTGTCGCTGCCCTTGCG
This sequence comes from Gemmatimonas sp., assembly GCF_044376735.1. Taxonomy (GTDB): domain Bacteria; phylum Gemmatimonadota; class Gemmatimonadetes; order Gemmatimonadales; family Gemmatimonadaceae; genus Gemmatimonas. The sequence goes on from NZ_JBILKJ010000028.1 coordinate 11,674, forward strand.
GTCGATCAAGCCGGCATCGAGTTGCCAGTGCCGACGCGGCGCCCACCCTTCGCGCCACTGGAACAGCGCCGTCGTGCCCGCGCCGCTCGAGACGGCGGCGGTGTAGTCCCGGGTCGAGGCGGTCGGCACCTGCATGGAAGGATAGTTAGACGCCTGCGCGTCTGCGCGTTCGCTTACGGTAACGGCCGCCACGAGGGCGCCCAGCGTGAAGGCCACGGTCGTCCGCATGGTCATCATCGATCAGGCTCCGGGGTACAGGAAAGTCAGATTAGGAATCGGCGGGAATCAACGCCAGCGCACCGTCGTGCGCCACAGCAAGCCGGAACGAGCGCGTGCCGTCCAGTTCACTACGCGCGCATCGGTCCACAGATTCTTTCCCGTGAATCCGATCTGCCCGACGACCTCGTGACGCGTCTCGCGTCTTTTACCACACAGGCTCGGCTTTGGTCCACGCGTCGGCGATTCGCCCGGCGCATGGCGGTGGCGGCCATCACCTTGGTCGCGCCGTGCACGTCCGTGAGCGCGCAGACACGTGCCACGGTCATCGAGACCGACATCGACGCGTTGATCCGGCGCGGCCTCTCGCTCGCGGCCAACGGCGATACCACCGAAGCGCTGGAGGTGCTCGAACAGGCCACCGATCGCGCGCCGCGGAATCTCGAGGCGCTCTACCAGCGCGGGCGATTGCTCACGCGCACGACATCGCTGGGGTTCAACAATACGCCGCGGCAGGTGCTCGCCTGGCGTCTGCTGAATCGCGGCGCCGATCTTGCGCCGCGCGACGCGCGCTTCGTGCTCGAGCTGGCGAGGCTGCGCCTGCGCACGCCGCTGTTGCGGGCCGACGCCGAGCGACTCCTCGCCAAGGCCGTGGCCGTGGCCGTGGCAGCCGCCGATACGGTGATGATCGCCGAGTCAGCGAGTGAATTCGGCCGTCTCTTCGAGCGGCGCTATCGCACCACGCGGAAGCGTCACGTGTACATCGCCAACATCTTCTTCGATCCGTACGCCGCGCGCAACCGCCTGCACTACGTGCGCGAATTCCTCGAGCATCAGATTCGCCCCATCGAGAATGCCGGCGCCGCCGATCGCGCCGAGGCCGATCGGCTGTATCGGTTGGCGTTAGCGGCCGATCCAGCGCATTTCGCGAGCGCGGTCGGCTTGCTCGGTCTGTGGTACGATGAGCAGCGCTACCCCGAGATGCGCGCCGTGGCCGCGCCGTTCCTGACGCGCGAGTACGCCCCCCGGCATCCGAACCCGATGCCCGCCGATGCCACTGTGGCATCGGTAGCCTCGATCGCGTTTGCCGATGGACTCGCCGCGGCCCGCCTCAACGCGCTCGCCGACGCGGAGCGCGCCTTCGCGGCGGGGCTGGCCTGGCTCTCCGCGCACGATCGTCGCGACCTGCTCGATATCTCCCGCCTGCTCACGCCGGGAGACAGTGTGCGCGTGGCCGGCCTCGCCGACGACGCGCGCGACGCGACGGTGCGCACCTTCTGGGAGACGGCCGACCCGCTGATCTCCACGCCGGAGAATGAAGCGCAGATCGAGTACTTCGCGCGCGTCGCAGTGAGCATGCTTCGCTACGACGACGTCGAACAGGGTGTGCGCGGCTGGCGCACCGATCGTGGCATGATTGTCATGCGCTACGGCGAGCCACCGGTGGAGGTGCTGCTTCCGCCGGCGAACGATATCTCGGCGCGCGACGTGACCGGTCGCGTGGTGACTGTGTTCTCCTATCCGGCACGCGAGCTGGAGTTCGTATTCTCAGGGCCCCCGGCCATGAACTCGGCCAACTTCGCCGGTGACTTTCGCGACGTCGCCGATCAGCGCCGCAACGATGAACCGTTCCGCCTCGATGCCATGACCGCCAGAACCCGCGTGGACTCGATGAGCGTGCAAGTGGCGCGCTTTCGTGGACGACGCGCCGGTGAGTATCAGGTGGTCACGGCCGCTGCGGCCCTGCCGGCGCGCTTCTACGACGGCGTGGAGATCGACCGCGGGCTATTGTCGATCCGGTCCTTTCGCGGATCACCCGACCGCCTGCGCCTGGTCGACTCGCAGCGCGTCACCATAACGTTGCCGACGTTGCGCCCCGTGGAGTATCAGCGGCTCGACACGCTGCCGGTGGGGGACCATCGCGTGCGCATCGAGGTCGTGGACGCCGGGGTGCAGTCGGCCGCGGCGAGGGCCAACGTGTTCCTTTCGTTGCCTCCCGTCCGGGATACGTCGCTCGCGCTGAGCGATGTACTGCTGGGTGCGCGCGCTTCGGCGGCCATAGGCCGTCCGCTGCGTTCATTGGCCGACGCCGGCGTGCGCCCGCTGTTCGGCACCCGCATCGTACCACGCGACACGTTCTCCCTGTATGTGGAGGCCTACGGGCTTCGACCGGATGCGCGGGGCGATGTACAGATCGAGGTCGCACTGGCGGTCACGTTGCTCGAGATCAATCGCTCGGGGCCGACCATCGAGCGATGGATGGGAAACCTCGCGGACGTCGTGGGCCTCACCCCCGAAGGCGACAAACAACTCGGCCTGCGTTTCACGCGGACGGAACGCCTCGATGGCCGCGACCGAGTGCCGCTGTTGACGTCGATCGGGATGGGAACGGCGCCGAACGGCCGGTATCGGCTTGACGTGGTGGTGCGCGAGATCGGTAGCGACCGTCGCGCGCAGTCATCACGGGAATTCACCATCGGCTCCATGGAGCAATCTCGGAAATGACCGCTTCGACTCGACAGCTGACGTTACGCGCGCTGTCGCTCACGGTGGCGCTCTCGCTGCTGATCGGGACGGCAGCGCCCGTCCTCGCCCAAGGTGCCGTCGATGAGACCGCGGGGTCGCCGGTCCGTCGATTGAAATACACGGTGATCGGCGCACTGGTCGGGGTCGCCCTCGCCGGAGGATATGCCAGCGCGGTCGACAAGGCGATTCCGCCATCGTGCGATCCGTGGGGCTGTGCGATGCCGTTCCTGAGCGTGAGTGGGGCAATCACGGGACTCTTCCTGGCGCGCGAGATCGATGCCCAGCGACGGGCGGAACGACCGCGGGTTGGTGTTCGGGACCGCGTGGGGCTCGAATACGCGGTCCTACCCGCGATGCCGGATGGCATGTCGCTTCACGATTCGCTGATCGCAGTCGTGTCCGACAGCGGTATCTCGATCTTCGCCGCCGAGGCGAAGCCGCGGGCACTACGTCGTCGCGGCATCGGATTGCGCGGCCTGCGCGATGTGGCGATGCTGCCGGGTCATGCGCGGTTGCTGGTCAGCAGCGACGTGGCGCTGTACGGCACGAGCAGCGTGTCGGGTGTGGCCTCGCGTCTACTGGACGGTGCGATCACGGCTATCGCCGCAGGTGGTGACGGTTGGCTGGCGGCGCGCGGCGCGGCGGTCACGGTCGAACGGCAACGCGGTGGTGCTGCTGTTCGCGACTCCATCAACATTGGCACGACCGCCAGCAGCGCGGCGTATGACGAGAGCTCTGGATCGTGGTGGGTAGGCACCGACTCGGCGCTGCTTCGTGTGGAGTGGACCACGGACGCCCAGAACGGGCTGCGCATCGCCGAGAAGATCCCGACCGGCGGTGGCGTTCGCGCCATCGCGTCGTCGCCGGCGTGGATCGCGGTGGCGCTCGGCGAGGCGGGAGTCGCCGTCTGGCGACGTGGCGCCGCGGGCGGTGGTATCGTCACGCCGATACGCCTGCAGAGCGAGCCACGGTTCGCCTACGATCTGGCGTTCTACCAGAACACGTTGCTGGTCGCCGGCGGCACCGACGGCTTGGTGCGCATTGCTCTCGAGCCTACACCGACGGTGTTGGGCGTGTCGCGCGACCTACCCTTTGCCACGCTGGTCAAGGTAGATGCGAGCAACGGCATCTGGGTGGGAGATCGCGGCCGCGGCACGCTCAATCGCGTGACGTATCCTGACATGTTTCGGTGACTCTGGCGAAGGGGTGATCGGCGACGGCTATTGGTGCTCCCGACCATCCTGAGAACTGCCTTTACCGCGGATTGACGCGGATCGAACGCGGATGAAAACCGCGTAAGGATTGGGCGCGTCGGAGCTGCACGCTGGAATGTTGCTGCGGCATGGCTTATCCGCGGTGTGTTCGTGGTGATCCGCGGTCAGGCGGTTTTTCCCTGTTTTACCGCGGATTGACGCGGATCGAACGCGGATGAAAACCGCGTAAGGATTGGGCGCGTCGGAGTTGTACGCTCAAACTTGGCAGCGGCATCGCAGTTTTTTTGCGTTGCCACATCGACATTGCAGATCGGAAACGCAAAGCGCGCCCGGCGATGATCGCCGAGCGCGCTTTGTGTGCCACAGTGGCCGGATCAGCGGCCGCGGATCGACGGCGGCAAGGTGGCTTCGAGGAGCGTCGCAGAACCCATGCGACCTTCGATGCCCGCCTTGGGCTGCAGATTGACGCGCACGAACCCGTAGTTCTTCCACGCCGGCGAGCCGGTCGCGTCGGGGATCGTATCGGCCGAGAGACGCGACGCCATGGCGAAGATCACGCGGGGGCTGTCGAACACGACGCTCGGGGCGGGGTTGGTCTTGTCGGCGTCGTACAGCGAGATCCCACGATTCGGATACGGCGCGGTGCGCCGTCCGAGATACGTGGTGTCGTTGAAGCGGCCGGTGGTATCGAGCTTCACGCCGTACGCGTTGTAGTAGTAGCCAACGGGCGGACGGAAGTAGTTCGAGTCGTTCAGGATCATGATGTTGCCACGCACTTCCACGCGGCCGCGCGGCACGATGGTCATCGCACCGTTCGTGGCCACCACGAACTCCTGATTGGCGCCGGGGTTGCCGGGCTGCGCCGGAATACCGCGACCGAACGTACCGAACCGCAAGCTGGCAACGCGCGTCGCATTGGCCTGGCTGCGACGCGCCCACAGCGGACGCACCTCACCCGGCGCGGCACCTGCGGCACCCGGCTCGATACTGATCAACACCGTGGTCAGCGAATCCGTGGCGACGAGCGCCGGCGCCGACACGCGCGACACCGCTACACGCAGCGCGATATTGGATCCGCCAGCTTTGAAGCTGGCACCGGTGGTCGTGAACGCCGTGTTCGTGAACACCGGATCGCCCGCGGCATTGATCGACGAGTCACGACGGGTCGCCACGATGTTGAGCGCCGTGGCCGGCGCGAACTTGGTGGCCGAGTCGTTGGCGAACCACACGGTGTAGTTGCCCGTGGTCAGCGTATCGAGACCGGCGAGCGTGATGATCACCGAGTCGTTGGCCGGCGTGGCCGACGCCACGATACCGACGGGATAGGTGACCGTACCACGCGGCAGGTTCGTGGAAGTCCGGAGGAAGTTCGTACCGAAGCCGAGCGCTCCCACGGGCTCGGTCGTGATCGACCGCTCGTTGCCACAGGCCGACGAAAGGCCAATCGCAGCCACGCCGGCTACCAGCAGAAAAGGACGCATGATGCGCATCGGTTATCTCCCCCCGCCAACGCCGCCGGGGATGTACCGGAAGCCAAGCGTGAACATGGTGTTCAACGCGGTCTTCTTCGCCGCAGGAGGCGTCGGGAAGTCTTCCGGGAACGGTTGAATGAGTTCGGTACGGTCACGCGCCGGATTCAGGAAATTGCGATCATAGCCTTGGTACTGTACGGCCCGCACGTCGAATTGCAGGCCGGACTGTTCGCTGAGCTTGATCCAGACGCCGGTGCCACCGGTAAAGGAGACGTCGTTGTTGCGCGTCTCCTTGCCGTTGACCTGCGCGTCGAGAATCATGACGTAGGTGCCGGCACCGGCCATGACGAACGGCGCCACCTTCTTGCCCGGATAGCGCAGCGTGGCCGCAAGCCCGATGTTCACCGTGTTGACCGGCTGCCCCACGTATTGGTAGCGGACCGAATCACCACCAGCCACGGCCGCTTGACCGAAACGCAGGCGCGTGAGGAAGTCTTCCTTGGTGGTGCTCCCTCGCGACACGTCGACGGTGGTACCGATGCCCAGATACTTGGACAACGCGTACTCCGCGTCGAGACCGATCAGCGCCGCCGGATCGAGGCTGGCGGCCCGCTCGGCCTGAAGGATGCCAAGACGCGTGGTGACCGTGAACTGCTTCGGCGCGACCTGCGCGCCGAGGCTCGCTGCGGTCAGCGCCAAGGCGGCGAGAATGCTTGCAGCGCGGTTCATCGACCCACCTCGAACGAGAAGATCTGAATGTTCTGGAGCGCGCCGGCCGACTCGAACGAGTAGTCGAAGCGGACGTTACGTCCCTTCGCCGGGAGGCGGAGACCGAAACCACCGGCCAGTCCGACCGGCGTGTCGGTGCCACGATCGCGATCGTCGTTGTACACGCGCTTGCCACCGCGCACGAACAGGATGTTGCGATAGCCGTACTCGAGACCGATCGCGTACTGCGTCGTGAAGTCGGTGGACTCGTTCACGGCGACTTCGGCGTTGAGCGTGTTTTTGCCGCTACCCTTGCCGAGGAGCGAGTTCGCTGAGCCCAGCAGGTCGGAGGCGAGCGACAGGCGGAACTCGACCGGCAACTCAACCTGTGACGTGTACAGCGACACGCGACGGTTGTCGCTGAAGGTGCCGCGGTCGGCCGTGCTGATCACGCGGGTGATCAGCGCGCCCGACGAACGGGCGGTGGGACCGACGTTCGAGATCGAGCCACCGAGCGTGAGGCCGTAGAGACCGGTGTTGAACTGGGTGCCGATGTCGGCCGCGACCCATTTCGTGCCAGCATCCGGGATGCCTTCGCTGATGTACTTGATCTGACCGCCAACCTGCAGGCGATCGGTGAGGCGCTTGGCGTACCCGATGCCGACCACCGTGGAGGTCCACTGGAAGAAGTTGCCACCCAGTCGATCACCGAACGGATTGAGCTCCGTGGTGCGCTTGATGTCACCCGAGCTCAGCGTGTTGAAGTGCACGCCGAGGTTGCCGCCCAGCGCGGGAATCGAGAGCGCGGCATACGTCTGGCCGAGCCCGAGATCGCCGTACAGGTTCTGGCGACCGGCAACCGCCGAGAACGACTCGGAGGTGCCGGCACCGGCCGGGTTGGAGAACCAGGCCAACGGACCGTTGACGGAGGCGGCGGTGGCGTTGGCCATCGCGCCGCTCCGTGCGCCGACGCCGATGTGGAGGAAGTTGGCGCCACGCGTACCCTGACGATTCGGGGTATCCGCAGGCGTAGGAAGTAGTCCACCGGGCCCCTGGGCACGAACGGTCGTGCCCAGAAGCAGGGTGGCGGCGCCGAAGGCGCCGATGAGCCGGGTGATTTGCATCGCTGCTCCCTTAGCGGATGATCACGAACTTGCCGCGCTGCACCTGATTCTTTCCAGCCGAGCCGGTGGCAGTGAGCACGTAGATGTAGAGACCTGACGTCATGTCAGTGCCTTCGCGCGTGCGAAGGTTGAACGGCAGGTCACCAGAGGTCGAGTTGTTACCCGCGTAGGTCAGGTCGCTCTTCGTCCAGGTGAGTTCCTGGAGGAACTGGCCGGATACCGAGTACACCCGCAGCACGCCTTCTTCCGGCACGTTGGTGAAGTAGATGCGCGGCACCGCAAGACGCCCGCCGTCGACCCCATCGTTGTCCGAGCGCACGATGTACGGATTCGGCACCACCGAGACCTTGGCCAGATCGGCCTTGGTGATCTCGGACTTGATGCTGAACGGCGTGGCGACGAGCTGGATGCTCGACCGCGCATCGAACGTGCGCGTGAGTTCGAACGCCTGCCGCCAGGTCGGCTCGATCGGCGCATAGCCGCCGGCCGTCGTGGCGCCGCGCGTGTTGATGGCGAGCGGGTTGCAGCTGTTCTGGTCGATCGTGGCGGCGGGACGGACGCCCGTACCGTTCACACCACCGGTGCAGGCCACCAGGAACTTGTTCAGGCCAACGGAGTCGGCGAGCACGGGGATCGTGCGGAAGCCGTTGGACCCGTCGGCCTGCATGACGACCACGCGAGTGGTGCCGAGGAGCACCGTGCTGTCCTTCTCCACCTTCTGGAGCACGATCAGCGTATCGCCCGGCATCCACAACGAGTCGGGGACCGCGACACGCACCGTGTCGTTGCCCGAGCCGAGGAGTCGCGTGTTGCCGACACCACCCTGCGCGAACGTCTGGCGGGCGAGCATGGCGAACTTGACCGGCTCTTCACGACCGCCGACCGGGTCGGTGAACTTCATGGTGAACGGCACGCGAACGCGCACCAGCGGCCGGGTCGCCGTGGCACCGACGAGCGTGGCAACGGCGGCCGACGTTTCGGTGGTCGTCGTGGCTTTCGAGGCCACCTCGACCAGCGCCGTGGTCACGGCCGACTGTAGATCGGCGACCGGATCGAGCTTGAACGCCTTGGCGCCCCACGGATCGGTGAGCCACGTGAGCTCGTAGCGACCACCCTTGATGCGCTTGTTGCCGACCAGCGGACCAGTGGTCGCCGTGGTGAAGTTGCCCTGCACCTGCGGCACGAACTGACGCGCATTGCCGGAGAGCGTATCGCCGTTCGTGCGGAGCACGAAATTCCGATCGCGCGACACGTTGCCCGACAGGCGCTCGGTGCGGAAACCGTTGGCCGTGTTCGACGAGTCGTCCGGCTGAGCCGTGAAGCCGGGGTACAGCGGCGAGCCGACCTGGTCACGGACCTGGTTGCCGCCGTTGGTGCCGTACGGGTCGTTGATCGCGAAAATCGGCTTGTTGTCACCGGTCACCCAGACGTAGCCGGGGTAGCTGGCCGGGGACGTGATCGTGTCGACGAAGACACGCGACGCGCCGGTGAAGCCGCGCGCGGTTCCGGCGAGCAGCGTGGTGCCCAGACGAACCGGGATGTCACCGGTGGTCGTGAACGACTGCTCCTTGGCCACGAAATTCGTGGTGGCCGGCCCCGTGGGCGAGGTGGTCGCATTCGGCAGCACCCAGCGGGCACTGATGGTCGACGAGACCGCACGGGTGACCGTGTCCTGCACCTTGCGCACGATGAACTGGTTGCCGAATACGAGGCGCGACGTACCGGTCACGCTGTTCGAAACGGCCTGCACCAGCACGGGCTGGGTGGAGTTACCCACCACCGTGGAGGTGTCGATACGGGCGAACTGACGCCCGGCGGCGTTCGTGATCGGGGCGTACACCGTGAGCGATGCCGGGCCCGACGTGGCAAACGACGAGTTGATCGTGTCGCGCGGGAATCCGAAGGCGTCCTGCGCGTTGGTGATGTAGAGACCACGGCCCGGGAGCGAGTCGACGATACGGAAGTAGTCGTCGGAGAAGCCGCGAGTACGGGTCACAAATACATAGTTGTACGTGCGGCCGGCCTGCAGATTCTCGTTGAAGTTCGCGACCTGCGGGACGCCCTTCAGGTAATTCACCGTGGCGACCGGGCGCCATCCGAACGCGGGAATGGCGGCGTCGATGGCGCGCGTGGGCGCCGACGTGCACGTGCCCGCGTTGCCGGTGGTGTTGGTGAACGTCGTGCCGCCATCGCACGACTTGAACAAGTAAACCGAGCTCAGATTGTCATTCGCCCGCGCCCGGAGCGAATCGAGCAGCGTGGGATTGAGTCGCAGGATACGTCGCGTGGCGACATCACCAGCGAGCGAGTCGGCCCGCAGCTTGTTCACCAAGCCGACCATGTACGGATCGACCGGATTGATATTCGGATACCGAATCACGATCTGCGATCCGATCGACGTCGCGGCGCCGCCGGTGAGCGAGTCGACCAATTCGGCCGAATTGATCGTGTACGACAGCCCCGCCTTCACTGCCGGGTACGCGATCGGCTGCGGTCCAGCGTAGTTGGTGAGGTAGGCTTCGGTGAGGCCTTCGATCGCCTTGCGGGTGGTCACGGAATCCGGGTTCCAGGAGAAGGCCCACAGGAACTGCGTGGTGTCCCCCGCCTTCAGCTTGAACGGACCAGCCGTGATCGTGCCGAGAATGTTGCCGTACTCGTTGCGATAGCCGCCCACGATGGTGTCGGAGTAGATCCCGTGGCAGCCGAGCGAACCACAGCCCGGCACCGAGATCGTGTCCTGCACGCCGTCGTTGTTGTAGTCCCACCGGCCGAACGGCTGCCCGTTTCTGGGATTGGTGGTACCGCCCGGCACGAACTTCGGGAACTTCACACCGGCCGGCGTCGCGGGGAGCGAGCCGGTCCAGTCTTCCGGCGTGACCATGCCGACGAAGTTGTTGATCGTGAAATCCGACGGATTCCGCCCGTCGAGGAAGTCGTCTTCCTTGGACGCCAGATAGCCGAACGCGGAACGGGTGGAGCGGTTGATCGCCTGACCCGCACGGCCGACGGAGCCGGGGTGCGAGTGGTTGAACGTGATCGTATCGTCGGCGAGCGGGCTGGCCGGGTTGTAATACGGATCGGCCGGGTTGCGCGTGAAGCGCTTGTTGCGCACGTCACCCAAGGGCGACTTGAGCCACGTCATGCTCCACACACCGGCCTGGAAGGCAGCCGTCGACTGACAGCCACCGAGCGTGGAGTTGAGATAGCGCTTCGGGTACGACGTGCTGCAGTTGCCGCTGGTACCGGCCTTCGACGCCAGAATCGTGTTCGTGCTGAAATCGAAGTACGGCGACAGGTACTGGAGGCCGTCGGTGACCGCGAGGAAGCCCGGGGTCGTGCCGAAGTATAACGAATCGTAGTCGATGCCCGTGCCGTACACGGCGGCCGACTTGTTGACCATCTGCACCTGATAGAATTGCGTGTTGCGCGTGGCCGGCGAGGCGAACTGGTAGCTGTCCACGCGGAGCTCGAGGCCCAACGGGTAGCCGCCGTCGAGCGGCGTGCCCGAACCGCCCGGCACGATGCCGCCGTAGCGGAGCTTCTGCTCACGATAGTAATCGGAGATGAAGCCGTACACGCTCTGCGTACCCAGGAACTGCGTCGCATCGAGGCGCGCAGCCGGGATACGCCAGTCATCCCAGCGGAACGTGCTCTTGTTCGCGTTGAACGTGTTGAGCCACACCGAATCCTGCACCACCAGCTTGCCGCGGAAACCCTCGGAGCCCCAGGTGTCCGGGCAGTCCTTCTGCGCCAGCAGTGAGAAGCCGGTGGTCGTGTACACGTTGCCGTCGGCTCGGCAGGACGACCCGTCCTGCGCCGTGACACCGGCAAAGCTCTTGCCGAACTGGGCGTCGGCGGCGCCCCACTTGCGGCTGGACGAGACGAGCGTTTCCCACGTGAGCGACGTGTAGCCGAGCGTACCGGTCATGTTGTTGATGCGCGGATTCACCACGCGGATCTTCCGGAATTCCGTCGGTGGCGCCGCCACCACGAAGCCCATCTGGAAGAACACGTGAAATTGGCCTGCCGTGGGGCTGACCGCGCGCGCGCCGAAGGCGATGTCGCCCTGATTCTGCGCGACCGGACCGCCTTGGCTGGCGATGGCGGCACGGTAGGTGCCGCTCATACGGAGCGTACCGAACGCGAGGTCTTCCGCCGCGAACAGGTCGAACCCGTTGGTGGCGGGAATGGGGATCTGACGGATCGTGCCGTCGGGCAACATCTCGTCGAGATGGTTGACCTTGGCCTGCGTGGCGCGCTGCGCCTCCGCGATGGCGGGCGCGATGGTGGACAGGCCGGCCAGCACGGCGAGGGTACCCAGGGCGCGCGAGACTCCGCGCGCCCGGAGGCCCTGAGGCTGTCGGCGGGAATTATTGGTAGTGAAACCCATGAGGTTTACGCCGTCCATGCTCAGAAGTTGACCGACAGGCCGGTGGAGATGCTGCGACGCGCCCCGATGAACTCGGGCTGGTCGAAGGCGGTCGAGGTATTGTCGCCGGCGTTGCCGATACGACGGTTCGCGAAGTCACGCAGACCGGCGTCGCAGGTGCCCGTGTTGTTGAAGACCTGCACGCAGTTCTTGCGGTCGAGCAGGTTGTTCACGCGCAGGAAACCCGAGTAGCGCAGGTTGCCGATGCGGAACGCCTTGTCGAGCAGCAATCCCACATCCTGCGTGGACGGCTGACGCGCCGAGTTCACTTCACCCTGATTGTTCAGGCCGATCTGGCCCGCCGCCGCGCCGCGGAGTGGCGTGTACGGAATGCCCGACGTGATGTTGTAGGTGAGCGAGCCGCTGAAGTTCTTGAGCGCCTTGCCGAGGCCGAGCGGCAGTTCCGGTGCGTCGTTCCCGACACGATAGAACAGCTGCACGTTGAGGCGCTGCGGCTGGTCGACATCGGTGAGCGTTTCGATGTTCTGTGCACGGAGTGCTTCATCGGTACGCGACACTTCGTTGGCGCGATCGGGCGGCCGCGAGTTCGTGGTGGAACGCGAGAGGCCGTAGTTGATGTCGTAGCCCCAGCGATCGGCGAGGCGACGACGGAAAGCCACTTCCACACCGCGCGACGACAGGAAGTCGCCGTTCACGATGATGTTGTACGTGGGGAAGGCGCCGGCGTACGTGCTGCCGATGTCCTGGGCGGCGCGGCTGCTGCGGATACCGGTGAGGCCGGTTTCCGAGCGGCTGAACACGGCCACCTGAATCGAGTAGTTCTTGCCGACTTCACCGGAGTAGCCGACTTCGAACTGCTTGGCCTGCTCGAGGCGGAGGCTCGGATTACCCACGAACGTCGGGTTATCGGGCTGCAGATTCGGCGTGCATTCGCTCGTGCCGGGCTTGATCTGTCCAGCGGCGCAATAGTTGTCGCCGGCGCCGGCCGTGGTGCCGATACCCGTGTTGCGATACGTGTTGCCGTACAGCGGGACCATGGTGTAACGGCCGCCGTTGAAGAACACCTGCGACTTCTCGGTGAGCGGGAAGGCCACACCCACGCGCGGGCTGAACGCCGTGCGGGCGGGCGACTCGCGGAAGTCATCGAGCTGCGCGATCGCCGTGGCCGTGTCGAGCAAACGGGCGCGCTGCGTCTTGGGGTCGATCGGCGAGGCAGCGCAACCGGCGAGGCCATAGGGCTGGCCGGCCGCGTTGAGCAGCTGCTTGCCACCGACCGAGGCACCGGCGCACACCTCACGCGCCGTGGTGCCGTTCGACGGATCGAACGGATTGGCCAGCGCCTGACCGCGGGCACGGCCGTAGTCGAAGCGACCACCGAGCTTGATCGTGATGAAGTCGTACTCGATCACACTCTGGATGTACGCCGCGGCTTCGATCGGCTTGCCGCGATACACCTGATACACGTTGTTCTTGATGCCCGACGTCGTGCTGGCATCCTGCTGCACATCGCTGTACACGAAGTCGTGGTTCACGAACTGCGCGCCGATCTGGATGTTGTTGTGATCGGTGAGCTGCGACTGGAGGTCGGCCTTGACGGTGCGCGTGGTGTACTGCTCACCGCCATAAATGCCCGACGCGATACCCTGATACGGGACGCGGTCGCAACCGGTAAAGCCGCCGCAGATCGACAGGAACGACTGGTCGAAGTTGCCGTAGGCGAACGGCCCCGGGATACACGTGCCGAGAAACACGGCGCAGGTGGTGCGCTCGAAGTCGGTCTGGGCGACACGCACGGTGAGGTTGGAACGACCGAAGCGCTGTTCGAGCGAACCGATGAGCAGCTTGCCCTGGTCGCGCACCGACGGCTGAATCAGATCACGCGACGCGCGATTGTCGCCGCCGGTGAGCGCGAACAACGAGTCGGTGCGGTTGTTCACGAGCGCCAGCGGATCGCCACGGTAGGCGAAGAAGTAGCGACGGTCGTAGCCGCGGTTCTGACGCTCGGAGCCGACGGCGGTGAACTTGATCGTGGTGTTGTCGAACGGCAGGAACGTGAGCTTGCCGACCACCGACGAATTCTGCGTGCCGCCGAACGCCTGAAAGCCCGGCACGAGGTCCTTGGTGGACACACCGAGGATATCGCCCAGTACAAGCGGGGCGTTGGCCGTGTACACATCCTGGTCGAACTCCAGCACGCGCTGGGCTTGGCTCTGCACCTGCCCCGACACCGAGTAGCGCAGCTTGTTCTTCGTGCCCGGCACCGGGCCCGAGAGGTAGCCGCGAAGCAGATTCAAGCCGAGCAACTTGTCCTGCTGCGTGTTGAACAGACTGCCCGGGAGCGTCGAGTTCTGAAAGTCGATGGCGCCCGACACTTCCGAGCCGCCTTCACGCACCGCTTGGTTGATGACGCCGGCCAGCGCGTTGCCGTACTGCGGCTCCATCGCACCACGCTGAAAGTCCACCTGCTGCACGGCCAAGGCGCTCATGCCGACAGCATCGTTGCCGAAGAGCGGGTTATTGATGGCAATGCCGTCGATCATCGACAGCGTGGCACCGCCGCGGCTGCCGCGAACGCGCAGCGCCGGCGTGGTGCTGCGCTGTTCTTCCGCCAACGACACCACCGAGGTGTTCTGCGGGACTTCCGTGAAGCCCTGCTGCAGCGCGAGCACACCGGCGATGCTGGTGACCGGCAATGACGTGATCTGCTCGGCGGTGACCGTAGTCCGGGAACCGACCTGCCCGCGCTCCACGAGCGGGGCCACGTCGGCCTGCACCGTAATGGCCGCCAACGTCTGGTTCGACGAGCGCAGTTTGAAGTTCTGTTCGCGCGTCGCGTCGATGGCGATCGTGACGTTCGTGGCGGTCACGCTCTGGAAACCGAGGCGACGGGCCTGAACCGAATAGGATCCGGGAGGAACCTGAATGATGAAATAGCGGCCGCTGGCATTCGTATTCGAACCCAGCGTTGTCCCTTGAACAACCACCGCAACGCCCTCGACGGGCTTGCCTGTCTCCGCATCGGTCACCACACCGGTCAGCTTACCGGTCTGTGCCTGGGCGGCGGTGATCGGCGCGGCAAGTGCCACGCCCAGGACCGTCGCGATAAACCACAAACGACGTCCGAAAGCCCTCATCTGCTCCTCCGGGAGGCTAGTACTGCGGGACAACGTCTCGCCGGGGTAACCGGGCTGAAACGTCTGCAACGCCAAGCCGGAGGCCGACGGCAACCTGTGGAGAGGCCGAGGGTCCCGACATGGCACTGGACAACGCCGACGCAGGGGCGCGGCGGCGGGAAAACACGTGGGTCGGGGACCACAGGGGAGGCCACGTGAACGCCGTCGGCTCAGTCTCGAGCGGACTCGCGGCACGGGCGCCGTCGCGTCAAGCTAGTAGGCAGCGTTTGACTGTCAATCGCCGCGCCGTGCAGCCTCGGCCGGTGGTATGCGGTTGGGACGAACGGCGGCGATCAGCGCACGCGCGTCCGGTAGGTCCTCGACAAGCGCAGCGTGGACCCGTTGCCGAGCATCAACAAGCCGTCCCCGCCGGGAAGCGGCGTCATCTCCCGGACGCGATCCATGTTGACGACCATGCGCCGATGAATGCGGACGAACTGCCGCGGATCGAGCGCGGCCTCGATGGCCGTGATGGTACCGCGGGTGCGGTACTTTTCGCCCGCCGCATGCACGAGGATGTAATTCCCGTCGGCCTCGAACCAGTCGACCGCGGCCAGCGGCACAAAGCGAGTGCGACGACCCTCGCGCACCAGCACGCGGAGCGGACGGGCATCGCTCTGGCCCGAGGCGGCACGGCCGCCATCATCCTGGGTGAGATCGAGCACGGGCGCGTCGGCGTCGTCCCGAGTCAGGCGGGCGGACACGGGCTCCGAGCCGCGGGGAGCACGCCACGGCGTGGACGGAATGAACGTCCCGGTGGCATGCCGGTTGCCCCGTTTGCGCCCAGCGGCTTCCACTGCGGTGTCGTGACCCGTCCCGACCCCGCGGCCGTTCGAGTGGCCGTCGCCGCCCCCGCGCGAGAAGAGCGCCCCGAGATCCGTATGGCCCGAAGCACTCGCTTCGCCGATCAGGCGCTGCAATTCGTCGGCGGTGCGCAGCAAGGCCACCTGCAGCACCTGCTGACGCGCGCGCGCGAGCGCATCCCGCAAACGCTCGGCCACCACGGGTACCGGCACGAAGTCGGTGGCCTGGAGCTCGAAGGCCCGCACGGCATCCTCCTCACGCGCCGACGTGAACACGATGGCGGTGGGACGCTCGGACGGCGCGAGCGAGTGCACGAAGGCGAAGCCGGACATGTCGGCCATCTCGGCACCGACCAGCGCGATGTCGGGAAGGGGGCGAAGCGCGGCTCTCGCCGACTGGGCATCGGCGTGGAACCCAAGCACCGACGCGTCGAGCGAGGCTGTCAGATGGGCCAGCTGTTCGGGCAGTGACGCCGGAACCCGACCGAGAACTACGACACGGAGAGCCATGACTGTTGGTGAAAACGCGAGCGAACAGACTGCGATCACGACCACGGCGTCGGCAACTGCCGGACGACAGTGCACGCCGGGGGCGCCAGTGTGTGTACGGACCACGACGTGCGGACGTTGCGACCAACAACGAAATCGTTCCGAAGTCCGTGCGCGAATCCCCGTCAACACAACACGCGGGACATGGTGTGAGCCATGCCCCGCGTGTCTCGTTCGTGTGTGCCGGTCGTGCGTACGCAGCCGCGAGGCGGCCGGAAAGACGCGCGGTTAGCCCGCGGCGATTGCGGACGCGTGCTCCGTCACGACGCGGACCTGATCGTCGATGATCTGCAGAAAGCCCCCCTCGATACCGAAGCGCTTTTCGCCCTCGGCGGTATCGAGACGCAGCGTGCCTTTACCGAGCAGCGTCATGAGCGGTGCGTGCATCGGCATGATGCCCATCTCGCCGTCGAACGCCGGCGCGATGACCCCCCGCGCCGTGCCCTCGAAGAGCACGCGCTCGGGAGAGATCACCGACACCTTGAGTGAGTCGCTCATGCGATCAGCTCTGGAACTTCTTCGCGTTGACGACGACGTCGTCGACGCCACCGGCCATGAAGAACGCCTGCTCGGGCAGGTTGTCGAACTCACCGGCGCAGATGCGCTCGAACGAGGAGATGGTTTCCTCGAGCTTCACGTACTTGCCGGGGATGCCCGTGAACTGCTCGGCGACGGCGAACGGCTGCGACATGAAGCGCTGCAGACGGCGCGCACGGCCCACGATCTTCTTGTCGTCTTCGGACAGTTCGTCCATGCCAAGGATCGCGATGATGTCCTGGAGCTCCTTGTACCGCTGCAGGATGCGCTGCGTCGTGGTCGCCGCGTTGTAATGGCGCTCGCCGATGTACTGCGCGTCGAGGATGCGCGACGTGGAGTCGAGCGGGTCCACGGCGGGATAGATGCCGAGCTCCGTGATCTTACGGTTGAGCACGACCGTGGCATCCAAGTGCGCGAACGCCGTGGCGGGCGCCGGGTCGGTCAAGTCGTCGGCCGGCACGTAGATGGCCTGCACCGACGTGATCGAGCCGTTGCGCGTGGAGGTGATGCGCTCCTGCAGTTCGCCCATTTCCGTGGCGAGCGTGGGCTGATACCCCACGGCGCTCGGCATGCGGCCCAGCAGCGCGGACACTTCCGAACCGGCCTGCGTGAAGCGGAAGATGTTGTCGACGAACACCAGCACGTCGGCGTTCTCGACGTCGCGGAAATACTCGGCGACCGTGAGACCGGCGAGCGCAACACGGAGACGGGCTCCCGGCGGCTCGTTCATCTGGCCGTAGATCAGCGCGACCTTGTCGAGAATGCCCGCTTCCTGGAATTCGAGATAGAGGTCGTTGCCTTCGCGCGTGCGCTCACCGACGCCGCAGAACACGGACTTACCGCCGTGTCCCTTCGCGACGTTGTTGATGAGCTCCTGAATGATGACGGTCTTGCCGACGCCGGCGCCGCCGAAGAGTCCGATCTTTCCACCCTTCACGAACGGGGCGACGAGATCGACGACCTTGATGCCCGTTTCGAAGACTTCCGTCTTCGGGAGCAGGTCGACGAAGTCGGGACGCTTGCGGTGGATGGGCCAGCGCAGCGCGTCCGCGGGGATCGCGGCACCTTCGTCGATCGGTTCGCCGAGCACGTTCAGAATACGGCCGAGTGCGGGCGCACCGACGGGCACGGTGATGGCGCCGCCGGTGTCGACCACAGCCATGCCTCGCGTGACGCCGTCGGTGCTCGACATGGCGACGGCGCGGACCTGATTGCGACCGATGTGCTGCTGCACTTCGGCGGTCACGGAGATCACCTGTCCATCAGGTGCCGTGCCTTCCACCCGCACCGCGTTGTACAACTCGGGCAGATGATCGTTTTCGAAGGCCACGTCGATAACGGGGCCGATAACCTGAATGATCTTGCCGACAGTGGTCGGCGCGGCAGTGGTAGCCATGGGACTCTATGTGGAGATAGGGAAATCAGCCCTGCAGTGCCGATGCGCCGCCGACGATTTCGGCGATTTCCTGCGTGATCTGCGCCTGCCGCGCGGAGTTGTACGTACGCTTGAGCAGTTGCAGCATCTCGGTCGCGTTGTCGGTGGCGTTCTTCATCGCCGTCCGACGCGCGCCCTGCTCGCCCGCGGCCGTTTCCACGAGCGCCCGGTAGACGGTGTTGCGCACATACAACGGCAACAGCGCTTCGAGGATCTCGTCGGCCGACGGTGCGAGGATGAAATCGCGCGACAGCCCCGAACCGGTGCTCGTCGGGGCCACGACCGGCAGCACCTGTTCGGTGGCCGGCGGCGTGGAGAGCGCGGACTTGTACTTCGCGTAGGTCACATGCACCGCATCGAGATCGCCCAACGCGAAGCGCGTCATGAGCGTGTCGATGACCGATGTGGCATCGGCCGACGTCGGCTTGTCGCTGATATCGGCGCGCTGCGACGCGAGATCGCGCCCCAGATATTTGAAGAAGCCGATGCCCTTCCGACCGACGATGTGCAGCTCGACGCTGGCGCCCTTCCCTTCCAGCTCGGCGAGCCGCGCGCGCGCCTCGCGCAGCAGGTTGGTGTTGAACGCGCCGCACAGGCCGCGATTGGCCGTGAGCACCACCAGCGCCACCTGCTTCACCTGCGCCGGGCGGCGGAGGAGCGGAAAGCGCTCCGCCAATTCCGGCGTATACACGTGCGACAGCACCTCGCCAAGCGCCAACGCGTACGGACGCGCCGACGACACGCGATCCGCCGCGCGCTTCATCTTGGAGGTAGCGACCATTTCCATCGTGCGCGTGATCTTGCGCGTGTTCTCGACGGACTTGATGCGCCCCTTGAGTTCGCGGCCTTTGGCCATCTTACAGGCTCTTGGAGTACTGCTCGATGCCGCGCTTCAGCTCCGCTTCCATCTCCTTCGAAAGCGCCTTGCTGGTGCGGACCGTGTCGGCGACCTGCGGGAACTGCGCGCGCATGAACTCGAGGAATCCCTTCTCCCACGCGCGCACCTTGGCCGTCTCGATCGCGTCGAGGAGGCCGTTGGTCACCGCGTAGATCACCATCACCTGTTCCTCGAACGGCATGGGCTGGTACTGCCCCTGCTTGAGGATTTCCACCGTGCGCGCCCCGCGCTCCAGCTGGCGCTTCGTGGCAGCATCGAGGTCCGACGCGAACGCGGCGAAGGCTTCGAGTTCGCGGAACTGCGCGAGGTCGAGGCGGAGACGGCCGGCCACGCTCTTCATGGCCTTGGTCTGGGCCGAGCCACCGACGCGCGACACGGAGATACCGACGTTCACGGCCGGGCGGATGCCGGCGTTGAAGAGGTCCGTTTCCAGGAAGATCTGTCCGTCGGTGATCGAGATGACGTTGGTCGGGATGTACGCCGAGACGTCGCCGGCCTGCGTTTCGATGATCGGGAGCGCGGTGAGCGAACCACCCGGCTTGAGGATCGTCTTGCCATCGACCACGCCGTCGTCTTCGCGCAGCTTGGCCGCGCGCTCGAGGAGACGGCTGTGGAGATAGAACACGTCACCCGGATAGGCTTCACGGCCCGGCGGACGACGAAGCACGAGCGACAGCTGACGATAGGCCGCGGCCTGCTTGGACAAGTCGTCATACACGCACAACGTGGGCTTGCCCTCGTTGTACATGAAGTACTCGGCCATCGCACACCCCGAGTACGGCGCGATGTAGAGCATCGGCGCCGGATCGGAGGCCGAGGCGGCCACAATGATGGTGTATTCGAGCGCGCCGGCCTGACGGAGGCGTTCCACGACCGTCGCGATCGTGGAGGCCTTCTGGCCGATCGCGACGTACACGCAGATCACGCCCTGGCCCTTCTGATTGATGATCGTGTCGATCGCCACGGCGGTCTTGCCCGTGGAGCGATCGCCGATGATGAGCTCGCGCTGTCCGCGGCCGATCGGGATCATGGAGTCGATGGCCTTGATGCCCGTCTGCATGGGCTCCTTCACCGGCTGCCGCACGATGATACCCGGGGCGGGCGACTCGACCTTGCGGAACGAGGTGGTGCGGATCTCGCCGAGACCGTCGATGGGACGGCCGAGGGGATCGACGACGCGACCGATCAGTTCCGGTCCGACAGGCACTTCCAGCACGCGGGCGGTGCGACGGACTTCATCGCCTTCCTTGAGCTGGAGGTAATCGCCGAGGATGACGGCACCGATGTTGTCCTCTTCGAGGTTCAACGCCATGCCGGTGATGACGGCCTTCGTTTCCGAGGCCGTGAACTCGAGCATCTCGCCGGCCATGACCTTGCCCAGGCCATAGACGCGGGCAATGCCGTCCTTCACTTCGAGGATGGAACCGACTTCCTCGACGTTGAGATCGGCGAGATCCGCCGCTTCAATTTCGCGGAGGAGGATGTCTTTGATTTCGCCGGGGCGCAGGGCGGTCTGGGTAGCCATGAGGCAGGGGCTTTATATGCGTGGTAACGATTCGGGGACAGCTTGTGAAAATTATCACAAGGGACGGGTCGGTGCAACCCGGCGGGGTGGGGCCGTTTGGGGGCTGGTCCGGCTCCGGCAACGGCAACGGCAACAGCAACGGCAACAGCAACAGCAACGGCAACAGCCGGAACACGGATCAACGGAAATCACGGAAACAACACGGATAAGCCCGCCTTACGGACAGACCCGGGTGACCGACGGGTTTGCTCTTGATGAAGAAACGCTTCTTGGGGAGGCGTCACGGAGACCAGTCGCCCAAACGGAGCAGATCCGTGTGGTTACCGTGTGATCCGTGGTCTCCGTGTTCTGGCTGTTGCGTGTGTCGTTCCTGTTACGGTTGCGGCCTAGTTGGCGGCCGGATCCCCGAACGCGGCCTGTCCGAAGCGTTCCAGCAGGTCGACCGCCCGGAGGCGGGACAGACTAGAGGCGCGGGCGCCGACGAGGCGCTGGGTGGTGCTGGAGAGATGCGACGAGCTGGCGAAGCCGAGCACCTGCGCCACGTCGCGTACGTCGTAGCCGGCGTTCTTGGACAGTTCGGCGGCGGCCAGTACCCGCACGAGGTCGATCACCCGTTTGAGGGTGGGCGCCCGCCCCACGGCAAAGCTGCGCGAGAGGTGCTCGCGCGACACGCTCAGTTCCTTCGCCAGCTGGTCGGTACGGACCGGGCGGCCGGCGCGACGCACCACACTTTGCCAAACGGCGATCTGCAGGGGGGTCTCGAGATGCAGCATGGCCGGCGGCTGCGAGAGCGCCCGCTCGAACCGACTGGAGAAGGCGCGACGGAGCACGAGTTCGCGGGCGACGCCGTCATCCACGCCTTCGACCAGCACGTCGGCCATCCCGGCATCGGCCGCCCGCGCCAGCAGGGGCGCATCGGCCGGCAACAGCGCGGTGATCAGCACGAACGGGAGGCTCGGAAACTCCTCGGCGCGCGAGACCAGGCGCTGGGCCTCGTCGCCGGCGCCGGCGTCGATGATCACGACGTCGACCAGCTCCTTCATGAGATACGCGTCGACGTCTGCCGCGCTCTTGGCGACGTGCACGTGCGCCCGCCGCCGCGGAAACGCCGTGCGCACCAGCGCCCGCGCCCGCTCACGCTTCAGGAGCGCGACGACGCAGAGGGATGGGGCGGCGCCGTCGGCGTTGGCTCGCGCCGCCATCAGCGGGCGGGCCGGTCGGGGTCGGCCGACGGGGCGTCGCCACGGATCATGGCATTGGCGCGCATCAGGACGTCACGGGCGTTGGCATACGAGACCAGCTTCGTGGCGACGTCGTAGGTGGCCCAACGACAGGCGGTGATCCCTTCGGTGCGCTGCGGCGTCGTGTCCGAGGCGTCGCTGCGCATGAGGTAGAAATGACACACCTTGTGCACGAGCCGTCCGCGGAAGCGGAAGAACCAGTCGATGGTCGCGATCACCCGGTCGAGCGCGACATCGTCGAGCCCCGTTTCCTCTCGCACCTCACGCAGGGCGGCGACATCGGGCGACTCGTCGGTTTCGAGATGGCCCTTGGGGAAGCCCCAGTTCTGGTAGCTGTCGCGAATGAGCAGGAACACCGGTTCGCCATCCTGCACGCGATACACGACGCCGCCCGCCGACGTTTCGAGCGTGGCGCGCCTCATGCGCTGCTCCGGATCCGGCGCCGTCGTCATGGCGTCGCTACCGGCGGATGCCGCACGAGCGCACGACTCAGCTCGCCGTCGCGGCGACGCCGCCAGCGACGCCAGTGGCGACGCCGATGAGCGGGGCGCTGCCTTCGAGCGTGGCGCGGCCTTCGATGAACTGCCGCACGAGCGGATCGCTGCTGTGCTGGATCTCGTCTACGGTGCCGACCGCCCGCACCTGCCCTTCGTAGAGCATGGCGATGCGCGTGCCGACGGTGTAGGCACTCCGCATGTCGTGCGTGATGACGATGCCCGTGACGCCCAGTTGCTCGCGCATGCGCACCATGAGGGCGTCGATGGTGGCCGAGGTGACCGGATCGAGCCCCGTGGTGGGTTCGTCGTACAGGATGTACTTGGGGCGCAGCGCGATGGCGCGGGCAATGCCGACGCGCTTGCGCATGCCGCCCGAGAGCTCGGCCGGCATCCGCCCCTTCACGTCGGGGAGGTCGACGAGCGACAGCGCTTCGTCCACGCGTGTGGTGATCTCCGACTCGCTGAGCTCCCCCTGCTTGCGCAGCCCCATGGCCACGTTCTCGCCGATGGTCATCGAGTCGAAGAGGGCGGCGAACTGGAACACGTAGCCGATCCGTCCGCGCAGGGCGTACAGGTCTTTGCGCGAGAGCTGGTCGACGCGCAACCCATCGACCCAGACCTCGCCCTCATCGGGCTCGAGCAGGCCGACGATGTGCTTGATCGCCACCGACTTGCCGGTTCCGGAATAGCCGATGATCACCATGGTCTCGCCTTCATTGACCTGAAGGGAGAAGCCGCGGAGCACCTGCTTGGGCCCGAACGCCTTGTGGATGTTCTTGAACTCGATCATGAGATCACAAATGTACCGTCAAAGTCCGGCGAAGGTAGGCGGGGAGCGCCGGGCAACGCGCAAAAGGGGCGCCCGATCGTCGGACGCCCCTCATTGCTGCGATCCCGCTGAACCGGGCTCGCTTCTGTTCGCCGATTACGCCGCGAAGCTGGAGAGCGCGCGCCCCACATCGCCTTCCCGGAGACGCTTGAGGGCCCGGTCCCGCAGCTGACGGACCCGCTCGCGGGTAACCCCCAGCATGCTACCGATCTCTTCGAGCGTGTGCTCGCGGCCGCCTTCGAGGCCGAAGTAGAGCCGGAGGACCTTGGCATCACGCGGCGGCAACGTGGACAGCGCCTGCTCGATCTCGTCGGTGAGGAAGCGGTTCATCGCCTCTTCTTCCGTGTCCGGCATTTCGTCGGCCACGAACCGCTCGATGAGCGAGCGATCGCCATCGGGATCCATCGGCGCATCGAGCCGCACGTCGCCCGTGTTGAGGGCGGCCAGCGACTGCACCACATCGACCGAGAGGCCGGTGACCTGCGCCAGCTCTTCGGGCGACGGCTCGCGGCGGAGCTTCTGCCGAAGGATTTCCGACGCCTTGATGATGCGCGACAGATCGGCGGTGCGATTGAGCGGGACGCGCACCGTGCGCCCCTGTCGGGCGAGCGACGACAGAATCGCCTGACGGATCCACCACACGGCATACGAGATGAACTTGACGCCCTGATCGGGATCGAACTTCCGCGCCGCCGTGAGCAGGCCGACGTTGCCTTCACCGATGAGATCGATGAGGGGCAAGCCGCGATTCTGATATTTCTTGGCGACCGAGATGACGAAGCGGAGGTTACGCTTGACGAGCTCCTGCAGCGCGTCCTGGTCACCGGTCCGGATTTTCTTGGCGAGCTCGATCTCTTCGGCCGCTTTCAGGAGCGGATACGTGCTGACTTCGTAGAGATACTGGTCGAGGATATCGCGCTCGGGTTCGCTGGGCGCGATGCCCGCGGGTGCCGCTCGACGGCGCTTCCGCTTGACGTCAGTCATGGCGTTCTATGAGACCTTGGGATGAGACAGCATCCCTGAAGGAGGAAACGAAAATGAACACGGCATGCCGATGAACGGCGACGCCGACCCGCCGGATCCCAACGTGCGGCGACATGGCCCTACCGGGGGTAGCCTTGCAAGATACGCCGATCGGAGTCTTTCGCCAGTGTGATCTCCGGAACTCTGCTTGACGCCGGACATACACCGCACTAGACTGCGCGTTCCTGATGCCCTCGCCGGCACGGTGCCACGGGAACGGGGTACGGTACGGCGGTGGCGCAGGAAGCCAGTTCCGGGGGCGTAGCTCAGTTGGGAGAGCGCTTGAATGGCATTCAAGAGGTCAGCGGTTCGATCCCGCTCGTCTCCACTCCGGTTGGTGTACGGATAGGCATCACGGTGCCGTCGGTCTGCGGGAATAGCTCAGTTGGTAGAGCACAACCTTGCCAAGGTTGGGGTCGCGGGTTCGAGTCCCGTTTCCCGCTTGTAGTACAACGGTGTCTTGGGTCGTTAGCTCAGTTGGTTAGAGCGCCACGTTGACATCGTGGAGGTCACAAGTTCGAGTCTTGTACGACCCATCTGTTGGACTGCTGGTGCTGGTGCTGGTGTAGGACAACCTGGGGAAAGCTCGTCGGTGCTGAGAGCATGCCTGATTCGCCAGGTTCCGGGACTCTCCGCGAGGAGAGGCTGTGCGGTGATCGTGGTGCATCGGAGTTCTGCGCCTATAGCTCAATTGGATAGAGCATCTGACTACGGATCAGAAGGTTGAGGTTCGAGTCC
>NZ_JBILKJ010000238.1:0-3345 GCF_044376735.1 Gemmatimonas sp.
TGTGCTGGCACCGAATCTCTCCACGCAGGCCATCGTGGGCTCCAGCAACTTCGTGTTCGACGAGACCGAGCGGCAGTGGCAGCTGCGCGACGTGTTCGAGACGGCCATCGGCGATCGCCACACGTTGCGCGTGGGTGGTGACATGGTTGCCGGCGCCTTCCGGTTGGCAGCGGCCAGCACGAATCCCAATGGTTCGTATGTGGTGTTCAACGACGGCAACATCACGCCCAAGGCGGGGCGCGCGCTGTCGATCACCGACATTCCGGCCAACGTGCGTGTGCAGTCGTATACCATCGACGCCCGTCCGCAGCAGGTAAACCTCACGCAGGCGGTGTACAGCGCGTTCGTGGAGGACACGTGGCGCCCCACGGCATCGCTCACCGTAGTGGGCGGCCTGCGCTGGGATTACGACGACCTCACGTCGCGCGGCGAAAGCGAGGCGGACCTCGACAACGTGCAGCCACGCCTGTCGTTCAACTGGGCGCGCACCGAGCGTGAGGTGATTCGCGGGGGCGTGGGCCGCTATGCGGGCAAGCTGCCGTATGCGATTTACTCCGATGCCATTCAGCTCGGTGCCACCGGTAACGCCGTGCTCACCTTTAGCGGGGCCAGTGCACCCGCCTTTGGCGCCGGCCCGCTGCCCGCCAACATCCCCAATACCGATGTGCAGGCGGTGCCACGCGAAATCTTCCGCACCTTTGCCCTGGGGCTTGATCAGCCGATGAGCTGGCAGACCACACTTGGCTATCAGCGACAGTTCGGACGCGTGTGGGCGCTCAGCGCCGACGTGGTGTGGAGCGAAACGCGCAACCTGCCGTGGATGGCGGATCTCAATCCGATGTCGCGCCGGCTCACCGCCGCCGACTCGGTGCCGCGTCTCTGCGCGAGTGCGTTCTCCTGCCCGGGTGACGCGTCGCGGCCCAGCAATCCAACCACGGCGGGCTATCGCCGACTCTCCACGGCGCAGAGCGGCGGCTCGGCGCGATACGTGGCGCTGTACGTGGCGGGGCGGCGCGCGCTCACCGATCGCTGGCAGCTCGACGCCAACTGGGTGTGGTCGCGCGCCCAGAACAACACCGAGGACATCAACTTCTCGGCCACGCAGGGCAACTGCTTTAACACCAATCGCATCGACGCCGTGACGGGTGCCGCCTGCACGAGTGATGAGTGGGCCGATGCCAACAACGATCGTCGGCATCGGGTGACGTTGCGCAGCGTGTACGAATCGCCGCGCGGGTTCACCGTGAGCATGATCGGCGATGCGCAAACCGGGGTGCCGCTCAACCGCTTGGCGGGTGCCGTGACCAGCGGCGGCATCGCCCGCTACGACCTGTTGGGCTCGGGCCCCATTCGCGGCAACGGCTTCATCGGCAACGCCGATCGGTTCTTCGGGGTGGCACGCAACGCCGAACGGCTGCCGGGCTTCGTGACGGTGGGCGCGAGCGCGTCGTACCGGCCGCGCGTGGCGGCGCTGCGCGGGATCGAGCTGCGGGCCGATGTATTCAACCTGCTCAATTCGTTGGCCTGGGGCGGCTACGCGAATGGGATCGGCGGTGGCGGCAGTCGCACGCAGTTCGGTAGGCCGGGCAATCCAGTCTACCTGTTCTCGGCGGCCCCGCCGCGGCAGTTCCAGTTCTCGGCCCGCTACCTGTTCGGCGACCGCAGTGCGCTCTAGGATGCCGTCTCCGACATGCTCTGACCCACGCGCCGCGCGACGCGTACACTTCGCGTCATGATCGACGAACCGTTCCGGCAATGGCTGGCGCGTTCCTGGAGCGCCCCCGCGTTGGCGCTGCATCGCGCGGGGATCACCGCCAATCAGGTCACGGTTGTGGCGGCCGTACTCGGGCTCACGGCGGCCGCGCTGGTCGCGGTGCAGCTCACGTGGCTCGGCATCGCCCTGTGGCTCGCAAGCCGGTTGCTCGACGGCTTTGATGGCATGGTCGCGCGACTGGGCGCGAGCGCTTCGCTGTTCGGCGGCTACCTCGACATCACGCTCGACATGCTCGCCTACTCCGCGATGGCGATTGCTTATGCCGTCGCGATGCCGGCTGATGCCGTGCTCTGGATGCTGGTGCTGCTGGGCTACGTGCTGGCCATTACGACCACGCTGGCGCTGTCGTCGCTCGCGGAGAAGGCCGACCGGCAGCTGGGTGGAAACCGGTCGATTCAGTTCACGCGTGCGCTGGCCGAGGGGGGCGAGACGACCGCGGTGTACGTGGTCATCGCGCTCGCGCCATCGGTGAGCCGGTATGTGCTGGTGGTGTGGATTACGCTGTTGGCCGTCACCGCGATCCAGCGCACGGTACTCGCGCGTCGGCTGCTGCGGTAACGCGCTGATTGTTTGCCGTCAGGGCGCGCCATCAAGGCGCGCCGTCGGCCTGCTCGCGGAAGTCGTGGTTCTCATGGCCGGTGGAACGGCCCGTTGACGTCGTGGCCGGCCGCGTGAAGGGCGTGCCGGTGGCATCGGGGGAGGGCTGATGCGGCGTGTTGGAACGGGACTGCGGTTGACGCTCGAATCGCATGAACATCGGGTGCTCCTGATACGACGAAGGCCCCTCCGTGGGAGGGGCCTTGGCTGTGTTGACCAGGTCGCCCATCCCGTGAGTACTCCGGGAGGGGCGGCAGTTGCGTCACATGGCAGCGACGACGAAGCCTTTCTCCCGGGTGCGTACAACTAGCACCGACGTAACGAGGAGCGTTACGTCGGCGGGAATAAGGCTGATAAGTCGCGAAACTGCCGTGATGGGCGCGGACATGCTTTTCAGTATCGGGCGATCCGGTGAAAACCGCAAGCTATTTCTTCTTGGTCGTCGCCTTGATGACACCAACGGGCTGAGGGCTGAGCTCTATCGGTTTTGGGCTTGGGGCTAGTGGGCTATCTGCTCTCGGCTATGGGCCGTGGGCCGTGGGCCGTGGGCCGTGGGCCGTGGGGGGGGAACGTCAGTGCGGAGTTTCTAGCGGGGGCGCGTAATTCTGGTGATGGGGGTTTCCGCTTGCGACCCTATCCTCGACGGTATGCAAGACTTCACGAAACTTCGCGTGTGGCATGAGGCCCATAACTTCGCGCTCGCGATCGACCGCGCCGTGGCCAGCGCCGCACGAGGACGTGCGGATCTGCTCAATCAACTCCGGCGTTCGTCCGAGTCGATCCCCGCCAACATTGCGGAAGGGGCAGGGCAGCTCACCGACCCCCAATTCGCGCGATTCCTCGCGGTTGCACTCGGTTCTACCACTGAATCGACAAATCACCTGATGCTCGCGCGTGATACACACGTCATCACCACCGCGACCGCCGAGGAGCTCCTCGCGCACGCCGGACGAATCCGCGGCATGCTCATCAAC
>NZ_JBILKJ010000094.1:0-10399 GCF_044376735.1 Gemmatimonas sp.
ACCGCCACCCTGGGCGTAGGCAGGTACCGCGATCGCGAGGGCGGCCGCTGCAACGAACATGCGGATCGTGTTCTTCATGAGAAGGGGGCTCAGTTGGTCGTTCTGTACGGTCCGCAGCGCGGGCGCGCCGAGGACTTGCCGTACCGTGTAGACGCAACAGGCCAGCAAATCGTTAAGCGGCGCGGGACCGCATAGATGAGGCCGTTAGAAATCGTGTCACGCTCGTCGCCGAGCCTCTGGCGGAACCGGGGCGGGCGCGTACAATAGGACGATTGTGACGCCCTCGATCTCGCCGCTACCCGCGCCTGGCTCGCAGCCGGTCTCTCCGGAGCTGCGCCGGTCGCCGCCCCCGCCGATCCCCGCGTCACCTCCACCGCCCGCGGGACCCGTCACGGTTCCGATGAGTTGGCTGCTTCGTGTCGCGTCACCATCGGTACAGTTTCGCGCCATGAAGGCCTTCTGGCCGAAGGCCACCGCTGAACCGGGGTGGCCCACGCTGCCCTACGCCAGCCGGCAGGGATGGCATCTGTTGCTGATGCAGGACGGAGACGGCCAGTGGCCGGGGGGCATGCTGACCATTCCGACCGGCGGGTCCCTCGAGGGCATCGGCACGATCCCGGCCTACCGACGGTTGCTGGAACTCGGCTGGGACCCGGAAAGCCCCGCCCTCGGCTCGACCAAGCGGTTGCTGTTCCGGCTGCTGGCGGAAGACGAGGACCCAGCGTTTCTCGCCGAGATGATGCCCACGGAGTGGGACGACGACTTGATCAAGCGCGGGCGCTTGATGTTGCGCGAGGCGGCGGCCGCGGCGCTGGCGCAGGCGGGGTATGAGAGTGATCCGCGCCTTCGCGGTGCGGCCCGCCGCCTGGTGGACCGCGTGATGCTGTTCCTCAAGTCGCCGTTGGCGCAGAAGCCGTGGATCCGCTTGGGCAACCAGCATGTGCTGCCGGCCGACGTGGCGGCGCCGTCGTTCCATCTGCTGGTGATGCTGGGCTCGATGCCGCACTTCCGCAGTGAGCATTACGAGTTCATGGACCGGCTGTTCACCTATCTGACGCAACCGTGGCCGCGCCAGCAGCCGGTGCAGCAAGTCGGGCCGCACCTTATCGAGCAGCCTCACCTGGTGCTCGGGGACCTGCTCCCGACGCGGAATGCCATGGATGCCGACATGCCCTCGTCGCTGGGATGGCTCGAGGTCATGGCGCGTCTGGGTTATCTGAAACGTCACGATGGTTGGAGCAAGCTGCTCGATCGCCTGCTCGACGACCGCGACCGGAAGCATCGGTGGACACCGCCACGCTCGGTGGTGATGCCGGAGCGTGTGCCGGTGTGGTCGTGGCCGCTGCTTCCGCTCTCCGATCCAACCTTCGGCGAACCCGCCGATACGGCGTTTTCCGCCGACGTCACCTTCCGGCTTGCCCTCATTGCGCAGCTGAGCGGTCGCGAGATCGAGCTGGCCTAGCCTTCCCAGACGTCGTGATCGATTAGTTTTCCAGTCAACACATGACTGCAATCGACCCTGACACGCTGATCGACGATACCACGTTCGCCGATCTGGGCCTCGCCCAACCCTTGCTCGCTGCGCTCTCCGAAGCCGGCTACGAGCGTCCCACACCGATCCAGCGCGACGCCATTCCGGTCGCGCTGAAAGGGCGTGACCTGATTGGCCTCGCCCAGACGGGCACCGGCAAGACGGCCAGCTTTACGCTGCCTATGGTGCATCGCCTGCTGGGCGGGCCGCGCCGGACCCGCGTCCTCGTACTCACCCCCACCCGCGAGCTCTGCCTCCAGGTGGAAGAGAGCGTACGTAAGTATTCCAAGTTTGCGCCGGTGGATGTCATCCCCGTGTTCGGCGGGGTAGGCTACGAGCCGCAGGAGCGCGCGCTGCGGGCCGGCGTTGACGTGGTGGTGGCCACGCCGGGCCGTCTGCTCGATCATCTGGAGAAGCGCAACGTCGACTTCTCGTATCTCGAGACGCTGGTGCTCGACGAAGCGGATCGGATGCTCGACATGGGCTTCGCGCCGCAACTCAATCGCATCGTCGAACAGGTGCCCCGCTACCGGCAGACGCTGCTGTTCAGCGCCACGATGCCGCCGGAAGTCGAAGCGCTCGCGCGCAAGTATCTGCGTAAGCCGGTCGTGGTGCAGGTGGGTCGGCGTTCGTCGGCTGCCACCACGGTGACGCACGCAGTGTATCCTGTGCCGCGTCATCTCAAGAACGACCTGCTGGTGCATTTGCTCACCAAGGAAGCGCACGACTCGGTGCTCGTATTCACGCGCACCAAGAGCGGCGCGGATCGGGTGGTGCAGGATCTCGAGAAGGCCGGCGTGAAGGCGGGGGCGATGCATGCGGATAAGTCGCAGCGCGAGCGGATGGCGGCGCTGGAAGACTTCAAGTCGGGCAAGCTGCGCGTGCTGGTGGCCACCGACATCGCGCAGCGCGGTCTCGACATCTCCGGCATTACGCACGTGATCAACTTCGACGTGCCGCAGCAGCCGGAAGACTACGTACATCGGATCGGCCGCACCGGCCGCGCGGCGAGCACGGGCGATGCGTACACGTTCATGTCGGCGGAGGAGATCGGCATGGTACGGACCATCGAACGGACGATCGGCCAGGAAATTCCGCGCGTGAGCGTGCCGGGGTTCGACTTCGGCACTTGAGCGTGCGGTGGGGGCTATCGTCGTTGCACGCGCCCGAGACGCGACACCGTAATGGTGTCGGCTCGGGCGCTTCGTCGTAGCACGAGTCGCAGATTGGCGGCCCCCACGCCGAGCCCTGACGGCGCATAGCTGAGCGAATCGCGCGTGGCCTCGAGGGTGAGCCCACTGCCGTGGAAGTCGCCCATGGCGATCGTATCGCGGCCCACGTGCACCACGACGCGCGTTCCCGCCGCATCGAAGCGCACCGCGGTGCGCGCACCGGTCGCGATGGCGTGATCGCGCGCGAGCGCGAGCAGGTCGACGGTTTCCTGTGCCGCCATCGCGACATCGAGCGAGGCGAGTAACGCGCTGCCATACGTCATCGCCAGCGCCACCAGTCCGCCGGTGAGGCCGAGCAGCCAGAGCTGCTCGATCAGGGTGGCGCCACGTCGGCGACGGTGCGGGGGCGGGGTGTGGGGTGAACACGGCATCGGTGGCAGGAGCAGAGGGTGTCGTGGATGGGACGCGGCGACTATATCGCAAGGCATCGAGTTGCTCGCCGCGTTGGCTCACACGATCAGCCCGAGGTCGTCGAACCATGTCATCCGAACTTCGCCGCCATCATCCTCGCACCGCCCACCGGTCGACGGCGCATCGCCGGGTGGCCACCCTCATCGCGTTCGTGGCCGTCAGCGTGGTCGCGAGTGTCGCCAGCGCGTGCAGCGGCAGCATGCCGAGCCCCTCCAGCGAACTCAACGCAGGGCAGGCGGTGATGGACCTCGGGTCGCTGGTCGGCGAACTGCGCGAAGAGAATGCCAATATGCAGGCGCAGATCGATTCGCTGCGTGGCGCCCTGGCGTACCAGGATTCGATCGTGCGACAGCTGGCCGCCGGCGCCGGGGTCCCAATGCGCGCATCGGCGTTCCCAACACCTTGAACTCGTGACCGCGCGATAGATTACGGGCATCCCCCGTAACCACTCGATCGATCTCAACTGACATGCGGATTGCGATTTCCACCGGCGGCGGCGACGCGCCGGGACTCAACGCCGTCATTCGGGCGGCGGTGCTTTCGGCGCGTACTCGTGGCTGGGACGTCCTGGGCATCAAACGCGGCTACGCCGGGCTCCTTGGGGAAGACGAGATCGTCCCGCTCACGGAGGACACCGTTCGCGGGATCGCCAATCAGGGCGGCACGATCATCAAGACGACGAATCGAGGCAGTCCGTTCGCCTATCCGATTCTTCAGCCCGATGGCACGTGGAAGAGCGTCGATCGCTCCGACGAGCTGGTGGAGAACGCCCGCAATCTCGGCATCGAAGCGATCATCTCGATCGGCGGCGATGGCTCGCTGAAAATCGCGGCCCAGCTGGCCGCCAAGGGGATGCGCGTGATCAGCGTGCCCAAGACGATCGACAACGACGTTCCCGGCACCGTGACGACGTTCGGCTTCGACACGGCCGTCAACACGGCGATGGAAGCGATCGACAAGTTGCATACGACGGCCGAGTCGCATGACCGCGTCATGGTGCTGGAAGTCATGGGGCGGGATGCTGGATTCATCGCGCTGCATGCCGGCGTCGCCGGGACCGCCGACGTCATTCTGATTCCCGAGATCGAATGGGAGATTCAGAAGGTCTGCGAAAAGATCATGGACCGCGATGCCGCCGGCCGTCGGTTCAGCATTGTGGTGGTGGCCGAGGGCTCGAAGCCCAAGGGCGGGATGGAGTCGATCATCGGGGCGTCGCTTCCCGGACAGGATCGTCGTTTGGGGGGGATCGCCGAACGGCTGGGGTACGACATTCAGCGCATCACCGGCAAGGAAACGCGCGCCATGGTGCTGGGGCACCTGCAGCGCGGCGGCTCGCCCACGGGATACGACCGGCTGCTGGCCACGCGCTTTGGCGCGGCGGCGGTGCAGGCGGTGGCCGACAAACGATGGGGACACATGGTGGCGCTCCAGTCGCCGCATCTGGTCACCATTCCCATCGACGAGGTGCTCAAGGAAACGAAGCGGGTCGACCCGGCGCACGACGTGGTCCAGGCCGCGCGGATGATCGGGATCTCGTTCGGGGATTGAGGGCGAAGTCGGGAGTCGGGCGTAGGGAGACCCGCACTCCAGACCCGGAACTCCATACCCCTGACTGTGTTTTAGACAGGAAGTGTCCCCTCCTACGGACGCTGCCCGTTACCTCGCGGTCCCGCCCCCCTGTCCGTAGAGTCCCGTGGTGCCGATACTTACCATACAGCAGGGTCTCCGCCGACGGTCGGGTCCGTCGTGGCATGGACCCTGCTTTGGAAAGACACCGGGACGTCCGTCTGCTCTCCGTGGTGGTCGGCGCGCGACGTCCTGCATGAGGAAGGCATGTTCCAGATGAATTGGCGAGTCCTTGCCACGACCGTTGCGCTGAGCCTGACGCTCGGTGCGGGGCACGCTCACGCCCAGAGTCGGAGCGAGAAGAACGAGAAGAGCGAGAAGGCCGATATTCCCAAGGATTATCGTCCGCCTGCCGGCATGTGCCGTGTGTGGGTCGACGAGGTCCCGCCCGCCCAGCAGCCGGCGCCGACCGACTGCGCCAGTGCGGTGCGGAACAAGCCGGCCAACGGCCGGGTGATCTACGGCGAGGATGCGGCGAAGGGGAAGAAGCCGGACCTTCCGATCAAGGGCTTCGCCAAGCCGGTATACAAGAAGGGCGCACCGCTGATTCCGCCGGATCTGTCTCAGGCGGATCCGCGGGCCCGCGAGGCCTGGGAGGCCAAGAAGATTACCGACGCGCAGTTGCACGGCGATCAGCCGGCGAATCTCTCGCCGGCTTCGTCGTATCCGGGGGGTGCGGTGTCACCGTCGGGGCCCGTCGGGTCATACGGCGGGTACGTGACGCCGGGCGGTGTGGTGGTGCAGGGCGCACAGAACGATCCGCGCTACTTCAATCAGGCGCCGGGCGTCCGGCCGCCGGGCTTCGGATCGGCCACCTGTCTTGACCGCGACGGCGACGGATGGTGCGATGACCAGCGCTACGGTCCGCCGGTGTGCAACGACCTCGACAAGGATGGCCGCTGCGACGATTTGCCGGAGTATGCGTCGCGCGCCTACCCGCAGGTGCTTCCACCGATGCGCGCCGTCGTCGATGTCCTGCAGGGGCGGCCCAGCGCCGACATCATGCAGTGGCTTGGCACGAACGAGTTCACGGTGCGCGTCCCCGATCAAGGGCGCGGCGGTGTGCCGTGGCGCGCCATCTTTCTCGATCAGAGCAACGAACTGCTGCAGGTATGGACCGACGTGAATCGCGATGGCCGCGCCGACCGGATCGAGATCTTCAGAAACGGCCAGCGGGTGAAGTTGATTCAGCGGTAGGGCGCACGGGCCGCTGGCGCCGCCCAGTCGGCGTCAGCGGGCGGCGATCTCGTCGTGACGGAAACACGACACAAGGTGATCGTTCACGAGCCCGACCGCCTGCATGTACGCGTAGCAGATCGTGGTGCCCACGAAGCGGAATCCACGGGCCTTCAGATCCTTCGAGATCGTGTCGGACAGTGCGGTCTGCGTGGGCATCTGGCGCGACGTGCTGAGCCGCGTCATCAGGGGGGTGCCGTCGACGAAGCGCCAGAGGTAAGCGTCGAACGTCCCGAACGCCTCCTGCACCGCGAGAAACGCCCGCGCGTTGCCAACGGTGCTCTCAAGCTTCTGCCGATGTCGCACCAGCCCCGCGTTCTGCATGAGCGCATCGACCTGCGCCGGCGTGAACGCAGCGATGGCGTCGACATCCCACTGCTGAAAGGCGGTGCGGTAGTGCGGACGTTTCGCGAGCACCGTGGACCAACTCAGGCCGGCCTGCGCGCCTTCGAGGGTCATGAACTCGAACAACGTCCGGTCGTCGTGTACCGGAACGCCCCACTCTTCGTCGTGATAGGTGACGTCCAGCGGTTTGACGGGCCAGGAGCAGCGAGCGGGAGCGTTCATCCGTGCATTCTAGCCGTGTGCCGCTGATTGATCCAACGGGTCGTGCGCGCAGTAGATTTGCCGGGTGCGCACTCCCCGTGATCGTTACCTACCCCCCGACCGCGACGCCTTTGTCGCGGCCAAGCCGCCCACTGGGCGCGTCATCGTCATCGCGCCCACCCGCGCGGCCTGCGAGACGATCGAACTCGCCGTCGGCCTGCACCTGGATACGTTCCTCGAACGGACGCGCGGCGACGATCTGCGACGCCTGGCGTCGAGTGGTCAGGGCTTCGGGATCGTGGCGGGCACCGGGACCGGCAAAACGCTCGCGATCCGTCCAATCGCCGAAACGATTCTCGGCACGACGGTCCTGAAGGCGGGGGTCGTGAACCGCGAACGTGAAGCGACGCCCGAAACGCCGTCGTGGAACGTCGTGGTCATCACGACCGGCATCGCACGACGCTGGTTTCAGGACGGCGACATTCAGCCCACGGACACGCTGGTCGTCGATGAAATCCACCAGACCAGCGCGGAGCTCGAGCTCTGTCTCGCGCTCGGGAAGCGCGTGGGATGCCGCTATATCTGGTTGTCGGCGACGGTCGATCCCACGTTCTATGCGCGCTATCTCGAAAGCGCCGACGTGCTGCAGGTGTCGGCGTTCGATGCCACCAAGGCCGCCAAGGTCGAAGTCGAGCGCAAGCAGCCGCTGAATTTCCTCGACGACAAGTTCCTGCAGAAGGTGTCCCGATCGCAGCGCGGTGTGGCGATGTTCCTGCCCACGCGCGCCTCGGTGGAGGAGGCTGCCGAGTGGGTGCGGCTGCGCTACCCGCGCATTACGGCCGCTCACTATCACGGCGGCGAGCCGATTCGCGTGATCCGTCCATTTCTCGAAGGCGTGGTCCCGAAGCCGTTCTTCCTCGCGATGACGGCGGCCGGGCAGAGCGCGCTGAATGTGCCGGGGCTCGACACCGTCATCATCGACGACACCCGCTTCACCAACGTGATCGACCGCGGGCGCAACGTGCTCACGCGCGTGCACCTGGGCTCGAACGAAATCCTGCAGATGGCGGGGCGCGTGCATGGCCGCGTGGAGAACGGTCGGGTGTTCATCCTGAGTGACCGGGATATCCGGTTCGAAACGCTCAAGCCCACGGCACCCGACTTTCAGCTGGCGGGCGACTCCGAGCGCGTGGCGCTCACCTGCGCCGACCTCGGCGTGCAGGCGGATGCCCTCGAACTGCCGGTACCGCTCGACCGCGTGGCGTACCGCAACGCGGTCGCGCATCTCGAATCGCGCGGCCTGATCGAAAACGGCCGGCTGACGACGTACGGGAAGGCGGTGGAAGCGTTGCCGGTGGAGCGGGCGTGGGGTGAACTCATCGTGAATGGTGACGATGAACTGCTGCCGATGCTGGCGGTGATGAGCGGCATCGATTCGCTGCATCGCATGACGCGCGAAGGGCGTGATCTAGAAGGGTTGGTGGTGCGGGGCAGCGATCACCTCACGGCGTACAACGTATACGCCGACGGCTTCCGCGCCGCCGGCTACATCGGGGAGGTGTACGGGCTGTCTCGGCACATGTTCGATGCCGAGCGGATCGCGCACTGGGCCGAGCAACGTGGCGTGCTGGTGAAGTCCCTCGAAGACGCCGCGCTGGCGATGGCCAGCGTGTACCGGTCGGTGGGGATGCCGCTGCCGATGACGCTACCGCTGGTGCGCCCTGAGCTGCACCGGCGCTTTTGCGATCTGCTGGCCCGCTTCATGCCCTTCGATTTGGTGATTGAGGAGCAGACGCCGGATGGGCATGAGGCGCGCGTGTCGAAGACGAGCGTGTGCGGCAGTTGGGGGGCGGTGGCGGGATCGCTGCGCTACTTCGCCGACCGGTTCGGTGTCCCACGGGCGGGCATCGAAGGCACGCAGCTGTCGATCGAATTGATCAAGCAGTACGCCCAG
This sequence comes from Gemmatimonas sp., assembly GCF_044376735.1. Classification (GTDB taxonomy): domain Bacteria; phylum Gemmatimonadota; class Gemmatimonadetes; order Gemmatimonadales; family Gemmatimonadaceae; genus Gemmatimonas. The sequence goes on from NZ_JBILKJ010000094.1 coordinate 8,537, forward strand.
CGCCATCCACCGGAGCTGGCACTCGATCCCGATCGCAAGCAGTCGCCGGTGCTGTTGCGCCGACGGCTTACATACTTCGGGTTCGAGCTCGCGCGCGAGAGTGAAGGGCTCGACGAATTTCCGCCCGAGCACGCCCAAGCCGCTCGGCATCTGCTGGCCGAGGCGGCCGCGCGTCAATCGCTGCGGCACGCGGGGGTGCGCCGCAATCAGCCGGTCGTCGAGGAGATCCGCGAAGTGTGGCGTCGCTTGGGCGGCGTAACGCCTCGACTGGGGCAGGCGGAGCTGACCGCGTGGTATGAAATGCAGATGGGCACGGCGACGAACTGGGAGAGCATCCGGAACATGCCGATGCTGATCGACCGACGGGATTTCGTCAGCCACGATCAGGTGGCGGAGGCCCGGGCGATGCCGGGGGCCGTCGAGATTCGTGACCGCACGGTGCCGATGGATTACGACGTGGAGGAGCACGACGGCCGTCTGGTGCCGGTGGTGCGGCTGCGCGTACCGGAGAAGCTGGCGCGGACGATGATCCAGGAGGAGGTGCCGTCGCTGGACCGTCCGGTGCGTTTTGTGGTGCCTCGTGGTCAGCGTGGGTCGGTGCGGGCGGACACGCTGGACGACCTGCAGCACAAGCTCGACCTCCCGTTCACCGACGACGAGCGTGAGCGCCGGCCGGCCGCCAGCGAGTCGCGCGCGGGTGCCGACCGTGCGGGGACGCCGCGGAAGGGTGGCGATCGCGGGCGCGGTGGGGGCGGTGATCGCGGTGGTGATCGCGGTGGTGGATCGCGTGGCCCGGGCGGACGCCGTCACCCGGGGAAGGGGCGACGTCGGCGCTGACCGGGCACGATTACGCTTTCTTTTTCGCGCTCGACGGCAGCAACGGCAGCACCTGCTTGGAGTGCTGCACGAAGCCTTCGACCGCGTCCACTCCGAGCGGGCGGCTGAAGAGATAGCCTTGTCCGAAGTCGCAGCCGGCGGCATGCAGCAGCTGCCGCTGCCCCGGATGCTCGACGCCCTCGGCCACGACCTCGATGTTCATGGACTTGGCGAGCGAGATGATCGTGCGGACAAAGGCGGCTTCGCGCTCGCCGTCTTCGAGGCGCGACACGAATGACTGGTCGATCTTCAGTTCGTCCACCGGGAAATACTGCAGGTGGCTCAGCGACGAGTACCCGGTACCGAAATCGTCGATGGCGAGCTTCACGCCGAGCGACTTGAGCGCTTTCAGCTTCGCCAGCGCGAGTTCCGGCGAACGCATCATGTCGCTCTCGGTGATTTCGAGCGTCAGCCGACGCGGATCCAGCCCCGAACGCATCAGTGCCTCCCGGATGTCTTCAACGATCGTCTCGCTGTCGAGTTGCTTGGCGGCGAGGTTCACGCTGACCGACGGCGGCTCGGGCGCGGTGTGCGTCCATCGGGCGGCCTGTATGCAGGCCTCCATCAGCACCCAGCGCCCGATCCGCACGATGATGCCGGTTTCCTCGGCGATCGGGAGGAACAGCCCGGGGACAACGTGTCCGCGGGAGGGGTGCTTCCAGCGGATCAACGCCTCGAACGCCTTCACGCGACCGCTCTCGATGCGCATGATCGGCTGGAGCTCGAGGAAGAACTCGCGCCGATCCACGCCCATCCGCAGGTCGGACTCGAGTTCGAGCCACTCCATCGCGTCGCGGTGCATCGTTGGATCGAAGCGGCGCACACAGGCCTTGCCCGACGACTTCGCGGCGTACATCGCGGTGTCGGCGTTGCGCAGCACCGTTTCCTCGTCGTCGGCGGGCTCGGCGATGGCGATCCCGATGCTGACGCCGATGACCACTTCCCGTCCGCTGATGCGCATGGGCATGCGCAGCAGCATGAGCAGGC
>NZ_JBILKJ010000095.1:0-10380 GCF_044376735.1 Gemmatimonas sp.
CTCGAGTTGTGGACCTCGCCCGCGTTCGAGCCCACCGTGCGCGACGGGCGCATCTACGCGCGTGGATCGGTGGACGACAAGGGACAGCTGTATCTGCACCTCAAGGCGCTCGAGGCGCACCTCGCTGTGCGCGGCACATTGCCGGTGAACGTGATTGTGCTGGCCGAAGGCGAGGAGGAAGTCGGCAGCGAGAACCTCGAGCAGTTCCTCGAGCGCGAGAAGGTGCGGCTTGCCTGTGATGCCGTCGTGATCTCCGACTCCACCATGTTCGCCCCGGGGATTCCCAGTATCCTGTCGTCGCTGCGCGGGATGGCGTATCTCGAGATCAACGTGCGCGGGGCCAACGGCGATCTGCACTCGGGCATGTACGGCGGCGCGGTGGTCAATCCGGCCATGGCGCTCGCGCGCATTCTCGCCAGCATGCACGATGCCAGCGGGCGCATCGCCATTCCGGGCTTCTACGACGAGGTGCGTCCGTTCCCCGACCCGGTGCTCGCGCAGATGCGCGAATTGCCGTTCAGCGACGACCAGCTCATGCACGAGGTCGGCGTCACCGCACTGGGTGGTGAGCCTGGATACACGACGCTCGAGCGGTTGTGGACACGGCCGACCTGCGAAGTGAACGGTATGCTGAGCGGCTACACCGGTGAGGGGGCCAAGACCGTGCTCCCCGCCGTGTCGATGGCCAAAGTCAGCTTCCGCCTCGTGCCCGATCAGAGCCCCGATGCCATCGCCGCGCTCGTGCGGGCGCATGTCGAGCGCGTGGCGCCGGCTGGCGTGACGGTGACCGTCGAGAACCTGCACGGTGGACGCCCGTGGCGGGCCGATCTCAAGGGGCCGATCATCGAGGCGGGCAAGCGTGCCCTCGAAGCGGCCTTCGGGCGAGCGCCGGTCATCACCGGCGAAGGCGGAAGTATTCCCGTGGTCGGTGACTTCGAGCGCATTCTGGGCGCGCCCGTGCTCCTCATGGGCTTCGGTCTGCCCGGTGAGAATGCCCACGCCCCCGACGAGTGGATCAGTGTTGAGAACTACCTCGGTGGCATCCGCGCCGCCGCCACGCTCCTCGACGAGTACCGGGCGGCGACGCGGTAGTGCAACCCCATCGCCGGCGCGCCGTTGCCGATGCGCCGGCGATGGGACTCAGAGCCCGTCCAGCAATGAATCGTTGTTCGTGGTGGCCGCGATGCGCTTGATGAGCCACTCCATGCCGGCTTGCGGCGGGAGCTGATGCAACCCGCGACGCAGTAGGTGCACCTTCTCGAGCTGATCGGGGCGATAGAGCTTCTCTTCGCGCCGCGTGCCGCTGGTGCCGATGTCGAACGCCGGGAAAATGCGTCGGTCGGCCAGCGAGCGATCCAGCTTGATCTCGCAGTTACCGGTGCCCTTGAACTCCTCGAAGATCACATCGTCCATGCGCGAGCCGGTCTCGACCAGCGCGGTCGAGATGATCGTGAGCGATCCGCCACCATGCTGTGGAGCGATCATGCGGGCCGATCCGAAGAACGCCTTCGGCTTCTGCATCGCGTTGCTGTCGAGACCACCGGACATCGTGCGGCCGGTGCCACGCTCCACGGTGTTGTACGCCCGGGCCAGACGGGTGATCGAGTCGAGCACGATCACGACATCCTTGCCCTGTTCCACCAGGCGGCGGGCGCGTTCGAGTGTCATCTCGGCCACCTCCACGTGACGCTTCGGCGGCATGTCGAAGCTGGAGGCCACGACCTCGCCGTAGCCCCACGTGATCATCTCGCTCACCTCTTCCGGACGCTCGTCCACGAGCAGCACGAGTAGCGCCGCTTCGGGATGATTGACCGCCACGCCTTCCACGATCGCCTGCAGGAGCGTGGTCTTACCGGCGCGGGCCGGGGCCACGATGAGCGCGCGCTGGCCGTATCCGATCGGTGCGATCAGGTCGATCGCACGACGCGTCAGTTCGGGGCCGGTCTTGGCCGGGCGACCGGTTTCCAGCGTCAGCTTCCGATCAGGGTAGCTGGCCGTCAGCGTATTGAAATCGGCGCGCTTCTCGAGCACGACGGGCGAGCCGTCGTTGAGCTGCTGCACCTCGATCAGGACCTGACGACCGCGCGGGTCGCGGCCGTATGTCGCCTCGAGCTTGTCACCACGACGCAACTGGTGCAAGCGCACCAGGGCCGGCGGCACGAAGGGATCGGACGGGTCGGGCAGGTAGCTGTTGATCGGGCGCCGGAGGAACCCGCCATCACGCGACGGATCGAACCAGCCGGACATCGTCCCGTCAACCACCGTGGGCGTAGCGGGCACTGACTGCGCCCGCTCGCCACCACCGTCGACCCCCTGCGGACGCCCCTCGCCGCCACCACCGCGACGGAAGCGATTGCGTCCGCGGCGGCCATTCCGACGGAACGCGGCGTCGCCGCCACGATCCGGGCTGTTTCGGTCGCCGCGCTCACCACCACGATCGGGGGCGCGATCCGGTCGGTCCTGCGGCGTGCCCGGCGCGCCAGGCGCCGCACCCGCGCTGCCCTCAGGGCGTTCGCCGCGCGGTCCACGCTCGCCTCGCTCGTGGCGACGACGGCCACGGTCACGTTGACGGCCACCGCGGTCGGGGCGGTCGGGACGGTCCGGGCGCTCGGGGCGCTCGCCATAGGGACGGTCCGAACGCAGCTCAGGCTGTTCTACGCTGCTCGCGGGCGGGTTGGCTGGGCGGTCGAAGGCGCGATCATACCGATCGGCGCTTTCCTGACGCGGGCGCTCGGCCGCCGGATCGAAGAAGGCCGCTGGAGCCAGTGGCTCCGATCGCGGTTCGGAACGAGGCTCACGCCGAGGCTCCGGGCGCGACTCGCTGCGAGGGGCCGGAGCAGCGGGAGCGGCTGCCCGTTCCGCGCTGGCCGGGGCATCGCCGGCGGTGGAGGCATCGGCCGCGGGGCGACGCGGCGGGCGACCGCGGCGCGGTCGGGGCGTCTCGTCGGGCGCTCCCGCCGTCGGCGGCGGTGGCGCGGCTTCCTTCGGCGCGGGCGCCGACGGTGCATCGAGATACGGATTGTCGTCCCCACCGGAATCGGAGGACGGCGCGGCACTGGCGCGGCTGCGGCGAATGGGGCGTTTGCGTTCGGTCATTCGAAAACTGCGAGTGGTACAGGGGGCTCCGTTCCGATTTGGAAGGGAGCGCGAGGCCACGGCAGGCATGAAGGCATACGTCGCCATGGGCCGAAACTTCGATGCCCGGGTCGGGCTCGAGATGCGCGAGAAGCGCGGATGTTGCGGGTCGCTTTGGACGGGTGGAGTCGTTCCGTCGCACTTGCCGGAAATGCCGTGCTTGCCTTCCGGTACCACGGGGGGTGAGACCCGGGTGTAGCCAGCCGATGTCGGTGGGCTCGCGACGCACGCTTCGAACCGCGTCGCGTCACACTAGGAGTATTACGATCCTCCCCCAATCGCGCAACCCATTAATCCGGCCTGTGACCTGACCGAATCGAAAGACCTGTCTACTTTTCCAACATGATCGCTCCCCCTCTCGACCTCCCGGCGGCCCTCGCGGACGCGGTGGGCGCCTACGAAGCCTCCGGAAATGTCGGTGCTCTCATGGAGCGCCTTCACACGCTCCGGGCCACCGTTATGCCCGATGCCCTCGTCGCGGCCGCCGAGCCGTGGCTCCATATGCCTGAAGTCGTTGGCCCGCTGTACGAGCGGGTCGTCGATGAACAGCCGACCAACGCCCGCGCGCTGGTCATTCTGGCCAACGCCTACTGGCTCTCCGGCCGTGGCCCGGACGTCGTCGGCGATCTGGCCAGTCGTGCACTGGCGTCCGATCCGCACAACCGCGGGGCCTGGCACATGTGGGCGCTCACCGAGTCGAATCAACGCGATCGCACGATCCGCTGGCTGCAGGTGACGCAGCGCTTTCCCGACGATCTGCTGGCCAAGGCCGCACTCGCCGACAACGCGAGTTCGCTCGCGGCTGCCGAGCATGACAAGGAAGCCCTCGCCCTCGCCATCGCCGCGTATGAAGAGCTGTGGGCCAATTCCCCCAACGAACAGCAGCGCGCGGCGCTCGAAACGGCGCTCACCACCCTCCGCAACTACTCGCTGTGACCGACGCGTCGACGCCCAACACTCCGCCGCACGACCACGTGGCGAGCGCCCCCGGTGAAAGCGACGCCCTCGCCGAGTTTCGGCAGTTCCGCGAGCGCATGAACACGCGCATCCTGGGCGAGAACAATCTCGTCATTAATCGCTTCTTCAACCTCGACGGCCGCGCCTACGAAGGCGGTGCCCTGAGCGTGAAGACCAAGGAGCTGCTCGGCCTGGTGGCCTCGCTCGTGCTGCGCTGCGATGATTGCATCACGTACCACATCGTGCGCTGCGCCGAAGAAGGCGTGTCGCGCGACGAAGTGTTCGAGACGATGAGCATCGGACTCATTGTCGGCGGCAGCATCGTGATCCCGCATCTGCGGCGCGCCGTCGATCGCTGGGACGAAACCGAGACGATGCGGGCCACGCCCTAACCACCGGCGCGCGCTACGGCTTCGCGACGGTCTTCGGATTGCCGTCGGAGACGTAGCGCGCCCACGCGCCGGGTTTGTCCATCTGGTCGAGAGTTATGGACAGCGAGGTGCCGCCCTGCAGCGGCACCCGCGGCAACGACGTCGGATTGAACGCCGGATCGAACGGACTGCGCGCTGGACCACCAGATACTTCGAGCACGGCATCGTGCTGGTAGCGTACGGTGCGCTTGTCCTTCGCGTCGTACCACGAGCCCTGAATCGCGAGCGCCCGGTTCTTCGGCCACAATCCGTAGGGGAGCGCCAACCCGCGCACCCGGTAGCCGGGCACGGCGGAATCGATCGCCATCGCACCACGCGCCAGCTGTTCCTGCACGACCGCATCGGAGTACTTGCTGAGCTTCGCGTGCCACAACGTGTGGTTGCACAGCTCGAAACCCTGCTGGACCAGAAACTGCACCTTCTTGAAGCGCCACGCGGTCTGCTGACCATCGATGCCCTTGTCGCCGAAGAAGGCGTGACCCGCTTCCGCGGCCGGCATCAGGCAGAACAGTCCCTTCGCCTTCCAGTCCGGGTGTGCCGCGACGAAATCGAGCAGCATGCCGACGGCGCTCGTGGGATCCACCACGAGCCTGCCGTTGCGCTCGAGGTAGCGGAACTGGCTCGGTGACGCATCGTCGAAGGTCAGCAGCACCGGCGACTTGCCGGCCGGCACGTCCATCGTCTTGTCGAGGAGCTCCGACAGGTTTACCGGCACGTAGCCGCGCGCATGCAGTTCGCGCAGTTCGGCGCGGAAGCGCTCGCGCGACACCTTGTACGTGCCGTCGACGGTGACGACCTGATGCCACTCCACGATCGGGATGCGTCCCAGCTCATTGGGAACACGCGGGCCCGTCGGCGTCGTCAGCGGCACGTTGGCGGATGGTGCCTTCGCCGGTGGTGCCTTTTTCGGCGCATCAGGCTGAGCCTTGGCACTTTCCGGGTGCTCGGGTCGTAGGACTGCACGCGGACGCGTGTGAGCCGTCGCCGGAAGCGGGGCTGCAGCAACCAGGACGGCTGCTCCTACTGTCTGTATGAAGTTCGAAACGCGCGGCGTGATGCGGACGGTGCAGTAGCGGATGAGACGTTCCTGACGTGCAATGATCGCAGAGGAGTGTGATGGAAGCTGAAGCTAACAACACGCCGGCATCGGCCGCGACACCGGTCGCGACCTCGGCTGTGTCGTGGCGCACACGGCTGTTCAAGCTCTCGCTCTATACCGGGGCGCTCGTCGTTGCTGGTACCCTCACCACCGCATCATGGTGGTGGTCGTGCGGCTGGCAGGGCTGCCCAACACCGGCCCAGCTGCGCGCGTGGAAGCCCACCGAGGGCGGTGCCCTGCTGGCGCGCGACAGTGCGTTCGTCAGTGCGCTCTCGCCCGTGAATCGTACGAACGTTCCGCTCAGCCGTGTCCCGGCACAGGTGCAGGCGGCCTTCATCGCGGTCGAAGATCGGCGCTTCCACGCCCATCACGGGGTCGACTGGTACGGGGTCGGTCGCGCAACAGTGGCCAACATCACCGCCGGCAGCGTGCGCGAAGGGGCCAGCACGATCACCATGCAGCTCGCCCGCAACGTATTCCTCGGCAATCGTGCCACCGAGCGCACGTTCGGTCGCAAGTTGCTCGAATGGCGCTACGCCACGCTGCTGGAGGGATCGCTCTCCAAGCAGGACATCCTCGAGCGCTATCTCAACGCGATCTATCTCGGCAACGGCGTGTACGGTGTTGAGGGGGCGAGCCGAGACCTCTTCGGCAAGTCAGTGGCCGACGTCTCGCTCAGTGAAGCGGCGATGCTGGCCGGCCTCCCCAAGGCGCCGTCATCGTATTCGCCGCGGCGTGACAAGCGGCGCGCGATGGCCCGTCGCGCCGTCGTGTTCGATGTGCTGCTCCGTGAAGGCGTGGCCGACAGCGCCACGATTCAGGCCGTGCGCAGCAAGCCGCTCAAGCTGGCGCGTGCGGAATGGGTGCCGGCACGGGCCGTGGATTCGTGGGCCGTGGAAGCGGTGCGCGTCACGCTCGATTCCTTGCGCAACGCCGGGGTGATTCCCAAGGCGCTCAACGACGCGCAGCTGCGCGTGTGGAGCACGATCGATCGCCGCGCGCAGATCGCCGGCGAGCGCGTGATCGCGTCCGGGGCCTGGCAGATCGATCAGGAGCGCGCGTACGGTGGCTTCTCCGTGAGCAGCGCCGGTTCGCGCACGCAGGGCGCGCTGGTCGCGCTCGACCCCGTCACCGGCGCGCTGCGCGCCGTCGTCGGTGGCCGTCGCCTCGAGCGAAAAGGCTTCAACCGCGCGCTGCGTGCCACGCGGCAGCCGGGCAGCACCTTCAAGCCGTTCGTGTACGCCGAAGCGCTGCGGCAGGGCTTCACCGCTGCCTCCATGCTCGAAGACGAACCGGTCGAGATCGACATCGGTCGCACCACGTGGACGCCCGCCAACTACGGCGACGAGTACGCGGGACACATCACCATGCGTGACGCCCTGGCGCGTTCCGCCAACGCGGCCACGGTGCGCCTCAGCAACAAGTTGAGCGTGCAGCGGATCGCCGATCTGGCACATGCGCAGGGCATCGTCAGCGACCTCCCCATCGTGCCCGCACTCGCACTCGGCGCGGGAGCGGTCACGCCGCTCGAACTCACCGCCGCCTACGCCCCATTCGGCAACGGCGGCACGCGTGTGCATCCGTATCTGGTGGAACGCGTGGAAGACCAATTCGGACGCGTGATCTGGAGTCATCCGCGCGGCGTCGGCGTCAAAGTGCTCGAAGAAACCGACGCCTTTCTGATCACGTCGTTGCTGCAGGGTGTCGTGGATCGCGGCACCGGTCGTCCCGTGCGCGATGCGGGCATTCGCGGGCCGGTGGCCGGCAAAACCGGCACCACCAACGAAGGCACCGACGTCTGGTTCGTGGGGTACACGCCCACGCTCGTCGCCAGCGTCTGGTTCGGCGCCGATGATCCGCAGCCGCTCGGCTGGAACGCGTCGGGTGGTCGTCTGGCCGCGCCGGTGTGGGCGCGATTCCTGCGCGACGGTTGGCACAGTCCAGAGGACGACAGCGCGTGGGTGCAGCCCGCTGGTATCGAGACGAAGCAGATCGACATCGGCACCGGCAAGCTGGCGAGCGATTGGTGCGGACCATCACGTCGCGAGTTCTTCGTGCGCGGCAGCGCTCCGAAGGAATCGTGTGAGAACGATCCGTATCTCGCGATGCGCGACGCCGAGCCGCCCGACTGGCATGATCGCACCAATGAGGGATCGGGCGAGATCGACCCCGCGCAGATCGCCGAGGCCGTAGGCAGCGTCCTTGAATCCATCGGGGGCAACGCGAAGGCCCGCGCTGCGGCCGACCGCATCATCAGCGAGCTACGCAAAGCACAGCGTCATGCCGCTCGCGAAGTGAAACGGGAAGCCGATCGCGTACGTCGCGAGCGCGACTAGAGCACCCCCAGCCAGTCTTTCTCGAAGCCACCATAGCCCGGGAAGATGGTCGGCAGCTGTGCCGCGCCGAGATGCTTCGACGCAATCTCACTGAACACGGCGCGGAAGTCGGTCGTGAGGGCGAGGTCGCGTCCTTCATAGAGCTGTTCCGGGGCGAGCCCCGGCCACCGGCCGTATACCGTCTTCGCCGACCGCAGCGACCCACCGATCACGAACATCGCGCCGGCGTGACCGTGGTCGGTGCCGCCCGTACCGTTCTGTCGCACCGTGCGGCCGAACTCGGAGCAGGTGAGAATCACCACATCGTCCATGCGGTCGCCGAGGTCGGCGACCAGTGCGGCGATGCTCAGCGAGAAGTCGCCGAGGCGCGTGGCCAGCTGGCCCTGGGCACCACCCTGATTCACGTGTGTATCCCACCCGCCCACGTCGGCGAAGGCGACTTCGAGTCCTACGCCCGACTTGATCAACTGCGCGATCTGCAGCAACCGTTGACCGAATGGCGAACGCGGATACGCCACGCCGGCGGCGGGCCGGTACTGCTGCGGATTGGCGGCCCGCAGCACCTTGAGCGCCTCGAACATGTCGCTGCCGCTGCCGTGCACGAGGTCTGCCGACCCCGTGCGGTACAGCGCTTCAATGCGACGCTGCGCTGCACCACCGTTGGTGCGGATCGAGAATTCGTCGATGGAATTCATCGCCACCACCGGACTCGCACCCTCGAGAATGCGCGGCGTCTGCGCCGTCATGGCGACCGCACGGAACGGCGCGCTCGCACCAGGCGCACATGTTGACGCCTCGCAGGTCCCTTCCACCGCGAGATAGCGATTGAGCCAGCCATCGACCGTCCCTTTGCGGTCGGGTGTGCCGGTTTCCATGTAGTCCTGCGCATCGAAGTGCGAGCGCGTGGCGCTCGGACTTCCCACGGCATGAATCGGCGCCAGCAGGCCGCGATCCCACAGCGGCTTGAACGACGCCAGCGAGGGATGCAGCCCGAAAAACCCGTCGAGATCGATCGCGCCCGCCGCATTCGCCGAGCCGCCGACGCGCGCCGGCGTGGCAATCGCCAACTGCGGCCGCGCCGCGTAGTAATTCCTGTCGCCGAACGGCACCAGCACGTTGAGTGCGTCGGCCGCGCCGCGCTGAAAGAGCACGATCAGCGTCTTACCGCGCGCCGCCCGCGGCAAGTCCATCGCCAGGGCGGTGCGCCGCAGGAAACTCGGCGACAGCCCAAGGGTGACCAGCGATAGCGCACCACCCTTGAGAAACACCCGGCGATTCACGGGATTATTGAAGAGAGACATGATCGTATCTCCGCTCAGCGGCGTTGGAATTCAGGAGCCCCGAGCGCGAGGCCAACGATCTGTGCGAATCCCGTGAGTGACGGCAATGATCCGATCGACTGGGTGAGCGTGCCACCGCGTTCCGGTCGTACCGCTTCGCGACCTGCTGCCTGTTGCTGCTGTGCTACGGGCGCGCGTGCGGCGCGCCGTTCACTGGCGGCCTGCTTGCGCGCGTTCGCCGTCATCTCCCCGCTGGCCACACCACCCATCATCGTCGCATCGTCGTCGCCGGTGAGCAGCGAGTCGTTGGCGCCACCGTGCGACTGCAGAAACGGATTGGTGCCCGTGAGCAGGACTTGACGCGTGTCCGACGAGACCGCCCCGCCGAACAGTTCCTTGATCACGGCGTCCACCTGCTCCTCGCGTGATGACGTCGCGACCTGCGCGGTGAGCGGCCATGCCGACAGCTTGATGCCCGGCACGCGCGCTGAAGCGGTGGCCAGTCCGAAGTTGATGCGATTGAGAATCGCCCCGGTGTTCATCCAGGCGTCGCCGGTTTCCGGATAGCCATTCGGCGCCTGATGGCCGAAGAGCGGCTGCCCCAACCGGCTCACCAGCTGCGACGTGCGGGGGGTGGCATCAGGCGGCGCGTTCATCGCCCGCATCGTGCTCGTCACCAGTTCGAACGGCGACTTCACCTTGGCGCGGTAACTCGCCGACGCGAAGAACTCGGGGCTCGTCACGATGGTGCGCACCACCTCGCGGATGTCGCCATTGGTCCGACGGAATATGGCCGACGCGCGCTCCACCAGTGCCGCCGGCGGTGTGTCGCTCACGAAACGACGCGCCAACTTGGTGGCGATGAACTTCGCCGTACTTGGATGCGACGCCAGCAAATCGAGCACCGCTTCCCCTTCCTCGACGCCCGTGTTCGCCGGGAATGTCTTGCCGAGGATGGTCTTGGCACTCGCGTCATGCACCTCACCACGGAAGACAAAGCCGCCGCCCTGCGCACCGCGCGCGATCGTCCATCCGGTGAGGGCGCGCGCCACCTCGATCACATCCTGCTGCGTGTAGCCGCCGTCCACGCCCAACGTGTGCAGCTCCATCAGTTCGCGCGCGTAGTTCTCGTTCAGCCCGCG
>NZ_JBILKJ010000239.1:0-3332 GCF_044376735.1 Gemmatimonas sp.
ACGGTGCTGCTGGTGAGCGATCCGTTTCACATGCTCCGGCTCGACGTGCTGGCGCGGTTGCACGGGTTGCGTCCACTTCCGTCGCCCACGCGCACGAGTCCCATCTCGTCGAATCGTGCGGTGGCGGTCGAATACATGCTGCGCGAGTCGATCGCGCTGCCGACGGACGTGGCGTTGATGCTCTGGCTTACGATGACCGGCGGGTCGATGACGGCACCGACCACACCGTAGTTCGCGTCGGCCAACGAGCGGGGTGCGCTATCTGGTGTTGCGCGGAAAACGCACGATGCTGCCATCGGCGCGTTGCTGTTTGATCTCGATATCCGGTACGAGATCACGGTACGGTATCCCCGATGTGGCGTCGAAGCCGAAACCGCTGCGGAGCGCCGCGGTGAGCGAGAAGGCATCGGCGGCGGCGAGGTTGACGGTATAGCCGAGATCCTGAAGCGAGCCCACCGTAATTCGGCTGAGCGGCTGCACCTGATTCACCGCAAAGCCCTGCATGAGTTCTCGCTGCATGACCGACGTGCGCCAGTGCGAGTTGGCGGTACCGGTGCCGCCGGTGTTCTCCACTGGCACCGGATTGCCGGAGTAGGTCACGGTGTTGATGGCGGCGAACTGCGCACGGGCACCATTGCCCACGTAATACGGGTCGTTCATGATCGATGTGTTCAGCAGGGTGCGCCGGAAATTCCAGATGGTGCCGATGCCGAGGACGTGTCCGATTTCATGGAGCACGACCTTCTCGAACTGCCCGCGCGCTACGAGCAGGTCGACGTCGTACTTGTCGAACTCCATGAAGCCGAGAAACGGGATGGCGTTGCCGTTGACGTAGCACGGGCTGGCCTGTCCGAGGATGTTTCCCGCCTCCGGGGTACCCGGCCCGTCGATGGAGTCGATGCGGGCGAAGATGATCGTGTTCTGCACCGTGCCGGTAAGTGCCGGCGTCCACGGGCCGCAGGCATTCGCGTCGGGACCTGCCGGAATGTTCACGTTGTTGACGGAACCGATGCTGCCGACAATGACCTGGCGCCACTTGGCGACCGCGTTGGCGAAGGCGGTGCGGACCGGTAGCGACGCATCGCCGACGAAGCGGACGTCCACGTTGAATGCGGATACCGTGACCGTGGTCGTGAATGTCGTCGTCTTGTTCGGAATGGCCGAGCTGGTCGCGAGCAGCGTCTGTGTCGTTGCGGTGCCAAGGCGCCAACTGCCAACGAATGCCGTACCGTTGGACGGCTCGGAGAGCACCGTGTTACCGGTTACGGTGCCGGAATTCGGGCCGGGCGTGAAAGTGACTGGGACGTTGCCCACCGGATTCCCGAACGCATCGACGACGCGGACGCCAGGCGGGGTGGAAATGTTGAGGTTTGCAACCCCAGCCTGATTGTCGCCGACTACGCGGACCAGATCGACCGGAGGTCCGGCGAGTGCGTTGACGCTGAACACCGCCGGCTGGGCCCCGGTGGCGGTGGCGGTCACGATCTGCTGACCGATGGCGGTCCCGATGGTCCAGGCACCGACGGTGGCGACGCCCAGGCTGTTACTGGACTGCTGTGCACCGAGCAGCGAGCCGTTGCCTTGCACGATGGTGAAGACGATGGCGGCGCTGTTGACCGGGTTTCCGTACTGATCTTCGGCGCGCACCGTGGGGAGCGACGGTACGGGCGTATTGACCGTAGCCTGCTGGTCCACCGCCGTGACCGGTGTGAGGCGCGACAACGGGCCGGCTGTTGCCGTGGCGGTGAAAGTGACCGCCGGAACGCCGTCGGCGGTGGCCTCAAGCCCCTGTTGTCCAGCGGTGATGCCCAGCGTCCATCCGCCCGAAGTGGCCTCGCCGCTCGCGGTGGTGCGAACCGAATCGTTCACGACCTTGCCACCACCGCTCGTGATGCGCCAGCGCACCAAGACGTTCTTGATGCTCTTACCCTTGGCATCGGTGATGCGCACGGAGGGGACGGTGGCGACTGCCGCGGTCACCACGGCCGACACGGTCGTGCCGGTGATCGCGGCCGCTGCCGTCGGCACTTGCGGGTCGCTGCCGCACGCCGTGAGTGCGCCAAGCGCTCCGAGTAGCACGAGGCGATGGCGATGGGAAGAGGTCATAGAAAGCACGGGAGAAAGATTTGATGCCCGGCGGGCCTGGTCGGTTCGTGCGTGTGGGGTTCCGAGTTTCGTGACCACTCCCCCAATATTGAACCATGCGCATTCCAGTCGAGAGTTATCACCTCCCGAACGGCCTGCATGTGGTGCTCTCTGAGGATCACACGGCGCCGATCGTCGCGGTCAATTTGTGGTATCACGTGGGTTCGGCCAATGAGCGGCTCGATCGCACCGGGTTTGCCCACCTGTTCGAGCACATGCTCTTTCAGGGGTCGGCGAACGTCGAGGCCAACGAACATTTCGAACTCATCCAGCGCGCTGGGGGGACCCTCAACGGGTCCACCTGGCTGGATCGGACCAACTACTACGAAACGGTTCCGTCGCATCAGATCGCTCTGGCGCTGTGGCTCGAGGCGGACCGGATGGGGCGCATGCTGCCCGGCCTCACGCAACAGAAGCTCGACACGCAACGCGACGTCGTCAAGAATGAACGCCGGTGGTCGGTCGACAACCAACCGTACGGCACGTGGTGGGAGCGGTTGCCGGCGCTCTGTTTCCCGGAGGAGCATCCGTTCCATCACTCGTTGATCGGGTCCATGGAGCATCTGACCGACGCGTCGCTCGCCGACGTCGCCGACTTCTTTCAGACGTATTACACGCCGGACAACGCGGTGCTCACGGTGGCCGGTGATTTCGATCGCACCGAGACCATGCGGCTGATCGCGGAGTACTACGGTCCGATCCCCCGCGGTGGCCACCGCCCGCCGCTGCGCGACATGACGCTGCCGCCTACCTTCGGTGACACGCGTCGTACCACGGTACCCGATGCCGTCGCGTTGCCGCGCCTGTTCGTGGCCTGCCGTACCCCGGTGTTCGGCAGTGACGGCTACTACGCCGCCTCGCTCGCCGCCGCGGTGCTCGGCTTGCGGACGGGCTGCCGTTTGGAACAGTCGCTGGTGCGCACCCAGCGGATCGCGTCCCAGGCGAGCGCCTTTACGTATGATCTGGCCAAGGGCAGCGACCTGCTCGTGATCGACGCCACCGCGCACCCTGATGTCACGCCCGCGCAGCTCGAAGCGGCGGTACTGGCGGAGCTGGATCGGATGCACCAGCAGGGCGTCACTGATGTCGAGGTGCAGCGCGCCCGCGCGCTGATCGAAACGAGTTTTGTGACGAGCATGCAGTCGGCCGCCGAGCGCGCCGACCAGCTGTCGCGCTTTGCGACGTAC
>NZ_JBILKJ010000240.1:0-3321 GCF_044376735.1 Gemmatimonas sp.
AGTGCCGGCGGAGATGGTCATGAAGGCGAGCGTGGTGTCCACGTGGGTTGGCGGGAAGGCGGTGTACGAGGCGGCCAAGTAGATCGTGTGAGTCTGGAGTGGCGAGTCGGAGTTTGGAGTTGTGGGTTGCCTACGAACGACACGGACCGACGAACACAGAACGCGACACCATTACCCGTTACCCGAAACTCACGAGCAATCGATCATGCGCACCGTTTCTCTCCTCCCCGCCGCCACCGAAATCATGGCGTTCCTTGGCGCCACGGAGCATCTCGTGGGGGTAACGCACGAATGCGATTACCCCGAGGTGGTGATGTCGCGGGCGCGGGTCACGAAGAGCAGCATTCCGCACTCGGACGATCCGGCGGCCATCGATGCGGCGGTGCGTGCGCTGCATGGCGCGGGGCACGCGCTGTACACGATGGACGAGGGGCGTATACGGGCAGTGCACCCCGACCTGCTGCTGACGCAGGCGTTGTGCGAGGTGTGCGCGATCAGCGAGACGGACGTGCGCGCGCTGGCCGCCACGCTGTCGCCGGTGCCACGCATCGTGACGCTGTCCGGCATGACGCTGGACGGGGTGTACGCCGATATCGAGGCGGTGGCGCAGGCGGTGGACGCCAGCGACGAAGCGGAGGAGCTGTTGGCCGGGCTTCGCGATCGTGTCACGCATGTGCATGACATCCTGAAGGCCGCCAAGGCCCCGCGTCCGCGCGCGGCGCTGATCGAGTGGACCGACCCGGTGTACATCGCCGGCCATTGGGGCCCCGAGCAGATCAAGCGGGCCGGTGGTTTCGACGTGCTGGGGAGCGCCGGCATGCACTCCACGACCGTGCCCATGGCGCAGCTGTCGCAGGCCGACCCGCAGTTCGTGCTGTTCGCGCCGTGCGGGTACTCGCTGGCGGACTCGGTGGCCGAAGCGAACCGGTGCCTGGCGCTCCCGCAGTGGTCGTGGCTGGCCGGACGTCAGGTGTGGGCGCTGGATGCCACCGGCCTGGTGAGCCGCCCCGGTCCGCGCATCGTGGACGGAATCGAGGCGATGGCGCGGATCTTCAACCCGTCGCTGTTCACGGCGATTGATGGGCGGCACGCGGTGCGGGTGCGCTGACGGCTGAGAGCTGCGAACTGTGAACTGCGAACTGCGAACTGCAAACTCCCTAGGGAGCAGGGAGGAGGGTATCAGGGGGCAGGAAGCAGGTGAACGGCGCGCAGGTCAACCTGCCTCCTGCGCCCTGATACCCTCCTCCCTGCTCCCTAGGGAGTAAGAAGTTCAAAGTAACGCGAATCCATCTCACCCCACCCACAGCTTCACCGCCATCAGCACCATCAGCCCCGCGAACAGTTTCCGCAGGACCGTGGCGTCTACGTGGGTGGCGATCTGGGCCCCGAAATACGCCCCGGCCGCCATCCCCACGGCGATGAATAGCGCGTCCTTCGGTTGCAGGTGGCCGGCTTTGTAGTACGTCATGGCGCCCACCGCGGCGCCGAGGGGGAGCACCAGCGCGGCCAGGGAGGTGCCGGCGGCTTGCTGGGGCGGCATCTTGGCGAGGTAGATCAGGGCGGGCACGATCACGATGCCGCCGCCGATCCCGAAGATGCCGGACAGGATGCCGGCGCCGACGCCGATGGCCATCAAGAGGAGGATCATCCCACAAGCTTAGCACCTATATTTCCACCATGCTTTCTGACTCTTCGGTAGCCTTTCTCAAGCGCCTGCTCGACACGCCCGGTCCGTCGGGCTTCGAAGGTGCCCCGGCGCGCGTCTGGCGTGCCGAAGCGGCCACGTTCTCCGCCGTGAAGGCGGACGTGGTCGGCAACAGCCTCGCCACCGTCGAGGGAAGCGGCGGCCCTACGATCCTGCTGGCCGGCCACATCGATGAGATCGGCGTGATCGTCACCTACATCGACGAGAACGGCTTCATCTACTTCGAGGCCATCGGTGGGTGGGATCCGCAGGTGCTGGTCGGACAGCGCATGCGTTTTCTGGGGCGCGACGGCGACGTGTTCGGCGTGATCGGCAAGAAGCCGATTCACCTGATGAAGCCGGAGGAGCGCGAGAAGGCGTCGAAGCTCACCGACCTGTGGGTCGACATCGGGGTGACGACCAAGGCCGAAGCGCTGGCGCATCTGGACATCGGTGATGCCGGCGTGATCGATGCGCGGGTCATGGAGATGCCGAACCATCGCATCGTGTCGCGCGCGATCGACGACCGCATCGGGGCGTTCGTGGTGCTCGAAGCGCTGCGTCGCTACGCCGCGAAGCCGGGCGCGGCCCGCGTGATCGCGGCCGCCACCGCGCAGGAAGAGATCGGCTACTCGGGCGGAGGGGCGCGAGTGGCGGCGCAGCAGCTCGACGCCGCGATGGCGATCGTGGTGGACGTGACGTTCGCCACCGATCACCCGGGCGTGGAGAAGAAGGAGCTTGGCGAACACAAGGTGGGCGGTGGACCGGTGCTCACCCGCGGCTCCGTCGTGCACCCGGTGGTGTTCCGCCTGCTGGCCGACACCGCGAAGCGGCTGGAGATCCCGTACTCGGTCCATGCGGCCGGCCGGTTCACCAGCACCGACGCCGACGGGATTCACCTCACGCGCGATGGCGTGGCCACCGGCCTGCTGTCGATCCCCAATCGCTACATGCATTCGCCCAACGAACTCGTGTCGCTCGAGGATCTGGATCGCGCGGCCGAGCTGATTGCGGACGCGTGTCGTGCCGTGACCGCGGATACGGACTTTACCGCGCGGTAGTCACCGCGCGCTCGTTGTGGCGCGGGGGCGACCGCCGGTCAATCCCGCGTCGTCTGCAGGAGGCTCGCCCGTAAGCGAACGACGGCGGCCGCCACGTCGGGGTCATGGTCATTGGCCAGCGACTCGATGGCGGACCGTACGGCGTATCCGCGTGCTTTGACGAGGGCTTCCATGGCGGCAATGCGAAGCCACGCCTCGCGCGTGGCGTGACGCTCGCCCGGCGTGGGAGTCGCCGGATGCGCCACGCGCAGGAGACGCTGAATGGCGTCGGCGCTGCCGAGTTTACCGAGTGACGCGACCATTTCCAGCGCTACGTCGTCATCCTGCTCCTTGTCGAGGGCGGCAGCCAGACGCGCCGCGGGCGGGCGAACGCCACCGCCGCTGGCGCCGGCGCTCGACAATCCATACGCCGCGGCGGCGATGCGTCGCACTTCCGTATGCGGATCTTCGATCGCCGCGTACAGCCCGTGCATGGCCACGGCCGTGCCGATGCGCATGAGGGCGCGAGCCACGGCGATGCGAATGCGATCGTCCGCGTGGGTCAGCAACGGCAGCATGGCCGCGTCGGCCTGATCC
>NZ_JBILKJ010000096.1:0-10338 GCF_044376735.1 Gemmatimonas sp.
ATGGCCGAGCTGGCGGTGGCATACAAGGGCCGGGGGGTGGTGGCGTTCGACCTGGCCGGTGGCGAGTTGGGGAACCCGGCCTCAGCGCATGCGCTGGCCTTCGACTTCGCGCGCCAGCATGATCTCGCGGTCACGGTGCACGCGGGCGAGGGGGATGGGCCCGCCAGTATTCGCGAGGCGCTGCATCGGTGCGCCGCCGATCGCATCGGACATGGCACGCGGCTGCGCGAGGATCCGTCGCTGGAAGCGTACGTGATCGATCACCGCATCACCCTCGAGGTGTGCCCCACCAGCAATGTGCAGACACGCGTCGTGCCCACCTTCGCCGAGCATCCGCTGGCGCGCTATGTGGTGATGGGGGCGGTGGTCACGATCAACACCGACAACCGCCTGATGAGCGGCGTCTCGCTGACTGACGAGTACGTGCGCTGCGCCCAGCATCTCAACTTCGATCTCGACACGCTGGCGATGCTCGCCATCACGTCGTTCGATTCCGCGTTTCTGCCGCACGTGGAACGTGAGTCCCTGCGCGAACGGATCGCGATCGAGGTCGGCGATCTCCTGGCCATGGCCGACGACATCACGGTGATGCGATGAGCGAGCGTGCGTACGTGACGCAGTCGTTCGAAGCGCAGCAGATGGCGCCGGGGGCGGCGGCCGCGGCGGTCGCGGCGGATTACATCCGGCAGCGTCTCGGTTCCGACGCACCGGTGCCGGTGTGCGGCATTGTGCTGGGGTCGGGATTGGGGGGATTGGCCGACCGTCTCGAGCGGGCCGTGCGCATTCCGTTCTCGCAGGTGCCGGGATTCCCGTCGGCCACGGTGGCCGGGCACGCTGGTCAGCTGCTGGTCGGCCTGTTGGGGGGACGACCGGTGATCGCCCTGGCCGGCCGCTTCCACATGTACGAAGGACATGATGCGGCTCTGGCCGCCTTCCCGGTGCGGGTGATGCATGCGCTCGGTGTCGAGGTCTACCTCGCCTCGAACGCGGCGGGTGGCGTGCGGCGCACGTTCAACCCCGGGGATCTCATGGTGATCTCCGACCACATGAATCTGATGTTCCGCAATCCGCTGTTCGGCGCGGTCGAGCCGGGTGATGAACGCTTCCCCGATATGTCCGACCCTTACGACGTGGGACTGCGCGCGCTGCTGCACGAGTCGGCACGGGCCGTGGGCGTTCCGCTGCAGGATGGGGTGTACTGCGGGTTGCTGGGTCCCACCTACGAAACGCCGGCCGAAGTACGAATGCTGGAGCGGCTCGGTGTCGATGCCGTCGGCATGTCGACGGTCCCCGAGGTGATCGTGGCCAGGGCCCTCGGTATGCGGGTGGCCGCCGTGTCGTGCATCACGAACAAAGCGGCCGGTCTTTCCATCGAGAAGCTCGATCACGGCGACGTCATGGAAGCCGGGCGCGCGGTGGCCGGCCGTTTCGAGGCGCTCGTTACGGAATTCGTTGGGCGACTGCCGTAGCGCCCCCCGTCGCGACTAGCGCCGGGCGGGGGTGCGCGGCAGTCCCATGAGGCGCGACTTGAACGCCTGAAACGCCGGGGTGTCGCGGGTGAGCGACTTGAGCACCACCGGATTGATCGGCGCGATCTCCGCCTCGGTGTTGGCGACGCGGCTCTCTTCGAGGGGGTGCGAGGCGAAGAAGGCATCCACGCCGCTCGGGTTGCGTTGCCGTTCGGCAATCAGAATGCGGAACATGCTTGGCATGCCGCGCGGGTCGATACCGGCGCGCGTGACGTACGTCACGCCGGCCTTATCTGCCGCGGTTTCATCGTCGCGACTGAACTTCGCGAAGCCGGCTTGCGCACCCACCTGCACGACCGCGCCGGCCACGCCCTGACAGGCCGACGGGACGAACAGGCAGAGTCCCGTCAGCCCGATGTTGGCGCGCTGGGCCTTGGCCATCTGCTGCATACTATGGCGCAGGGTCACGTGGGCGATTTCGTGCCCCAGGACGCCGGCGAGTTCCGACATGTTGGTGGTCTTCTCGATGAGTCCGCGATACACGTAGATGTGGCCACCGGGCACCGCGAACGCGTTGATGTCGGCCTGGTCGACCACGTTGAAGTGCCACGTCAGGGCGCGATCATCGGAGACCCGGGCAATGGAATCGCCGAGGACGTTGACGTAGCGCACGATGTCAGGGTCGCGGATGATGGGTAACTCGCGCTCGACCTGCTGGGCGTAGTCGTTGCCCATCGTGACCTCCTCTTGGGTCGGCGGTACGCACGCCACCATCGCCAGCGGTATGGTCGCGAGCGAGACCGCGAGGCCGATCATCGCCAACTTGCCCTTCCGTCGTGTATTCTCACGCATGGCTGTCGCCTGTCCGAATATCTGGTGTGACCGCACGGTGCGGGGTGGCCGCGCTGGCGCATGGCCAACGCCACACCCTTCGGCATACCCCACTCGTACCCGTTTGCCTCCGTGAAGCTACTGACTTTGGCTCGTGACCTGCAGCGCCGGAAGGCGCGCGAGCGGCAGCATCGATTCGTGGCGGAAGGGGTGCGTACGGTCGAGGCGCTGCTGGCGTCGGGATTGCCGGTGGACGGGCTGCTGGTCACGGCCGGCCTGCAGGAGCAGCCCCGCGGTCGGGAGCTGGTGCTGGCCGCCGAAGGACGGGGGGTCACCGTGGCCGAGGTGAGCGACGCCGAGCTGGAGAGCGCAGCCGACACCGATACGCCGCAGGGAGTGCTGGCCGTGGCGCCGATCCCGGAACGGACGCTGCGGGCCCCAGAAGGCGCCGCCAGTCGATTCCTGGTGCTGGATGCCCTCCAGGACCCGGGCAATGTGGGCACGGTCATTCGGACCGCGGCCGCGCTGGGCGTGACCGCAACGGTGGCGCTGCCCGGAACCGTTGACCTCTGGAACGCCAAAGTCGTCCGTAGCACGATGGGCGCACTCTTCGTGCACCCGGCGTTACCGATGTCGTGGGAGGCGTTCGCGGAATTTGCCACGACGCACGCCGTGCCGGTGTGGGCGGCGGACACCGATGGGGTCCCTCTCGATCAAGTACCGACGGTCTCGCTGCCGGCGCATCTGGCGCTCGTGGTGAGCAACGAAGGGGCTGGGTTGTCGGCACAGGTTTCCGCGGCGGTGACGTCGCGGGTGGCAATCCGGATGGCGCCCGGCATCGAGTCGTTGAATGTGGCGGTGGCAACGGGAATCCTGCTGCACGCGCTGCGCCTCGGCTAACCGCCGCCCCGTCGTCGCTCCGCTGTTCGCTGTCTCGCCTTCACCCAATTCCGTGCCGCCTCTTCCCGTTGATTTCGTCACACTCGTCCTGCTGCCGGTGTTCGTGCTCGGCGCCTCGATCGGGTCGTTCCTGAACGTCTGCATCTCGCGCTGGCCGGCCGAACTCAGTGTCGTCCGCCCTCGATCGCGCTGTCCGAAGTGCGAGCGGGCGATCGCCTGGCACGAGAACATTCCGCTCCTCAGTTGGTTGCTGCTGCGCGGAAAGTGCCGCGGGTGCAGCCTTCCCATTTCGATCCAGTATCCGGCGGTCGAACTGATTGTTGCGCTGGGTTGGGTGGCGAGCTTCGTGGCCTTCGGGCTGACGTTCGAGGCGTTGCGGGTGGCGGTGTTCGGCACGGTCCTGTTCGGCATTGCGGTGACGGATGCGATGACCTATCTGATTCCCGACGGATTCACGATCAGCGGACTGGTGCTGGTGTTCGGGGCCGCGATCGCGAACTTCTTCATCGGCGAGTCGTCGCACTTCGCGTCGCCCTGGGCCGCCTTCATCGGCGCGTGCGCCGGTGCGGGGGCGATCACGATCATCGGATGGCTGGCCGAAGTGATCATGAAGCGCGAGGCGATGGGCTTCGGCGACACCACGCTGATGGCGGTGGTGGGCGCCGCGCTGGGCGCCGAGCGGTCGCTGCTGACGATCATCGTGGGTGCCTTTGTGGGCGCGGTGGTGTTTCTCCTGATCGTAGGGCCGATCGTGAAGTGGCGCACGCGTGGTACGGACGCGGAGTTCGAGTTCCCCGACGTGCCGTTCGGGGTGTTCCTTGCGCCTGCCGCGATGCTGGTCTTGCTTTGGGGAGAACCCCTCATTGCGTGGTATCTGCAGCGCGCGTTCCCGACCTGATACGGATTCTGATGCGAGCCATTCTTTCCGCCTCGATTCGTCGCCGAGCCTGTTTGCTCGGTGCCAGCGTTTCCCTCACCGCGCTCGTCGCCTGTGGCGACAAGACGCCGAAGGGGGAAGGGCCGTACGCCGAGCTCGTGGCGGAGTTCGTACCGAAGATCGAGCAGGAAACGGGACTGCCATTCAAGACACCTCCGAAGATCGAATCGCGCACGCGCGATGAGGTCGCGAAGTTCGTGCGGCAGCAGCTCGAGAGTGAGCGCGCGCGCACGCAGCTGGCCGGGCAAGAGTCGGCGTACAAGCTGCTCGGCATGGTGCCCGACACGATGAATCTGCTGGCGCTGCTGCAGAAGCTGCTCGAGGAGCAGATCGTGGGGTACTACGATCCCGCCACCAAGGTGCTTTACGTGGTGGATGGTGCCGCGCCGGTCATGCTGCGGCAGACGGTGTCCCACGAGTTGGTGCACGCGCTGCAGGATCAGTACGTGAAGATCGATTCGGTGCAGGCGCAGGTGGACAACGCCGATCGCCAATCCGCCGCGCAATCCGTGTTGGAAGGGCAGGCGGTATTTCTGCAGCTGCGCATGGATCCGAATGCGGGGCCAATGCTCAAGATGCCCGGAGGATGGGATCGCATTCGGGATGCCATGAAGGACGCGCAAACGGGGATGCCGGTGTTTTCGGCCGCACCGCGCGCTGTGCGCGAAGGGTTGTTGTTTCCCTACCTCGGTGGCGCCGACTTCGTGCGGCGTTTCATCGAGAAGCGTCCGGAGAAGGAGTTGCTGCTCGACTTGCCGATCTCCACCAAACAGATCCTGAACGACGCGGCGTATTTCACCGACAGTACGGCCACGCGCGATCTGCCGGTCACGGTCACGTTGCCGGCGCCGCGCACGGGCACGGTGCTGTACAGCAACAGCTTTGGTGAGTTCGAAACGCGGTTGCTGCTGGTGCAGCATCTGAAGGATGAGGCGCTGGCGCGTCGTGGTGCCGGTGGCGGCGATGGCGACAAGTACGCCGTGATTCGTACGTCCGACGGTGATGCGCTGGTGTGGGCCACAGCGTGGGACTCGGCCGTGGACGCCGCCGACTTTCTCGATCTGGTGGGTGATGCCGCCCGTCGGCGCTACGAGATGGCGCGCGTCGAGTTCCCGGCCGGTGCCACCTCGCGCCAGTACGACGTGCCGGCCAAGGGCACGCGGTCGGCGCGGACGGTGCGGCTCACCCTGCAACAGGTCAGCGGCCAGCCCGTAGTGATGTACATGGATACTCCCGCAAAGATCGGCGCCACGCTGATCGACCCGGCCGGCATCACCGTCGTCCGTTAGCCGTATGGCGATCGAGCCGGTCACGGTCTCGGCAGCGGTGCCCGCCGGGGGCCCAGCCGGAGTCCCCCCTGCGCTGCAGATCACGCCCGACGACGAACTCAAACGCGTCCGGCTGGTGAAGATGAAGCGCGTCGCCACGCTCATGCTGGTTGGGGTCGCGCTGCTGTTCGTGGTCACGCGCTGGCTTGAGTCGCAGTACCCGTGGGTGGGCTTCGTGCGGGCGTTTGCCGAGGCGGCCATGGTGGGTGGCATCGCCGACTGGTTCGCCGTGACGGCGCTGTTCCGGCATCCGCTCGGTATCCCGATTCCCCACACCGCGATCGTGGCGTCGCGGAAAGACCGTATCGGCACGGCGCTCGGCAATTTCGTGCAGCGGAATTTCCTCACGCGCGAGGTGGTGACGGGCAAGATCGCGGCGATGAAGCTGGGTGACCGCGCGGCGCAGTGGTTGGCGCAGCCGGAGAACAGTCGTCGGCTGGCGCGGCATGCGGCACATGGACTCTCGGGCGCGGTTGGCGTGATGCGCGACGAGGATGTGCAGGAGATGGTCGATCGCGGCGTCGTATCACGGTTGCGACGCATGCAGGCGGCCCCACTCATGGCGCGCCTCTTCGAGCTTATGACCACGGGTGGACGGCATCAGGCCCTGCTGGACGATGCCCTGCGCCTGGCCGCCAAGTTCCTGTACGAGAACGAGGCGATGATCCGCGAGAAGGTGAAGGCGGAGAGCCCGTGGTGGGTGCCTGGCGCGGTTGACAGTCGCGTGGGCGACAAGATCGTGAGCGGGGTGGAAAAGACGTTGGTGGCGGTGGCGGCTGACCCCGACCATCCGCTGCGTCAACGTTACGACGAGGCGGTGGACCGCTTCGTGGTCTCCTTACGCGAGAATCCGGAAACGATCGCACGCTTCGAACAGATCAAGCTCGATGTGCTGGCCCACCCTGGTGTTGCGGACTTCTCGCGCGAGGTGTGGGGCGATGTGAAGGAGAAGATAGCCAATTACGCCGAACGGCTTGCCGACGATGCGGCGCAGGAGCCCGACCAGCTCGAGCAGTGGCTGGCCGGCCTCGGACAGAAAGTGCTCGAGGATCCCGTGTTGTCGGCCAAGGTAAATGGCTGGATCGTGGAGATCGTGTCGTACTCGGTGGAGCAGGCCCGCGAGGAAGTCGCGAAGCTGATCTCGGCCACCGTGGCGGCGTGGGATGCCGATGCGACCTCCCGCAAAATCGAACTGCAGATCGGGCGCGATCTGCAGTTCATCCGGATCAACGGCACCATCGTGGGCGGACTGGTGGGGCTGATCCTGTACTCCGTGGGGCTGGTGCTGAACCGTTAGGCGTGTCGCGTCACCACGCGTCGGCCGCCGTCGCTGCGGGGCCGTCGTTCGCGATCACCGCACTGCTGGAATTCAACGGCATCGCATCCGCCGGATGCGTATCCGCATGCGGCAACAGCGCCAGATGCAGCACTTCGTCCATGGTGGCGGCGAAGGTGAACGCCATCTTGTCGCGTACTTCCTGTGGCACATCGCGGACGTCTTTCTCGTTGCCCTTGGGCATGATGACTTCGCGCAGCCCGGCGCGATACGCCGCCAGCACCTTCTCCTTCACGCCACCGATTTCGAGCACGCGTCCGCGTAGCGTGACTTCGCCGGTGAGGGCGAGGTCGCGACGCACGGGGCGGCGAGACAGCGCGCTGGCGAGCGCCAGCGTGACCGCGATGCCGGCCGACGGGCCGTCTTTCGGAATGGAGCCGGCGGGGAAGTGCAGGTGCATGTCGGAGTCGCGGAACTCGCTGTCCTCGATGCCCAGCGTGGTGGCGCGCGACCGGACAAACGAATACGCCGCATCGACCGACTCGCGCATCACATCGCCGAGCTGACCAGTCACGGTGAGCTTGCCGTTGCCTGGCATGCGCAGCGCTTCGATGGTCATGATGTCACCACCGGTGCTGGTCCAGGCGAGGCCGGTTACGGCGCCGATTTCCGGCTCCATCTCCGCTTCTTCCATGGAGAAGCGCGGCGTGCCGAGGATCTCTTCGGCGCGCTCGATGCCGATCTCCCACGCGCTCATGTCACCGTCGGCCTTGGCGCGGGCGCGCTTGCGGAGCAACGACGCGAGCGAGCGTTCGAAGGTGCGGAGACCGGCTTCCCGCGAGTAGCGGCTGGTGATGAATCCCAGCGTGCCCTCGGGCACGTGAATGTCGTCGGTGGTGAGCCCGTGATCGTCGAGCAGGCGCGGCATGAGGTAGCGCTGCGCGATCTCGACCTTTTCTTCGATCGTGTAGCCGGCAATGCGGATCACTTCCATACGATCGCGCAACGGACCGGGAATGTCGTACAGGTTGTTCGCGGTGCAGATGAACAACACGCTCGACAGGTCGAATGGCAGGTTCAGGTAGTGATCGACGAACGTGGTGTTCTGCGACGGGTCGAGCACTTCGAGCATGGCGGCGGTGGGATCACCGGAGTTGCCGCCATTGCTCATCTTGTCGATCTCGTCGATCATGATGACCGGGTCGCGCACTTCCACGCGCCGTAATGCCTGAATGAGCAGGCCGGGCATGGCGCCCACGTACGTACGCCGGTGTCCACGGATCTCGGCTTCGTCGCGCACGCCACCCACCGAGATACGATAGAACTCGCGGCCGATGGAGTTGGCGATCGCCTCGCCCAGCGAGGTCTTGCCGGTACCCGGCGGTCCTACAAAACAGAGAATGGGGCCGGTGGGATCACCGCCGCGCAGCTTCCGCACGGCAAGGTACTCGATGATGCGCTCCTTGGCCTCATCGAGTCCATAATGGCGATCGCCGAGTGCGTCTTCGACCTTGGCCAGCACGATCTCCTGATCGTCGGCGCTGCGCTGATGCCACGGGAGCGCCAGCACCCAGTCGAGATACGTGCGCAACACCTGATACTCGCTGGACGCGGGCGAGAGCATACGCAGGCGTTCCGTTTCGCGGCGCGCCTCACTGGCCACCTTTTCCGGAAGCTGTGCTTCGTCGATGCGACGCAGCAGATCGACCGATTCCTTTTCGTTCGGATCGGCCTCGCCCAGTTCGGACTGAATCGCCCTCAGCTGCTGCCGGAGATAGAACTCGCGCTGATGCTGCTCGATCTTGACCTCGGTCTGCTTCTTCACGTCCTCCATCACGCGGGCGCGGGCGACTTCGCGCTCGAGGCGTGAGAGGATGAAGCGGATGCGATGTCCGATGTCGAGCCGCTGCAGCACCTCCTCCTTGTCGGAGATGCGCAGATTCATGTTGGTGGCCGCGAGATCAGCGAAGCGTCCGGGATCGGACACATTCATCTTGAGGATCTGGGGCACTTCGTTCGGGATGCGATCCACCAGCTCGGCCAGCGTTTCCGCCGCGGCAACCGTGCGCGCCACGAGCTCGTCCAGCTCCATGGCATCGGCCGGCGTTTCCTTGGCGCCTTGGATCTGCGCAATGGCGAACGGGTTCACCTGGTCGATCGCGTCGATCGTGATGCGTCGGAGCCCCTGCAGCGTGATCTGGACCGTATCGCCCGGCAGGTTGATCCGTTCGTGCACCCGGGCGGCCACGCCCACGCGTCCGATGAAGTTGTGCGGATCGATCGTGTCGTCCCCGTCGCCGGAGGCGACCACCAGCGCCACGACCAGCCCGGACTCCTCGTGCGCACGGAGCAGCGCGAGGTTCTCGGGGGCGCCCATCTGCACCGCGATCGTCCCCAACGGGTACACGATCGTGGAGCGCAGCGCCATCAAGGGCAGCGTCGGGGGCAGCTCGGCGCGAAGAATTTCTTCCTTACGCTGGCCACGAGGCATCGGGATGCCAGCGAACCGCGAATTCGATCGTGACACGTGACGGCCGTAGAAAGTGACAGCGTGAACCGAATGGGGAAATCTAGACGGGGGCGAAAGGGCGACAACGCGTGATTCCGACGCAAGTTGCTTCAGCGGTGGCCTGTTTCGTCACCCCCCGGGCCCACGGCCGGGTCGCGGCGTCACGGCGGCGGGCCGGCGGACCTCGGGGCGCCCCGTGACGGGACGGGGCCAGGGGGGCACTCCGTGATAGTTGTATGCCGAGACCGCGTCCGTTAGCCTTTCCAGTCTATGTTCGACGAGCTCTCAGACAAACTCGGGAACGTCTTCGCGAAACTTCGCGGACGTGGCGTTCTCACCGATGCCGACATCAAGGACGGACTGCGCGAGGTTCGCCGCGTCCTCCTCGAAGCCGACGTGAACTTCTCGCTGACCCGTGAGTTCCTTGAACGGGTGGAGCAGAAGGCCGTCGGCGTGTTGCAGATCAAGACGATCCAGCCCGCCCAGCAGTTGGTGAAGATCGTCCACGACGAGCTCACCGCGATGCTCGGCGAACGGCGCGAGGGGCTCAAGATGAGCACCGTGCCGCCCACGGTCATCATGATGGTGGGGCTGCAAGGGTCGGGAAAGACGACGACGGCCGGTAAGCTCGCCCGCAAGCTGATGCTCGAGAATAAGTCGACGCGACTGGTGGCGGCGGACGTGTACCGCCCCGCCGCGATCGATCAGCTCGAGACGCTCGGCCGGGCGCTGAACGTGCCGGTGTACGCCGATCGTGACACGAAGGACGTGGTCAAGATCGCGAAGGCCGGTATCGATCAGGGCGAGCGGGCGCGCGACCGCGTGGTCATCATCGACACGGCCGGTCGTTTGCAGATTGACGCCGACATGATGGACGAGCTCAAGCGGCTCAAAGCGGCGATCAAGCCCGACGAAATCCTGTTCGTCGCCGACGGTATGACCGGCCAGGATGCGGTGAAGATCGCGCAGGGCTTCGACGAGGCCCTGAACGTGACCGGCGTGATCCTGACCAAGCTGGATGGCGATGCCCGCGGTGGCGCCGCGCTGTCGATCTACGGCGTGCTCAAGAAGCCGATCAAGTACATCGG
>NZ_JBILKJ010000097.1:0-10301 GCF_044376735.1 Gemmatimonas sp.
GCCGGTTGCATCGACCGTTCCTTTAACGGAGCGGGTTGCCAGCGCAAACTCGCGCGATCCAGGTTGGTGCTCAATGCGCTCGATACTGGTTCGGCCGGGCGCCAAGGCGGCCGCAATACTTGCGCAGCTCGCGCTTCCGTCGACGACGCGAATCCGCTGCTGCACGCGGTACACACCGCGGAGACCGGTGGCCACCGCAGATACACTGTCGTCCGGTGTTCCGTCCGCGTTCGTGGCGATGGTCTTCGAGTCGGTGGGCGTTCGCGCGGCTGGCAGTACGGGTTCCGCAGGACTCGTCGAAACGACCGGCGCCGTCAGGGGATCGGCAGGCGGCAGCGGGAGCATGGATTGCCCATCGATCGCTCGCACGGCGGGCGCCACGACCGGCAGGATCGCGGCGGCCGTCGCGGCCTCCGTCTTCCGATTCGCGATCCCGATCGCGCCCGCCGCGAACACCAGGAGGCCAGTCGCAGCCATGACACCAAACCAGATGCGCTCCGTTCGCTGTGCCTGCGCGGCCTGCAGGGGGCTGACACCAATCCCCGCGCTGCGCCACCGCGGCACCGGCCGAGCGGTCGCGATCGCGGTCACCCCCGATGGGCGCGTCGTCGCCAGCGTCCGTCCGCCCGTTCGCGGCGTCGGCATCGCCACTTTCGATCCTCGCGTGGGCTGGGGCGATATCGCAGCAGATACGGCGGTGTGGCCGCGCGTCGAGGCGCCCGCGCCGAACGAAGCGCGGCGCGAGCCGTCGACGGGCTCGAGCTCATGGGACAGGGCCGGACGTGGCACGGTCGCAGGGCCGACGCCCAACGCTGCACCCCACGCGTCCACAACCCATCGTGCCACGTCGGGTTGCAGGTATCGCGTGGCGACCAGATGATGCACGAGAGGCGCGCGACGCATCTCCCACGCGTCGGTCGTGGATCCGATGGTGAATCGCGCGCGAAACGCGGCATCGACGGAGAGCAACAGATTCACCAGCGGGCGGTGATCGCTGCCACAGGCGTCCAGCAGTTCGTTGACGACCCGAGTCGGCGACGACTGGAACAGCGACGCGTCGCGTCGCCACGCATCCGCGAGCGCCGTCGCCGCGCGCGCAAAGGCATCAGTCGACGCGGACATCGCCGGACTCAGCGCAGGGCGTCGAAACGGAGGACGCGGGCGGGCCTCGCGTTGCCAATCCGAACACGGCGACCCACGATGCATTCCACCGACGCATTTCGACCGACCAGCACGTCGGTGTCGCCGTCCACGATATACCAGGGCACTTCGCTGGTGTTCACGAGCCACCACTTGCCCTGGTGCTGGGCCACGTAGCCGCGCGCCGTACGATCGGCGCGGTCATCAGGCAACGCGCCGACCTGCACATGCCAATCGTGCAACGTGAGATGATGCCACAGCACGAGGCTGTCCTGCTCCGAAACGACTTTGTCGCCGGTGTCCTGATGGAGCTCGGCCACGAGCACGGGGGCCGCGGCCCGTTCGTCGCCGCGCAAGCTCGTCATCGGTAACCCCTTCCCGAGAATCGTCCACTTGCCGGAGGACAGCGGGAAGAGATGGCGCATGGTCTTGTACAGCGCGACCTCCCACTCGGCCGCGTCGGCGCGCTGCGACGGGGCATGGAGCCCGTGCACGAAGGTTTGCGTGAAGCAGTGTGCCAATGCGGGTCCGAGTCGCGTGCAGGCCACCTCGATGGCTTTCACGGAGGGGTTGCGCCGATCGGTTGGGTGCTCCACGAAGAGCGCCTTCGCGCCCATCGAGAGTTGCTCGTCCTCCTCGGCGGAGCGCGTGCTGTTCACGCGCTTGCCTTGCAACGGATGACGCTGGAACAGCAACTCGTACAGCAGCACCGCGAGTGCGTGTTTGTCCGTGGCGATCGAGGGCTGTGCCTTGTTCGCCAGGACCTCCGGGGCGATGTAGCCGGGGGTTCCCAGCACCGACGGCGGTGCGATCCCGGGGACGACCAGCGAATCAATGTCGATGATGCACGCCTCTCCGCCTTTCGGATCGACGAGCACGTTCTTGTTCGACAAATCGGCATGGGCGAGTCCGGCCATGTGCAGCCGCCGCACCGCCCGGGTGAGGCGCACGGCAATCTGCAGGCGGGTCAAGAGCGAGCCGCTCTCCGCCTGCGGGACGAACTTGGAGGCCTTGCTGCCGGTGAACCAGCGCACCTCCTTCTCCTGCGCCTGACCGAATCGATCCGTGAAGTAGAAGTTCTTGCGATAGGTCGGTGTGACGACGCCGATGGCGGGCCAGACCAATTGGTGCCGCGTGGCGAAATCGCGCGAGATGCTCTGCGCGCCGTCCACCATCCCCACCGGCCAGCAGAAGTACGGCGCCCAATAGGCACCGTTGGTGGCAAGCGTGGGGTTGTACGTGGTCAGGATGCGCGTGAGGCGTTCCACGCGCTCGCGCCGATCGCGCAGGCTGCCGTAGTAGAAGCCGACGGCGTAGCGCCGGTCCTTCGTGAGGAAGACACGCTTCTCGGCGCCGGTGCCAACGGGCTCGTCCTCCAGCTGGAGAACGCGCCCGTCAGTCAGGCGGCAGCTAACGGCGCCCATACACTCCCCACTCTCCGGGCTACGCACAGCGTCCGATCATCGTTCTCGCCGCGCTTCTCGAATGACAGCCACTCGACCAACGCGCGCACCGGATCCGGCGCGTTCAGCACCGTCGTGGTGTGCGCCGGCGACACGCCCGCGGCGGTCGCGTGCTCGGACGATACTCCCTGCTGCAACTGCTGATACAGTGATGCCGCATGGCGCGGCAGGGGATACCATGGATCCTCCACGCCATCACTCGCGAGCAGCACGGCGGCGCATCCCGCGGCCGGCTGCACCAACACCGATTGCTGCAGTCGCGCCAACGCGCCGGCGTCCGGCAAGAAATGGGCGACTTCGCCGGAGAACTCCCCCGAGTCGCCCTGCATTGGTTGGCTCGTCCGCCCGTCGTCGTGCAACCACACGATGCCGCCATCACCGACTTGCAGGAGACCGATCGCGTCGTGATGCAGAGCGGCCACCAACAGCGTGGTGCGCAACGCACGTGGGGCACATCCCGTCCGCTCGGCAAACGCTTCCATGGCCCGCTGTACGTCACTGGCGGCGGTCAGGAGCGCTGCGCGCAACGTGCTCGCCGGCAACACGCCGTCGACGCGTGGCGCCGGGGCCTGCAGCAGCTCTCTGAGCGCGTCTGTGACAACGTGCACGGCGATCGCGGCACCGAGTCGGCTATACGGCGCCGATCCCGCACCGTCGGCCACAGCGGCGCACCATCCGTGTTCGCACAGGAGCACGGTGCCGGCATCCTCCCGATGCTCGCCGCGATGCGCATGCAAGCGTCCGCGGCGCGACGCGACCAACAGCTCCCAGCCGCTGCGTCGCCCGTGTGTGCCGACGGCCTCCTCGTGCTGTGGTGCGCCATGCCCGATGCTGATGCCCGGGGCGATCGCCTCGAGATGCTCACGCCACTCGTCGGGACACCAGGGGACGGACGGCGTGACCACGGCCCACACGGGTCGAGGAGGAAGCGCTGGCGTCGCGACGATCTCGGGAGATGCGATTGGCTCGTCGCTCACGGAACGATCGTGATGCCGGGCGGCGGCGGCGGCAGGGTAATGCCGCCTCCATCTGCCACGGCGCCGACTTTCGCGCTGGTTTGCTTGATGGACGCCGACACGAATCGGAAGAAGGCCTTGAACGCGTCCGGCGACATGTCCTGCATCTTGATCACGATCTCGGTGACCTGCTTGAGCGCTTCGACATCGGCTTGATCACCGCAGGCGACCGCGATGATGTTGGCCGGCCGTCGTTCCCGAAGCTGTTGCGCGTACATCGGCCACTCGGCGTCGGTGGGGGCGCCGTCCGAGAGAATGAACACGAGTGGTCTCCAGTCCCCCTTCTGCTCGGCGGTCGTTCGGACCAGCTCGCGCTCGAACGAGTCCAGCAGGAGGCGCAACCCGGCGCCGAAGTTGGTCGTTCCGCTCGCCGAAAGCTCCGGCGGATTGAACATGGCGACTTCAGTGAGTGGGACGAGTTGCTGTGCGTCGTTGCTGAACGTGAGCACGGACAGATAGGCGCTCTCGATGGACTGGGGATCCCCCAGCAAATCGCGATGCAACTGGCGAATGCCGGACTTCACCGACTCGATGGGAGTCCCCTGCATTGACCCTGAGACGTCGGCGAGGATGTAAACGGGAAGGCGACGGGTAGACATCGGTGTCGTGATGGGAAGGCGAGGGGCAGGGAGCCCGGTGCTCCGGCGGTCGCAGGATCAACGCCACGCCGCGCGTGGCGGTTTCGCCCCTGCGGTCGTGGGTTTCCGGCCGGCCGGGTGGGTTGACGCGAAACCCCGCAATGCCGAGGTGGCATTACGGGGCGGGTTGCGCGGTGGGCAAGAGCCCGATGCGCAGGTCCAATCGCCGCGAGGCTACGGCTGATTCATGTTGCCAGTACCCACCGTGGTGGCACGGGTTGCCGGGGTGGCACTACTCGTCGCCTTGACCGTCGGCTGAACCGACGTCGCCGGCTTGGCCGTGCTGTCGGTCGCCGTCGGTGCGTCAGCTGGTGTCCCCAACCCTTGGAAGGGCACACCGTTCCATTCTGCCCGACCCCACAGCGCCGGGTAGTGCTTCACCATCTGTGCGCCGTACAGCGGCTTGTAGGCGCCGTTGTGACAGGTCACGCACTGCGCCTTCGGGGCATCGCCCTGGGCGCCCAACCGCACCGCCGGGTAGACCGGCTGCAGTGGCGACAGGTAGTTCTGATTCACGTCGCGCAGCATGAGGATGCCGTGATACGCGGTGACGCGAGCCGGCGGCGCTTCCTTCCAGCTGGCGAACTGCCGGCTGTTGTGGCAGTAGGTGCAGTTCACGCCCAACGAGCGGGACTGGGACATCATCAGCGAGTACGTCCACTCGGTCTGCTTCACCGAGCTTCTGTTCATGTTCGTCGGTGTCAACTGCTGCGTGATGACCCGAGCGCCGTCGCGATCGAGATAGTGCCGCAGATAGTCCGTCTGGGTCGAGTAGAACCAGAGGCCGTTCGGCAACGGCTTGCCCATGTGACAGGTGTAGCAGGTCACGCCGGTGTTCTTCACGTGCTGTGAGTACTGGCCGTTGATCTGGCGGGTCATCTGCAGCATGCGACGGGCGACGAGCTTCGTGTACAGCGGCTTGCCGTTCGGCAGCGTGTCGGACGCGAGATTGGCGATGTTGTGGCAGTAGGCGCAGTTGCCGGTGCCAGCCACCCACGTGCTCATCGCCACCATGGTGCGGTTGAATTCACCGACCGAGATGTCGTTCAGCACCTGCACATTCTGCCATGGGAGCGGCCCCGGCGGCGACGCGCCCGCAGGGGGGAGCGGCGTGGGGATCTTCACCTGCGCGAACTTCGCCTTGAGATCGCCGTGGTCGTAGTTCTGCTCCATGGCCGTCCCGCGGTACCCGACTTGAACCGAGTCCGTTCGGGCATCGCCGCACGCCCCCAGCGACAGCATTGCCAGGGGGATGGCCGCCGCGACGAGGCGGCGGCGCGTGGGTGTCAGGAAACTCACGGTGACTTTCCTCCAGCAGGAGCGGCGGGCGGCTTCGCGGTAGCGGGACCGACTGCTGCCGGCGAGGCAGCCGCCGGCGTGGCGAGCGAGTCCACTCGGGTCGAGTCCACCGGCAGGGAATCGGCGGGCGTCATCAGAGCCGTCGAGTCGAGCATCATCGCGGGTTGCGGTGCCACGTACGTGGGGAAGGAGTCCGGTGCGGTTCCCTGATACCGGCCACGCAGCAGTTCCTGCTGTTCGACCGTGAGCGTGTTCTGCGCCGGATAGGGCGAGACCAGACCGTGCTTCACACCCCAGAGATACCAATTGTCCACCACGGTGCCCGTCAGCAGGATGCCAATGCCGCCGGTAAACGTGGTGAGCACCGCAAACCACCAGGCCCACCGATGGATCGACTCCATCGTCGCGTTGAACCCCATCGTCCAGCGCCAGAACAGCATGGAGCGCTCGGCGGCCGTGCCTCGGTCGGTGATCTGCTCAATCTCGCGTTCGCCGCCCAAGCGGGCGACCGCCAGGATCGTCGCCCCGTGCATGGCGAAGAGCACCGCGCTGCCATAGAGGAAGGCGATCGAGAGCGCGTGGAACGGATTGTAGTACAGGTTCCCGTAGCGAATCGAAAACGCCGACGTCCAGTCGAGGTGTGGGAAGAGGCCGAATGGCACCATCTCACTCCAGCTGCCAACCAGCAGCGGCTGGAAGAAGAACGTGGAGTACAGGAAGATGGCCGAGCCGAACGCCCAGGGCAGATGCGTGCCCATGTTCAACGCCGTGGCCCGACGGTACACGCGCAGCCACCAGAGCAGAATGCTGACCGTCAAGAAGAAGCCGGCCATCAGATACCAGCCACCTTGCTGCAGCGGCGGAACGTGCAGCCCATACTGCGGTGGCGGCGGCTCAAGGGCGAGCCACGGCAGCTGTCGAATGAATTCGACCGGATCCCAGCCCACGGAGGCCCACATATTGAGGCCGATGATCTCGAAGGCGAGGAATCCGAAGAGCAGCGAGAACGTGCCGGCGGTTCCCAAGTAGACCGGGCCGATCTGCGCATCGCCGAACTTGCCGGCGAGATACGAGAAGGTCCCCGTGCCCAAGCGTCCGCCCGGCGAATCCTCGATCGGGATGCCCGCCTCGGGGACGGTGCGGACTTGGACGCGCGTGAAGAGATTCTGGTACTCAAGCATCAGGTCGATTCTCCTCAGCGCCAAATCGGAAGATTAAGCCACCAGCCCCACCACTCCGGCCACCCCGACGACCAGAAGGGGCCTGAGATCACGATACAGATGGCGCTCCAAATCGCCGCGCCCATCGCCAGGAACAGTCCAAGGCGATGAATGCCAATCGCGCCGATCGAGTACCCGAGGAGATCGCGGAAAAACACGTTCTCGGTTTCGCTCGTACCCACCGGCGTGCCCTTCTTCGGATTCGTCACCGACAGAATCAGTGACCCGTGCATCGCCAAGGCGAGGCAGTTGGTGAAGAAGAACGTCACGGCGATCATGTGCGCCGGATTGTAGTGGAAGTGCAGGTACTGATACCCGACGTTCGACACCCAATCGAGATGGGAGAAGATGCCGTACGGGAAGCCGTGTCCCCAGGCGCCGAGTAACACCGGCCGAATCACCACCAGGGTCACGTACGCGAGGATGGCAGCCCCGAACGCAAACGGGATGTGCATGCCCATTCCGAGCTTCCGGCTGATCTCGGCCTGACGGAGCGCCCAGCTACCGAACGCACCGATCGCACACATCGTGATGATCTGCCAGAGTCCGCCTTCGCGGAGCGGAGCGAAGCCCAGACCATACTTCAGGTCAGGCGGCGCAATAGAGATCTGCCACAGGTTCCACGTCGGACCCATGGCTGCGCCCCAGACACAAAGCACCGTGCCAAGGACGATAAAGAAGATGGCCGAGACGCCGAAAAACCCTACGTAAAACGGACCGAACCAGAAATCGAACAGATCTCCGCCGATCAGCGTCCCACCGCGTACACGGTACTTCTTCTCAAAACTGAGCATCGCCATGGGCGATTTCTCCAAGCGAGCGTCGAGGGCTAAGGCTGGCGTCGGCCGGAGATGGCTTCGCACCGACACGTGCGAATCGCCACTCCGGCGTGGACGCGCGAAGAGTTACCGGCCGGGCGGGAGCGGCGACATTTCTGCCGCCATCGCCGGAGCCGAAGCTCCAACGGGTGCCTGCACGGCGGACAGCGTCCCGTTCTCGATCCACGAGTAGCGCTGCGAACTAAGCAGGATGAAATGAATGACGAACGCGAGTGCGCCTACAAAGCCGGCGACGGCAACCATCACTCGACGCGGGTCATACATCAGCCAAATACGATGCATGACAGCTCCTTAACGGGTGGCGGCAGGTGCAGCCGTATTCGCGTATGTAGCCTTGAGCGAAGCGGGCCAATTGAACTGGCTGTACGCCCACAAGTGCATGAACAACACCGCGCCCGCGATGAACGAGCCGATGCCGCCCATAATCAGGTGTGGATCCAGCCCGATCCAAATGCGATACATGTTGGTCTCCTAAAACGCTGTTGAAAGGGAAGGTCCGGCGAAGCCTAGAACCAGGGACGCCACGACCACGCCAACAGGTGCGCCATGACCGCGCCCATCACCCACACGCCCGTGCCCGCGATCCAGTACTTGTTGAAGCGGATCGCTTCCTCCTCCGTCATTCCACCGCTCTTCTCGTACATCGACATCGAAACCTCCGAGTGTTTTCGAGCTGCCGCGCTCGTCCCGCGCGGCTGGGGAGTCGTCCCCCGATCGGGAGACGGCAGGAACCTCTTGAAGACGGGTGTAAACTGTGCCTGACAGTCAGCAGCGTCAAGGAAAATTTACACCAATCCCCGTTTTTTTCTGACTCGTCGCCGTAATCGCCTCCCATGACATGGAATCCGGCCCCGTCGCCTCTCGATCGCCTGCCCGAACAGTGGCCCGATCGCGCCTACTCGTCCTTCCACACGGTCGGTGCCGTGCGGTGGCATGTGCAGCAACAGGGGGACGGGCCGACGGTCCTCCTGCTGCACGGCACCGGCGGATCCACCCACTCCTGGGCGGCGTGCACCGCCTCGCTGGCGCGCCGGTATCGGGTGGTGGCCATCGACCTCCCCGGACACGGCTTCACGCAGGCCGCCGACCCGGCGGCCCGCGCGCATCAGCCGTTCGCCCTCGCGGAGATGGCCACGGCCGTGGCCGCACTGCTGCGGCACCTCGACGTGCTTCCCCGGTTCGCCGTGGGCCACTCGGCCGGCATGCCCGTGCTGATGCAACTCGCCCTGCAGCGGGACATCGTGCCACAGCACCTTCTTGGGGTGTGTCCCGCGATCGTGGCCCCGCCGACTTGGTATGTCCAACTGCTCGCCCCGGTGCTCGCGGCCGTCGTCGAGTCGGATGCTGTCGCCGCCAGCGGTGCGTGGGCCGCGCAACGCACGCCGCTCGTCCGCCTGATGCTCCAGAGCGCGGGATCCCCCCTCACGGCGCCGCAACTCGCTCGCTACGAGTGGCTCTGTCGGCAGCCCGACCATGTGCACGCCGCGCTGTCCATGATGTCCCGCTGGGATCTGCCCGCCTTGATGCGGGAAGCGGCCACCCTGTGCACTCCCCTCACGCTGCTCGCGGGGCGGGCCGATCGCTGGGTGCCGCTCCCCGCGCTTCGGCGCGCCGCTCGACGGCTCCCCGCGGCAACCCTGGTCGACGTGCCGGGCGGGCATCTCCTCCCCGAGGAGCATCCCGACGAGGTGCTCGCCCGGATCGAGGGGCCGTAATGAACAACGCCACCGGAGACGTGATCCGGTGGCGTTGCTCGTGGTGACGCCGGCCGTGCGGCTGGGCGCGCGTTACGCCGTGGCGCCGGCAAGTCCACGACGTGAGGCCAGCACGTGGTCGCGAGTGACCGTGCCGTCGCCGAGTTCGCGGGCGTCCTTCTCCGATAGATCGCGCAGGCGTTTGGCGGCGCTGATGCGGATCAGGATGGGGTACGTCTCCACGATTTCATCGAACGTACTCTTGGCCTCGTCGTCCCACGGTAGCTCCTTGTGCATGCGCGCCGGCGTGGCGTCGATTTTGTCCATGTCCGTACCCAGCGGCAGGATGTGAAACAGCGCATCGAACAGCTGGTTGCACACTTCCTGAATGAGGTACGTCGCGCCGGAATAGCCCATGAACGGCGTGCCCAGATGGCGACGGATGATCGCCCCCGGGAACGACGCCGGGATGTACATCGAGCGTGCACCCATTTCCGCCAGATACATCCGCTCGTTGTAGCTCCCGAACATGATCAGCGGTGGCGTGGCGCGAATCGCTTCGCGGACCGCCTGATTGTCGGGCTTCACGCCTGGGCGGCGCGAAAACGCGAAGGTGCAGGGGAGTCCCATCTCCGTCTCCAGGAAATGGCGCACGCCACGGGCATAGGTTTCATTCGCCACGATCGCGAAGCTGGCCGTGCCGAAGAAGTCCTGCGTGACGCTGCGCCACAGGTCCCACAGCGGCTTGATCGTGGTGTGCTTCTCTTTTTCGATGAACGGCTCGGGGTCGAGCCCCAGCATCTCGCCCAGGGTGCGCAAGAATTTCGTCGTGCTGTGCAGGCCGATCGGCGCCTGCAGATACGGGCGGTCGAGCGCTTCGCACAGCATGCGGCCGAATTCGCGATACATGCAGACGTTCACGTCGGCATCCACCAGTCGCGGCACCTCTTCCAGGTGGCTGCCCATGGGGAACACCATGTTCACGTCGGCGC
>NZ_JBILKJ010000098.1:0-10256 GCF_044376735.1 Gemmatimonas sp.
GAAGGGCAGGCCGCATCCCGCCCCTGATAGCCGGCAATCAACCGAGCATATTGCTGTTATGCCGATATACTGACGCTATTGTGATCCGTCAGAATACTGGTGATGGCGCATCAATGGCGTCCAGACGGAAGCGGTCCCAGCGCCGGGTCCGCTCAATGTCGTCCAGCGCCGCGCGGGCGACTGCGGGGAGCTCGGGCGCATCCGGATCGTGCCGGAGTGTCGTGATCGCCCGGTCGCCGTCGCGGGCGACCTTGCACCCAGGATTGAGTACCCCCGATGGATCGGCGGCCTCCTTCACATGCGCGAACGCCGCTCGCGCTTCCAGCCCCCACACTCGGTCCAGCAACGGCGCCCGCAAGCGCCCGTCGCCATGCTCGCCGGCCAGCGTGCCCCCCAGCGATGCCGTCAGGTCGCACACGCGATCGAGAATCCCCTGCACGCGATCACGCCACCCGTGGCGCGTCACATCCACCAGCGGATTGACATGGGCGTGCGCGTCGCCGGCGTGCCCGAAGATCACGCCGGGCATGTCGAACGCGTCGAGCGCCCGGCGCACGCCGCGCACGTAGTCGGGAAAGCGATCGGGGGGCACGCAGCCGTCTTCGATGAACTGCATCGAGCGCAGGCGCGGCGCGAGGCGCGACAGGATTGGGCTCGCCGCGTGACGCAGCGCCCACAATCGCTGGACATCCTCGGCGTCGACCGCCGTCCGCACATCGCTCGCGCCGTGTCGTGTGGCGCGCGCGGACAGGCGGGTCATCGCGTGCACCGCCATCGCCGCCGATTCGCCTTCGACCTCCATCAACAGCACCGCCTCCGCGTGCGCGGGAATGCCCGTCGGGCCATCGGTCGCGGCCACCGCGAGAAAGGTGCGATCGAGCAGTTCGCAGGCCGTTGCGCCATCGAGGCGGGCCTCGACGGCGCACGCCGTCGCCGCTTCCAGCGACGCGAAGATCGCCAGAATCGTGGCCGTCGCGCCGGCCACGGGAATCAGCGACAGTTCCACTTCGGTGAAGATGGCGAGCGTGCCCTCGCTGCCGACCAGCAGGTCGACCAGATGGCCACCGGCGCGCAGCGCATCGGTAATCGCGTACCCCGACGATTCCTTGCGCACACCGGCGTGCGACAGCGTGCCGGCGGGGATCTCGCGACCGTATTGCGCGCCGATTTGCGACATTGCGTCCCGCACGCGATGCACGGCGGGCACGCCGATCGGCCACGGGGCATCGCGTCGCACCCACACATCGGTCCCGTCATCGAAAACACAGCGCACGCTCTGGACCCACGGGCGCGTCGCACCGAAGGCCAGCGACCGCGCGCCCGCGGCATTGGCCCCCACCATGCCGCCGATCGTGCAGAACGCGCCGCTCGACGGATCCACCGGGAAGCGCAGCCCGTCGCGCCGCGCGGCGGCGTCGATCTCGCCGCGCGTCACGCCGGCCCCCACGCGGAGACGACGCGTGTCCACATCGACCGGGCCCATCCATCGCAGGCGGCTCAGGTCCAGAATCATGCCGGGACCCACCGCCCCGGCGGCCATGCCGCTCCCGGAACCGCGTGGGATCAGCGCCACCCCCTCCCGCTTGCTCCAGCGCATGAGCGCCGACACATCGTCGGCGTCGGCCGGTACGGCCACACCCACCGGTACACACTGGGCGATTCCGGCACCCTCGGCATACATCGCCCGGGCGAGCAAATCGGTGCGAAAGACACCACGGAAATCGGGAGGCGACTCCATCACCCGTGGAACCTCGTGTCTGCAGGGCGGCCGCGGCAAGGCCCGGATGGGCCCGGACTGTTCCGTCGGCGCGATCGCGGTCCGGACTCGGTGACGCACGACGCCCGGCTATCGTATCTTGTATCGCATGACCCTGCCGATCGCCGTCTCTGCCGCCCTGTCCCGACGCGATGCCGCTCGCTTCTGCGCGGCCATCCTGCCGGCCGTGTCGCGCACCTTCGCCCTTGGCATCAAAGTGCTCCCCGGGGCACTCGGGCAGGCCGTCCTCGACGCCTACCTGTTGTGTCGCATCGCCGATACCGTGGAGGATGCCCCCGCGGTCGATCCGCAGGTGAAAGCGGACCTGCTCGACGCCTTCCTCGCGGCCTTCGACGATCCCGCCGCACTCGAGCGGTTCCTGCAGGGGGTCAAGCCGCTGGTCGGCAACGAAGCCCACCTGGCGCTCACGCTCAACGCCGACCTCGTGTTCGAGCACTTCGCGGGGCTGCCGCCGAGAACGCGCGCCGTCGTGCAGAAGTGGGTCGCCGAGATGGCGATGGGCATGCGCAAGTTCGTGCTGCTCTATCCTGACGGTATTCGCATTCAGACCGTCGACGAGTACAAGGAGTACTGCTACTACGTCGCGGGGACGGTGGGCTACATGCTCACCGACCTGTGGCATGAGCATTCGCCGAGCATCGGGGCGAAGCGTTACGCGATTCTGCGCGAGCGGTGCCGCGCGTTCGCCGAGGCACTGCAGACGGTGAACATCCTGAAGGATGTCGCCGTCGATGCGGAGCAGGAGAACTCGGTGTACGTGCCCGAGGAACTCCTCCGCGCGCAGGGCAGCTCGCAGAGCAGCATTCTCGCGCCCGAACTGATCGCCAGCAAC
The DNA here is from genome assembly GCF_044376735.1 of Gemmatimonas sp. Taxonomy (GTDB): domain Bacteria; phylum Gemmatimonadota; class Gemmatimonadetes; order Gemmatimonadales; family Gemmatimonadaceae; genus Gemmatimonas. The sequence goes on from NZ_JBILKJ010000098.1 coordinate 2,610, forward strand.
CGCGCCGCGCTCACGCAGCTGATTCAGCTCGCGTGGCACGATCTCGAAGAAGCGCGCCAGTATCTGCTGCTCATTCCGCGGCGCGCCGTCTCCATCCGTCTCTTCTGCATTTTGCCGTTGCTGCTGGCCTACGCCACCATGCGCGATCTCGTACAGAGCACGGCCATGCTCAAGCCGGGCGGATCGGTCAAGATTTCGCGGCGCGAAGTGAAGTCGCTGCTGATGACGGGAGCCATGCTCGTGATGAGCAACATGGGTGTGCGCTGGCTCGTGGAGCGCGTGCGGCGTCGGACGTTCGTGCTGGAGCTCGTTACCGCGCCGTAATCTGCCCCACGACTTTCTGCAGGAGATTCGGCGGTTCCATCAGGCGACCGTGCTCCAGGTCATCAAGCAATTGCTCGAGTCGCAGATGGATCCGGTCGACCGAGTTCCGGTAGGCGCGACGCAACGCGCGCCAGGTGAGGGTGCCGGCACTTCCCACGAACGCCGCCAAGCCTCCCAGAATGCCCGTGGTCGCCACGCCGGAGCTGGCCAAGAACACCACCGGCGTCGCCACCACGGCATAGAACAACAGAAAGAGCACCGCCAGTGCGACCGCCTGGTTGCGCTGGCTGCGACGCATGCCGGCGATGTCCGCATCGAGGCGGACCACGCTACGCGTCGCGTCCACCGAGGTCACGCTGGCCGTGAGTTGATCGACGCGCACGAGATCCAGGCGGCGACCACCCACGCCGAACGAGCGCAGAAAGTTTCCGAATGGATCGTGACGTGGCTCCCAGCTCTGGCGGTCGCCAGTGCGACGCCGCGTGGACAGCGACTCCATGCGCGGCATCCACGCATCCAGACGGCGCAGGATGTCGTCGGGCGTGCCCGGCGCGGTGCGCTGCGCGCCCAGTGACGCCGGCCCGAGGCTGTCGAGCAGCGGGCCGGTTTCGGTCTCCGTCATCGGCAGGCGCGCCCGTTCCTCGGCGATCGCCTGGCGCACATGCGCCAGATCCAGCCCGACCTCCTTGGCGATGTCAAGCAGACGCTCCTCCGAGACGCTTTCGACGCCGTCGGCCGTGGTGGTCTGCAACTCGCTGGCGCGGGCCAGCACGCGCTCGAGCGCGGTGCGTGGGATATCAGCCATGAATCCGGAAAACCAGAGGGACGCGAGTCGGCACTAGATGCCGCTCAGGATGATGTCGATCTGTCGCTGCAGCGCGTCACGAATGGCCGGCGGCAGGGCGAAGCTCTCGTCGAAGCGTGCCGCGTACGTCGTGCCCGCGCGGCGAAGGTTGCCCTGCTCCACGTAATATCGCACGTACCCGTCGCGGAGTTCCGGCGCGATGATCGCCAGCAGCATCGCACCTGCTTGAACCTGCCCCATCGAGACGTAGCGGTCGGCCGTGCCCGCGCGCTGCTCGGCTGGCGTCGTGTTGTCGGCCACGACCGTCCCGACCAGCGAACCGGTGATCTCGTGCGCCAGCACATACAACGCTTCCACCGCGTCGGCGCGGCGGGCGGGGAACGGCACGGCCACCATCGTCCGCCGGGTCGAACCGGGCGCGGTGCGCCCTTCGCCACCGATCGGCAGCGACAACAGCAGATCCCCCTGCCGCTGTGAGGTGTTGTTCAGAAAGCGTTCGAACTTCGCGCGATAGACCTGCTGCCACAGGCTGTCCACCGCAGTGACCACCGGTGCCCGGGTGCGCATCTGCTGCGAATACTCGGCGGCGAAGAAGCGCTCCCGTTCGTCGAGCACGCCGGCCAGGAACAGACGGAGCCATTCGCGATCGGCCGCGGTGGGGAACATCGACCCGATGAGGGCGACGCGCACTTGTGTCTCGCGATCGGGCGCCCGCCGGGGATCGCCCCCGTATTGCAGGAACCGCTCGATCGCATACTTCATCGCGTCCCAGTTCGTGAATTCGAACGGGAGAAACTGCGCCGACAGGTAGCCACCGGTCAGCGCCATTCCCTTGGCGAGCGTGGCCTGATTGGCATCGAGGCTCGTGAGGACGTTCTGCTGGTTGCGCACCACCACCAGCGAATCGCGATAGCCGGTGCGATACAGCCGCACGCGCGCGGTATCGGTGCTCAGCAACGCGAACGCGTGCAGCCAGAGGTCGACGTGCTCGGCGGTTCGCACGGGCCAGCGCAGCACGGGCGAGACAACCGGGGCGGCGCCCGGCGCGGCGACGGCGGGTGTCGCGCCATTCGCGGGCGCCGGTACCCCGACGGGAATCGCCGACGCGCACGCGGTGAGCACGGCGACAACCGATGTTGCGAGGAGGGTGCGGACGGTACGGACAGCGCGCCGTCGGACCGGAAAAGCGTGAGGCATATACGAGTATACACCGCACGTCCCCTTCAGGATTCGGCGCCGTTAGCCGGCGCGGCGCATCGGGGTGGCGACGTCCGGGAGATCGGCGCTTCGACCGCAGGTCACGCAAAACCGCCAGTGCACGTCGAGCTCGGTGCTGCATGCGGGGCAGTGCCGCTTCGTGAGATCGATCCCGCAGTGCGGGCAAAAAATCATGCGCCGATTGTCCGGCAGGACGCTGCCGCAGTACCGACAGCCACACGGCCTGGGTTCCGGCCTGGGTTCCGGCCTGGGTTCCGGCTTGGTCTCGGCCATCCGGTCGCCGATGTCGGTGGCGGGCGGGGTGGCCATGCGTTCCATGCCGATGCCGGCGGCGGGCGCCGTCAGCGCCAATGAGGCGGTCGCCCACACCCGCACCAGCGAGAGCGAGGGTGACGGCACGCCAAGCGCCTGCGCGGCGGCGGTGCGGAGTTCGGCATCGGCCTTCACGTAGCCGCGCTCGCCGGCAAGCAGGCGGAGGATGGTGTGCTCGAATGCCGCGACGCCGCCGTCTGCCATCTCACGACGCGCGTCGCGGAACGTCAGCAGTCGCTCCTCGAGGTCGGCCAGCGTAAAGCCTTGCGTCAGGAGATTCGGATACTGCGTCCGAATCGTCCGCGAGAGCCTGAACGCGAGACGATCGAGATCGTCCAGCGAGCGGGAGACGACGCTCACTTCAGATCAGACGTCTGAAATCGTGCGTCCGTCTCGTTGCCCATCCGCGAGCGCGTCTCGCCCCCGATGCGCTCGAGCAGTCGGTCGGCAACGTGCTTCTCGTTCTCTTGCGCGTCGGTCCAACCGTAGCTGTAGCCGACGGCGACGCCGATGGCGAGGATGAAGAGTGTCTTGAACATGAGCGTCCTGAGGTGAACCGGCTCGCTTGCACCGGCATCGTTACGTCATTCGACGCACAGTCTTGGCCCCGGGTAACGCGGGAGCCGGCACAAACGCGTCGGCGTCCGGGAACGGCGACAGCGGGGCCCGCCTCGTGTTCGCGCGGACCGGCTGCGCCGCCCACCACGCCTCAAATGACGACACCACCAGTCCGTCGGAGCGGTCCTGCACGGCGGCCGCGCGGGTCGCCAGATGATTGGCGTACTCGTTCTGGGGATGGCCGGCGTGCCCCTTCACCCACGCCCACTGGGTCTCGTGCATGGCCACGGCATCGACCGCGGTCTGCCAGAGCTCCACGTTCTCCACGGGACCCTGCGCGCGCTTCCAGCCCCGGGCCATCCAGCCCCGTACCCACGACGTCATGCCGTCCACGATGTAGCGCGAGTCGGTCGTGAAGAGCACCGACAGCGGGTTCCCCTTCCGCGACATCGCCTGATAGCTGTCGATCACCGAGCGGAGCGCCATCCGGTTGTTCGTGGTATCCGGTTCCGACGCCCAGAGATCGAAGCGCTGGACGGCACCATCGGCCCGCCGGAACTCGATCAACGCACCCAGTCCCCCCGGCGTCTCGCCGCGCTGGCCATTCCCGAGACACGATTCGTCGGCGTACACCGCGACCAACGGATACTGCGCGCTCACCGCACGATCTCCAGGCGATCCAGTTCATCGAGGTAGATCTCGAGCAGGCTGCCGGTGCTCGGATGACGCGCCACGATGAGTTCACGCCCGTTGCGCAAGCGGAGTCGCTCGGGGATCACGAGGAACTCGGTGCCGCGACGGTACAGCTGGAGGCGCGTGCCATCGGTGATGGCGCGCTCGAGTTGATCGTACTGGAGGACGGAGAGCTGCATAGATCCCGGCAAGGTACAACGGCGGCGGTGGGCCGTGGGCTGCGAGCTTGGGGCCGTACGTGGTGGGTAATGGGCAGAGGGTTCAAGAACCCAGAACCCCTTACCTCCCCCACCCCGCACACACCGCTTCCAGGATCGCCGTCGCGCGCTCGACCTGCGCCACTTCCACCCATTCTGTCGCCGAATGGGCGCGGGCGATGTCGCCAGGCCCGAAACAGAGCGCCGGAATTCCCGCCTCCGCGAAGAGCGCCGCATCCGTCCAGCACGACAAGCCGGCGATGGTCGGCTCGACGCCAGCGGCCGAGCACGCGGCACGCATCGAGGCGATCAGCGGGGCCTCGCTCGCGAGGTCGAGCGGGGGCTGTGCGCAGACCATCGACACCTCGGCCCGAAAGTCCGGGCGCGAGGCGGCGAGGGCATCGCACAGAGCCTGGATATCCGCCAGCGCCTGCTCCCCGCTCTCACCCGGCAGCGTGCGGCGTTCGATGCGGAGCGTGCACTGCTCGGCGTACGTGGACCAGCCGGTACCCCCCACAATCGATGCCGCGTGCAGCGACGCGCGTCCCAGCAGGGGGTGCGCGCGGGTCGTGAGAACGTCGTGTTCGTAGCGATCGAGCGCCGCCAGCAGCACACCGGCATGCCGGTTGGCATCGATGCCGACGTCGTAGCGACTGCCGTGGGCGGCGCGTCCATGCAGCAGCACCTCGATCCACGCAAAGCCCTTGTGCGCCGGTGCAATCGCCAGGCGCGTGGGTTCGGTGATGATCGCGCCGGTCGCGTGCAGTCCTTGCGCCAGCAACGCCCGCGTACCGGCCGACGCGTACTCTTCGTCGCACACGGCCGTGACGATGATCTCACTGGCCAGCGCACCGCGCTCGGCGGCGCGGGCCGCGGCCACGCACATCGCGGCGATGCCGCCCTTCATGTCCGTCGTGCCACGCCCGAACATGTTGCCGTCCCGCACCTCGGGGGCGAAGGGCGCGTGCGACATGCCCTCTACGCCAACGACATCCAGATGCCCGTTCAAGACGAGCGGGGTGCGCCCGGCGGGGCCGATGCGGGCGACGACGTTGGCGCGACCCGGGGTGAGCTCCTGCAACGACACCGCGAATCCCCACGCGTTCAGCACGGCCGCGAGATGCGTGGCACAGGCAAGTTCGCCCGGCCCACCGGGCACGAGCGACGGGTTGCGCGAATCGATGGCGACCAGCGACGCGGTCAGCGCGACGGGATCGAGCGGGTAGCGGGAAGTCACGCGGTACAGTCTAGGGGGCGGGCGACAGCCGCGACACCTCGACGCCCGTCGTGGCGATGCGCCACGGGAGGATCTCGCCAAACGGTGACACGGCCTCGATCACCCGCGGTACATCGTGTGCCGTGCTGAAGAGCATCACGCAGCCGCCGCCGCTGGCGCCGAGTGCTTTGAGTCCTTGAGCGCCGGCCGCGCGCCCCGCGCGCTCGAGCGCGTCGATCCGCGCGGTGGTGATGCGCGGGTGCAGGGCGCGCTGATGGATCCAGTGCTCGTCCACGAGTGCCGCGAGGGTGGTCACGTCGGCGGCGTGCAGTGCGCTGCGCATCCCCCGGGCCAGCACGGCCATGCGGTCCAGCGCCTCGACCACACGCGGGGTGCGATCACGGTAGGCGTCCAGCACGGCGGTGATGGTGTCGCCAGACAGGCGCGACTCGCCGGTATACACGAGGGTGATGCGTGTTTCGAGCGCGTTCCGCGCCGCGGCGGAAAGCGGAATTCGCTCGACCAAGACCGTGTCGCCGAAGGTCAGTCCGAGCGCGCCGCCGAACGCGGCGGCGTAGTGATCCTGACGGCCACCGGCGATGCCCATTTCCTCCACCTCGAGCGCACGACTGCGCTCCGCGATCTCCGCCGGATCCGGGCGCTGCTCTTGTGCGGCGGCGATGGCCGCCACGACGGCCACGCCAGCCGCTGACGACCCGCCCAGCCCTGCGCCAATCGGGAAGTCGCTCGCGATCGTCACCTGTCCCGCGTAGTCGGCGCGACGTAACGCGGCGGCAACTAACGGCAGGTGATGCGGGTCGGCGACGGTGGGGCGGAGGGTGACCCGAGCCCGCCGTTCAATGGCGAGGTTACAAACGAAGCCGCCTCGCTCTTCGGGATAGGGTGGGACGTCTGTCCACCCTCCTCCGAAGTCGAGGCGACTCGGTGCCGACGCGACGAACACGTCGAACTACTTCTTCTTCGCTGGCGCCTTCTTGGCCGGAGCCTTCGCCGGTGCCTTCTTGGCCGGCGCCTTCGCTGGCGCCTTCACGGGCGCCTTCTTGGCCGGGGCCTTGGCGGGTGCCTTGGCCGGGGCCTTGGCGGGTGCCTTGGCCGGGGCCTTGGCGGGTGCCTTGGCCGGGGCCTTCGCCGGTGCCTTGGCCGGTACCTTGGCCGGTACCTTGGCCGGTGCCTTGGCCGGCGTCTTTGCCGGGGCCTTGGCCGGTGCCTTGGCCGGTGCCTTCACCGGTGCCTTGGCCGGTGCCTTCACCGCTGGGGCCGGCTTCGCCGCCGGCGCCTTGGCGGTCGGGGTTGCCTCGACCTTGGCCGCTGCCTTGGGGGTCGGCTCGACCACGACGGCGGTGTCCACGATCTCAACCTTCGGCGCGGGGGGCTTCGGTGCCGGCTTGGGCGGAAGCGGCGCGAAGGTCACCTTGTCAGACGGCTTCTGCGGTTCGATCCGCATGGCCGCCCGCGCCTCGAGCGCGGCTTCGGCGGCGGCGGCCGGTGCGGTGACCGCCTTAGGCAACTGCCCCAACGGTACCGGCTTGGGCGGTGGAGCCTTGGGGCCGGGAACCGGCAGGGCCCCGTGCTTCGCGATATACGCCGCTTCGGCCTGGTGGATGAGCACCTCGGCTTCTTCCTGCCCCATCTGGCCGCGGCGGACCATGTAATTGATCAGGTCCCGCGCACTCTCGATCGCGAACGGGCTGAGCCCGGCCGCCGCACCGATCACCTCGCGCATAGCGCCAGCCATCTTGCTGCCGGCCTCCAGGCTGATCTCATGCGCCCGCTGCGCCATTTCGGCGGCCGTGTCGCGTGCGTCCGCAGCTCGATGCCCAGGGCCACGGCGCGGCGCCGGACTGGCAGGAGGTGCGTCACCTTCGGTGATCGTGTCGTCGTCAGCCTGCGGCAAATCGGCCATGGGTCGAACGGACTCCTTCCGCCAGCAATGGAGGTAGAGGTGGTCGCCCGACTTTTCTACGGAGGGTACTGCTCAGGCCTCAATAGTATGGTCCACGCCCACCAGAACTGGGGTAACTATATGATTTTCAGTCATCTATGCAAGGTATTCGGACGTGATTTGCGAGGTGAACCGCATATTATTCGACGAGCGAACGCTCACGGTCGCGGCGGCTGACACCGTCTGTTGATGCACAAAACCAGATATTTTCGTGCCTTTACAAGATCACTATAACGACACTATGAAGCGACTACCGCTAGAAGGCATCAAAGTGCTCGATCTGTCCAGGGTGCTCGCCGGACCGCACTGCAGCATGGTGCTCGGTGATCTGGGCGCGCACATCATCAAGGTCGAGCGAACC
>NZ_JBILKJ010000099.1:0-10131 GCF_044376735.1 Gemmatimonas sp.
CACGCGACTGCTGTTGGTCGTCGCCGATGGCGTGCGTCCCGATGTGCTCGCCGACGAGATGGCCCGCGGCAATCTCCCCGCCATGGCGCAGCTGCGTGAAAAGGGCGGATTGCACACGATCAGCTCCTCCTTTCCCTCTGTCACGGGACCGGCGTACGCTCCCTTCGTGATGGGCCGGCATCCGGCGTCCGTGGGCATGCCCGGCCTGCGCTGGTTCGATCGTGCGCGTTCGTTGCCGTGGTCGCACGCTCAGGCGCGCAGCTATTCCGGGATCGACATCTGGCACGTGGACGGCGACCTCGATCCGCGCAGCCCCACGCTGTACGACCTCGTGCAACCGTCGCTCGCCGGGTTGATGATGATCGCCCGCGGTGCGACGCACGGTCGAGTGGGGCGCGGCATCTTGTGGTCACTGCGCGCCGGCTGGGCACACTTTCGCGGTGACGCGCGCGCCTGGCGCCGGGTGGAGCAGGCGGCGATCCAGGAGTTCTTCCGTCGCTTCACCCGCACGCGCCCGACGCTGTCCATGCTGGGCGTGCTCAGTCCGGACAAACTCTCGCACGCGTTCGGCAGCGACTCCGCCGTGGTCCGCACGGCAATCGGTGACGTGGACACAGCGATCGCGCGCGCGCAGGCCATCGCCCTCGCCGGCGGGTGGGCCGATGGCCTGCGCATCTGGGTGGTGGGCGACCACGGCCATGCTCCCGTGGCCGAACACGAAGACCTGCACGGCTGGTTGTCGGCGCGCGGTCATCGCGTGCTCGCGCACCCCAAGCTGGGCATGCGTGGAGCCGACGTGGCGCTCATGGTCGGCGGCAACGCGATGGGTCATCTCTATCTCGATCCCGCGCGCACCTCGCGCACCTGGTGGCCGGCGCTGCGCACCAAATGGCAGTCGACACTGGAGGCCTTGCTGGCGCAGCCATCCATCGGACTGCTGGCGGTGGCACTGAGCACCGACACCGTGCGCGTGTTTCATGAGCAGGATGGGGTGGCCGACATCGTGCGCTCGCACGCGGGGCACGACGCGCGCTGGCGCTACACGCCGATCGACGGCGACCCGCTGCACCTCGGTGGCGCGCTGGCCGATCTCGACGCGAACGACGCCTGGCTGGCCGGCGGCGCGTCACCCTATGCCGACGCGCTCGTGCAACTCTCTACCCTGGTGCCTTCGCCACGGGCGGGCGACATCGTGCTGTCGGCGGCCACTGGCTGGGATCTGCGGGCCCGCTATGAACCGACTCCGCACGTGTCCACCCATGGCGCGCTGTTGCGCGAGCAGATGATGGTGCCGCTGCTGCTCGATGGGCCCGTGGCGCGCCAGCCGCAGCGCACGACCGATGTGGTGCCGAGCGCGTTGGATCTGCTCGGCGTGACGTCCGACATTCCGTTCGACGGCCGGTCGTTTCTGCGCTGAGCGGGGGCGGGGGGCGGCGGTGGCCGAGCAGCCGATGAGTTTCGAGTACTGCGTTGAAGTTCCGAGTCGTGAGGCAAGCCAAAACAGTCGGCTCACTCATGACTCCAAACTTCCACTCACCACGCCAAACTCACGTGAGTCCGTCCGGCGACGCCGATCCCGCGACCCACTACTCGGTGCGGTTGCGACTGCGCTCAGTGTCGAAGCCTTCCGGGTAGCGCTTGCGCAGCTTGTCGATATTGCGCTGCGCGATGTCGTCCATGCTGAGCCCGAGCACGGTGGCGAACGCCCCGATGTACCAGAGGCAGTCGCCGAGCTCCTTCACCAGCGCATCCTGATCGAGCGGCGTGGCGTGAAAGAGATGCTTCTTGATCACCTCGGCCACTTCGCCGGCTTCACCGGTGAGGCCAAGCGCCGCGTTGGCGAGCTGCTGTTCGTGGGTCCGGTCGCGCCCGAGTGTGCGGGCGGCGAGTTCCTGATACTCGTCGAGGGTCATCGCGATCGTGGGTTGAGGACGGGCGAAAAGTAATGCCCGCGTTGGGATGAACGCGGCGCGTGTATATTTTTTGTGATGCCTTGGCTAACGCTGTCCCTGACCCTGACGCTGCGCGCGATTGCCAACCCGTTTCTGGCGGTGGACTTGCTGCGCGTTGCGTGGCGATTCCGTCACCGGCATTGGTTCCGGCGGTTTCCCTTCCTGCCGTTGCCGGCCACGAGTTACGTGAAGTGGCGCATGTACACGGCCTACGGGGATGAAGGGGCGATTCCGCCGGCGGACGACGTGATCGCCTTCGCCCGCTGGGTGGGGCGCCAGCCGTAATGCCAACGGGCGGCGCGGCGGATCTCGCCCGGCGCCTGAAAGCGCACGCCTTCGGCCTTGGGTTCGACCTGGTGGGGATCACCACGTTGGGCCCGCCGGCCACCCAAGCCCGGTTCGACGCGTGGCTCGACGCGGGCTTGCACGGGGAGATGGGCTACCTGGCCGGCGAGGGTGCCGAGTTGCGACGGGACACCCGCCGTCCGCATGCGGGGGCTACCCACGCCATCGTCTTGGCCACGCAGTATGGCGGGCGGGAGCCGAGCGGCCCGGTGGCCCGCTACGCGCGGGGCGACGACTACCACGAGCTGCTCCGCGAGCGCACGCGGGCGTTGCACCAGTGGTTGGAGCAGGAGCTCGGTCGGCCGGTGAACGCGCGGCCCTACGTGGACAGCGGACCGATTCTGGAGCGCGACCTCGCGCAGCGGGCCGGCCTGGGATGGTTCGGCAAGAACACCATGCTGATCAACCCCACGGCGGGCTCGTTCTTCTTTCTGTCGTCGCTGTTCGTGGCGCTCGGACCGGATGCCGAGCTGCAAGCGGACGATCCCTTCGAGGCCGACCGCTGCGGCAGCTGCACGCGTTGTCTCGATGCCTGTCCCACTCAGGCGTTCACGGGCCCGCGCGTGCTCGACGCCACGCAGTGCATCAGCTATCTCACGATCGAACTGCGCGGGGCGATTCCCGAGGCGTTGCGCGCGAAGATCGGCGGGTTGCTGTACGGGTGCGACGTGTGCCAGGAGGTGTGTCCGTGGAACGTGTCGTTCACGACGGCGCTGCGTGAGCCTGCGTTCGCCTCGCGTACGATGTTCCTCAACGCGGGATCACGCGACGGCACGCGGGCGTTGGCGCGCGAGATTCTCATGATGGAGGCGGCGGATTACGCCGCTGCGTTCAAGGGCAGCGCGATCAAGCGCGCGAAGCTGTGGATGCTCAAGCGGAACGCATGTGTGGTGCTGGGGAATGTCGGCACGGCGGAGGATCTTGCGGTGCTCGAGGCGATGCTGGCGCACGAGCACGAGGTCGTGCGCCAGCAGGCGGCGTGGGCGATTGCACGACTATGCAGTTCCGAGGCGCTGTAGTCCGCACACGCGTTGGTCTGCGGTCAGCGCCGTCCCGTCATGGGATTTCAGTTCAAGGGGTCAGAGTCGTTGAACGCACAGTTCAAGGGGTCTGCGTGTTTGACCGCGTCCAACGACTCTGACCCCTTGAACTGCTCTCGAGGTCGTGCGCAAGCATGCGGCGTGGGCGCTCGGCCAGCTGGCCGCCGCGGCGGCACGCCCGGTGTAGCGCACCGCCGGTCCGACCGCGCCCCACACACTGTTACAATCGGCACGCTCAAGTCCCGCCGTGAGCGGCCGATACTCCATTGCGCAGCATTGTTGTCCGAAAAGAGCACCCCGCCGGTGACGGCGGTCCGCAAAGCCAGCCAACTCAGGTCGCACTGAGTCAGGGCGGCTGCCGACACACACTGTGGCTCCCCACGCCATCCCGGCGCTGGGAGCACGCGGCATCCTTCGGGCGACAGCTACTCTTTCTTCAAGGAGCGTTGTCGTGAGTCGTGTATCGTTGGGAGGTGCCCTCCTCGGCGCCCTCCTGCTCGTTGGTTGTTCAGACGGTGTCAATCCCACACAGGTCACGGTGGAGGCGGCGCCGACCCCGAACTCCGCCGCGTACCTCGTGATCCTCCGTGACACGGTCACGGACGCCATGGGAGTGACCGCCGAGGTCATGCAACACGTGGCGCCCGAGCGCGCGGTGGCCCTCTTCCCGGGGCGTGCCGCCCTGGCCCGACCGTTCGGCGCGCCGTCGCCGGCGATGGTGTCGGACGACACCGTGGAAGTGCTGTCGTCGCTGCACGCGGCGCTGGTCACCGCCACCGACGACGAGCTGATCCGGTTGCGCAACGACCCGGCCGTCGCGGTGGTCGAACCCGTCCGTCCCACGGAGTTGATGGCCGCGGTGGTGCAGCCCACCCGCTCCTGGGGGCTCGACCGGATCGATCAGGTCGCCCTCCCCCTCGACGGCAGGCGAACACAGTTCGGAAACGATGGTACCGGCGTCCGCATCGCGCTGTTCGATACCGGCATCCGCTGGTCGCACAGTGAACTTGCGGGACGCGTTGCCGGTGGCTACGACGCCTTCACGAATACGGCCAAGACCAGCGGCGACGCCCACGGCCATGGCACGCTCACGGCCTCCCTCGCCGCCGGAACGGCGTTTGGCGCGGCGCCCCGCGCCACGCTGCTCGATGTGCGGGTCATGAATGCGCAGGGTTCCGGCACCTCGGTGGAGCTGGTGCGCGGTGCCGACTGGGCCATCGCCGAGAAGCGGCGCGTGGCCGGCCCCATGGTGGCCAACATGAGCCTGGGCGTCCCGGGAGGCAGCACGGTGGTGGACGCGCTCGTCGATCGCATGCGCGCCGCCGGCATCGTCGTGGTCGTCGCCGCCGGCAACAATGGCGGCGATGCGTGCGCCATCTCTCCCGCCCGTGCCCCAGGGGCGATTACGGTGGGGGCGACGGACGCGACCGACGCCCGGCCGAGCTTCTCCAATGGCGGCGCCTGCGTCGACCTGAGTGCACCGGGCAGTTCCGTTCCGGGCGCCGGCATGAGCGGTGACGCGGCGCTGGTCATGGCCTCCGGGACGTCGATGGCGTCGCCGTTCGTGGCCGGTGCGGCCGCGGTGTTTCTCGCCGTCAACAAGACGGCGACCCCCGACGCCGTAACGACGTGGATCCTGGCGGAGAGCACCGCCGGGAAGGTCACCGGCCTGATGCCCAACACGCCGAACCGCCTGCTGGCGGTACGTCGCCTCCCCGGCACCACGGCGCCCACACCCACACCTACCCCCACCCCGACACCCACGCCCACCCCCAAACCGACGCCCACGCCAACGGCCAACACGCTGCCGCTCACCGCGTCGTGCCCGGCGCGCGTCTGCACGGTGGACGCGGGCGTACCGACCTCGGTGTCCGCCGCCGATGCCCCACGCGTGGTGTACTCCTGGAGCTTCCCGGGGGTCGGCACGATGACAGGGACCGGATTGCGGCGCTATATCGTGACCTTCCAGAACGCGGGCTCGGTGGTGGTGACGGTCACCGCCAAGCTTGGCACGACGACCGTCGGCACCGCGACGAGGACGCTGACGGTGAAGTGATGGCGCGGTAACCACGGAGCATCACGGGTAGCAACGCGTGGGTGCGGTCACGATGCGGACATCGGGACTTCACCCACGCGTGGCGAACCGGGGGGATCAGCCCCGCAGCACGTCCAGAAACGCAGCGCCGTAGCGCTCCAACTTCGCTTCGCCGACACCCGGCACCTGCAACAGCTCGCGTGGGCTGCCCGGCCGGCGGGCGACCATCTCCAGCAGGACTTTGTCGCCGAACACGATGTACGCCGGCACGCCGGCCTCGTCGGCCAGTTCACGGCGCACGACCCGGAGCCGCTCAAACAGCTCCCGATCGTCGTCGTCCAGCATCGCGGCGTCGGGGCCACGCGACGTCCGGCCGCTCGTGCCGCCACTCACCGCCGCGCGACGCGCCCGCGAAGTGCCCACCTGCGACTCCACCAGTTCGGCAATGCGCTCGTCGGTGCGATGTCCCGTGCACACGTCGCACGAGCTCCCGCATGGGCCGATCTCCTCGTCGAAGTGCGCCACGAGCGCCTGGTGCCGGCAGCGCGACCGCTCCACCAGGTCGAACAGCGCCACCGTGGCGAGTCGCGTACGCTCGCGCACGTTCTCGTCGTCGAGGTTGTCGAGGAACCGCTCGTGCAGTTTCACATCGGCCCACGAGTAGAACATCACGCAATCACTCGGCACGCCGTCGCGGCCGGCGCGGCCGATCTCCTGGTACCACGACTCGATGTCCTTCGGCATGTCGCGGTGAATCACGAAACGCACGTTGGACTTGTCGATGCCCATGCCGAACGCCACCGTCGCCACGATCACATCGATGTCGTCGCGCTGAAACGCTTCCTGATTCCGCGCGCGCTCATCGGGCTCGAGGCCGGCATGATACGGGAGCGCACGAATACCCTGCGCCGACAGAAACTCGGCGGTCTGATCCACGCCCTTGCGGCTCTGACAGTACACGATGCCGCTCTCCCCCTCGTGCGCGCGAATGAGCGCGAGGATCTCGGCGCGCGTGTTGCCACCCTGCCCTTTCTTGCGGGTCGCGATCTGCAGATTGGGACGGAAGAACGAGCCCTTGAAACCGGCCGGCTTGCGCATGCCGAGCTGTCGCAGAATGTCGAGGGCGACCCGTCGGGTGGCGGTCGCCGTGAGGGCGAGTACCGGCACGTCGAGTTGCTCCTTGAGCCCCTGCAAGCGGCGATAGGAGGGACGGAAATCGTGCCCCCACTGGCTGATGCAGTGCGCTTCGTCGACCACCAGCAGTGAAATGGGGCAATCGCGCACGAAGTCGCCGAGGTAGCCGTCGAGTGCTTCAGGGGCGAGGAACACCAGTTCGTACGCGCCGGCGCGAAACGCGTCCATACGGGCACGACGCTCGTCGAACTCCAACGTGGAATTGATGGCGGTGACCGTGAAGCCGAGGCCCGCCACGGCGTCCACCTGATCCTTCATCAGCGAAATGAGCGGCGAGATCACCAGCACCGTGCCGTCGAGCAGGCGGGCCGGTAGCTGATAGGTGAGCGACTTGCCCGCGCCTGTCGGCATCAGGGCAATGCAATCCTTGCCGGCCAGCACGGCGTCGATGACCTCGCGTTGCCCCGGGCGGAACTCGTCAAACCCGAAGACCTCGCGGAGGACGCCTTCGGGGGTGCGTGACGGAGCGGTCGGTTCGTGGGGCAAGGCGATGCGTGTGGTCGGTGCGCGGGGGCCGGTGTGCTTCACAACGTAACCGAGTGCCCTCCACGGCAGGCATCGGTGCGCGCCGGCCCCGACCAGCGCTATCGCGGAAACTTCAGCATCATCAGCCTTACCGATTCGCGGATGCGCTTCTCCATCTCCCCGGGATTGTCGAGCAACCCGCCGACATCCGTCTGCGACCAGCCGCGCCACAGAATCGCCTTGGCCTTCGGCTCCGCAACATCGACGATCAGCGTCCCCTCCTCGAACTCGACCACCCGATCGGACGTGCCTTGCGGTGGCGAGGAGTAGCCGCGCCCCTCATCGGCCCGGATCACGTCCACCCGCTGCCGCACGCTCGCATGGTAGTGCACCAGCAGATCGGGGGAGCCGGTGGCGCGTGTCATGCCCCGCACTGCCAGTTCGCGCTCGACGGCGGCGCGTACGCGCGCGTCGAAGAACGGATTCTGGTCGAGTCGCGGATCACCGACGGGCAGGGAGTCGCCGCCGCCCCAGTCGAACGTCCGATACTGGTCGAGCCGAAGGCCGGGCGCGAAGTCGGCACCGGCGTGGACCGTCGCGCAGGCGCCAAGGAGCAGGAAGGAGAGGAGCGCGACCGCACGGGCCACACCCCGTGCCGGCGCCGTCGACGTGTTGTTGGAGGAGTTTCGCATGTCGGGAAACGTGCCGACCAGCGGTTCGCCCAGCATCGGGCGAAGCCGCACGCGTTGTCGGCGGAACCCGTACCTTTCGTGCATGACCGCCATGCTTCAGTTCCGGCGCCTCCGGGCGCGCGCGCTGCCCGCGCTGTTCCTGGCGTTGGCGGCGGCTTGCTCCGGGGAGCGCAGCCGCGCACCCGCGCCCGATCTCATTCTGCGCAACGGCCTGGTGTATTCCCTCGCGTGGCCGGAACCGTCAACCGATGGGCGCCCCTCGGCCGAGGCGCCGTACGACGCCGGCAGTGGCTGGCACCACGACGCCGCCGCCGTGGCCGTGCGCGATGGGCGTATCGTGTTCGTCGGGTCGGATTCCGGGGCGCTCGCCCTCGCCGGGCCAGACACGCGCGTGATCGACCTCGCCGGACAGATCGTGCTGCCGGGGCTCGTGGATGCACACACCCATATCGCGGAGCTCGGCCAGTCGCTCGACCGCGTGAACCTGACGGGTGTCGCCACCGAGGCGGAGGCCGTGGAACGCATCGTCGCCCGCGCCGCGCAGACGCCGAAGGGCGAGTGGATCCTGGGCTACGGCTGGGACGAAGGGGCGTGGGCCAACCGTTATCCCGACAAGCGCCTGCTCTCCGCGCGGGTGCCCGATCATCCGGTCATCCTGCGCAGCCTGCACGGCTTTGCCGCGTGGGCGAACCAACGGGCGCTCACCCTCGCTCGCATCACGCGCACGACACCGGTACCGGCCGGTGGCGAGATCCGCACCGACGCGAGCGGCGAACCCACCGGGCTGGTGCTCAATCGCGCGGTCCCCCTGCTCGACGACGCCGTACCGATTCCCTCGCCGGCCCAGCGGGACGCGCAGGTGCTGCGGGCGCTGCACGTGATGGCCGCCGCGGGTTATACCGGCGTGCATGAGGCGGGAGTCGCTCCCGACGTGATGGACAGCTTCGAGCGACTGGCGGCGCGCGACTCGCTGCCCCTGCGCGTGTACGCGATGCTGAGCGCGCGTGACTCGGCGCTGATCCGCCGCTGGATCGCACGCGGCCCCTTCACCTCCGCCAACGGCACGCTCACGGTGCGCGCCGTCAAGGCGTACTACGACGGCGCTCTCGGCTCGCGGGGGGCGCAGTTGCTCGCGGATTACGCAGACCGTCCCGGGCATCGCGGTGTCAGTGGTGGGGCCTATGGGTTCGACCAACGGCTGGTCGCCGATGCGATGAGCGCCGGCTTCCAGGTCGGCATTCATGCGATCGGTGATGCCGGCAACCGCGCCACGCTCGACTTCATCGATTCGGTCACCCGTGCCACCCCGCGGGCGCGCGGCCTGCGCCATCGCGTGGAACATGCCCAGGTCGTATCGCCGCCGGATATCGCGCGCTTCGCCGCCTTGGGCGTCGTGGCCTCCGTGCAGCCGCCGCACGCCGTCGAGGACAAGGGATGGGCGGAGACACGGGTCGGCGCGGAGCGCGTCGGTGGCGCCTATGCGTGGCGCACGCTGCGCCGCGCCGGGGCGGCGCTGGTGTTCTCGTCGGATCTGCCCGGCTCCGACTGGAGTCCGTTCTACGGCTTGCACTCCGCCATCACGCGTCAGGACACCAGCGGCGCGCCAGCGGGCGGCTGGTATCCGGCACAGCGCATGACACCGGAAGAAGCGGTGCGTGGTTACACCGTGTGGAGCGCCAACGCGGGCTTCGACGAACGGGACGCCGGCACGATTGCCGTGGGCAAGCGGGCCGACCTCACGGTACTGAACGTCGATCCCTTCCGCGCCGACGGCGCTGCGTTGCTACGCGGTGCGGTGGTCCTCACGCTCTCCCGCGGTCGCGTCACGTTTCAACGCTGACGCGACGGCGTCACCACCACCTTGCCCACGACCCGCCGATCGAGCAGTGCCCGGAGCGCGAGGGCCGTATGCTCGAGCGGATAGTGCGCACTGACTACGGGCGCGATCGTCCCGTTCGCGACCCACGCCATGAGCCGCGCCAGATGCCGCGCGTTCGCCGCCGGGTCGCGCTGCTCGAACGCCCCCCAGAACACGCCCACTACCGAGGCACCCTTCAGCAGCGGCAGGTTGAGCGGCAGCGCGGGAATGGCGCCGGCGGCGAATCCAATCACGAGATACCGCCCGCCCCACGCGATGCTGCGGAACGCCGGTTCGGCGAGCTCACCGCCCACCGGATCACAGATCACATCGGGGCCGAGCCCGTTGGTGAGCGCCTTGAGCCGATCGCGCAGCGATTCCGTGGTGTAGTTGATGACCGCATCGGCGCCGTGCGTGCGGCACAGTGCCAGCTTCTCGTCGGTGCTGGCGGCGGCGATCACGCGCGCGCCCAGTGCCTTGCCGATCATGATGGCGGCCAGTCCCACGCCGCCCGAGGCGCCCAACACCAGCAGCGTCTCGCCGGGGGCGA
>NZ_JBILKJ010000241.1:0-3253 GCF_044376735.1 Gemmatimonas sp.
GCTCTCCACGGTGTCGAACTGATCGATGCCGTGCTGCGCGATGACGTTCACCATGCCCGGGGCCAATCCAGTATCGGGGATCACGCTGATCCCCTTGGCTTTCGCGGCCGCGTCGAGCTGCTTCTGTTCCTGCACGATGGCGGTGTTGCCACCAAGGTCCGTGAAGTGCACCCCCATCTCGACGGCGATGGCGGCCAGCGACGCGTTGAAGTAATACGGGATGGCGCTCATCACCCCGTCGCAGCGGGCGAACAGGGCGCGAACGGCGGCGGCATCACGTACGTCGAGGGCAACCGCCTCGAGCCGTTCGCCGGCGAATGGGGCGAGGAAGGCGGGCAGGGTGCCCACCTGGACGTCGGCCAGCAGGACACGCGTGACCGACGGATTTTGCAACAGGTCATAGGTGCACGCGGTGCCTTGCAGCCCCGCGCCAAGTACCAGCATACGCATGCAGATATCTCCCGCAGTGTTCAGAGAGGAGGAGTGCTCATGGAGAACAAGTTAACGCCCGAGGGGGGTGAAGCGAGCCGCGAGCAGGCATGGCGTTCGCGGCTGCTGGACCACGGGTCACAACTCGCCACGGTGCTGTCGTCCGCACGGCGCATCGCCGTGATCGGCATCAAGCCGGTGCACGTGGGCGGGCCGGCCTACTACGTGCCGGCATATCTGCAGGCGGCCGGCTACGAGATCGTCCCGGTGCCCGTGTACTACCCGGACGTCGCGGAGATGCTGGGCGCCCCGACCGTGCGGTCACTGCGTGACGTGCAACCGCCGGCCGACCTCGTGCTGCTGTTCCGGCGATCGGGCGACGTGCCGCAGCATCTCGAGGAGATCCTCGCCGCGAACCCGCGCGTCGTGTGGATGCAGCTCGGTATCGAGCACGCCGAGGTCGCGGAAACGCTGGCCCGGGCCGGCATCACGGTGGTGCAGAACGCGTGCGCGATGGTCGAGCACCGACGCCCGCGGCCCTGAGCCGTTCCGGCGTTACTGCCGCACGCGATTGCGGCCGTCAGCCTTGGCGCGGTAGAGCGCGGCGTCCGAACGGGAGAGCAAGTCCTCCACGTTCTCGATGCGCGCCGCGGGAAACACCGCGACACCAACGCTCGACGTGATACGGAGCGGCGGATTCTCGCCCCCGCGGGCGAACGCGTGGTCTTCGACCGCTGTCCGGATACGCTCCGCGAAGGACACCGCGCCGGCCTCATCGGTTTCGGGGAGCAGGATCAAGAACTCCTCTCCCCCGTACCGCGCCACGATGTCGCTGACGCGGATGGTGTCCAGCAGCAGCTGGCCGACGTCGCGCAGCACGTCGTCGCCAACGAGGTGCCCGAAGGTGTCGTTGACCTTCTTGAAGTGATCGATATCGATCATCAACAGCGCCAGCGTGGAGTCGTAGCGCAGCGCGCGCTCCATCTCCGCGGTGATCCGCTCGGTGAGCGCCCGGCGATTGAGGAGCTGGGTGAGGGGATCGGTTTGCGCGAGCTGCTCCAGACGCGCGTTGTCGGCCATCGTGCTCTCGACCATCTGCGCGCGCTGGATCACCGCCACGGCGGCGGTGATGACCGCTTGCGCGAACTCGAGATCGTGCGGACCGAAGCGCTCCTGATCACGCGTGCGACGCACGAGGAATACGCCGTACTGTCCGCGATCCACGGAGAACGGGAGCGCGATCACCGAGCGGATCGGCACTTCGATCCCTTCGATCCCCCAGACCTGACGCACCCCCTCGTACAGCGGATGCGTTTCGATGTCTTCCACCAGCACGGGCTGCCCCGACTCGAGCGCCGCCTTCAGTTCCGGATAGCGATCGAGCTGGATGCTGAGATGCTGCAGTCCCGGGTTCTCGAACGCGGCCACGACCACCGCCTGCGTCTCACCCGGCCGCGCCAGCACGACCGAGCAGTGCGACACGCCGAGCGCGCGCGCCGCACGGCGCACCAGCAGGTGAAAGAGCTCGGTGACCGACAGGTCGCCGGTGACCTCGTGGAGGATATCGACCAGCTTGCGTCGGCTGTCGGCATCCTGCTGCGCGCGCACCAGCGCTTCTTCCGTGCGCGCGAGCGCCATGCGGGTGGAGCGCAGCATGGAACCGGCGCGCAACTGCGCCTGGACGCGCGCCAACAACTCCTTCGGGCGGTACGGCTTGCGAATGAAATCCGCCGCACCCAGTCCCAGCGACCGCACCGAGGCCTCTTCGGGCGGCTGCGCCGACAGCATCAGCACCGGCAGGTCACGCCAGCGGTCGTCGCTCTTGATCCTCTCCAGCAGCTGACAACCATCGGCATCCGGCATCTGGATGTCGAGCAGCAGGAGGTCGGGCGCGCGCTTGTCGAGCTGCTCCAGACAGGCCATCCCGCCACTCGCGGGAATGACCTCGTAGCCGTTCTCCTGCAACAGCCAGGTGACGGATTCCAGGACGGCCAGGTCGTCGTCCGCAACGAGCACTCTGGAAACGGGCATCAGCGGGGGTGAGGCATCACGCGTCGCCGCCACCGTCGAGTCCGAGCTCGCCGGCCGGTGCGTCCCCTTCGGCGCCTTCCACGCCGTCCACGTCATCCTTGTCGTCGGGAATCACGCGGGCCACGGCCTGGACCACATCGTGGTCGTCGAGGGCGACGAGCTTGACGCCCTGCGCCGCCCGGCCCGTGACGCGGATTTCGCTCACGCGCGAGCGAATCGCCACGCCCTGCCGCGTCATCAGCATCAGCTCGTCTTCCGGCACGACTTCCATGAGCGCCACCACGTCGCCCGTCTTGGCGGTGCGGTTGAGCGTGAGGATGCCCTTGCCGCCGCGCTTCTGCACGCGGTACTCGCTCACTTCGCTGCACTTGCCGAGCCCCTTTTCGGTCACGACGAGCAGCGTCGCCTCGCGCTTGATCACGACCATGCCCACGAGCTGATCGCCCGGGCGGAGTTCGATGCCCTTCACGCCCGTCGTGTCGCGGCCCATCTCGCGCACGTCACTCTCGTGGAAGCGCACGGAGAGACCGTGGCGCGTGGCGAGCACGACGTCGTTGCTCCCCGACGTCACCTGCACGTCCATCAGCTCGTCGCCTTCCTCGACCTTGATGGCCTTGATGCCGTTCGAGCGCGGATTGCTGTACTGCGACAGCGCCGTCTTCTTGACCGTACCGTTGCGCGTGCAGAACAGCAGGAACTCGGTGTCGCTGAACTCGCGCGTGAGCACGATCGCGCGGATGCGCGTGTCGGGGGTGACGTTGATGAGGTTCACGATCGGCTTGCCGCGCGTGTT
>NZ_JBILKJ010000100.1:0-10075 GCF_044376735.1 Gemmatimonas sp.
CGGTGGGCATGGAGCGCGTGCCGCGGCACTTGGGGAACTTGGAGCAGCCAAGGAAATCGCCCGAGCGACCGTGACGCACCACCATCGGTTCGCCACACTCCTGACACATGTACTTGGTGAGTTCGGCTGGCTTCTTCTCGCCCTTGATGGGGCGCGTGTACTTACAAACCTTGGGGTGATTCTCGCACGCCACGAACGGGCCGAAGAATCCACCCTTGGCCACCAGCTTACCGCCACAGTCTGGACACTTCTCGGTGACGAGCGCCGAAAGGTCGTAGGCTTCGCCGATCAGGGCATCGAGATCGTTGTCGTTGAGCGTGGCCTGAAACGGCGTCCAGAAATCGGTGAGCGCGCGGACCCAGCCCAGATCGCCGTCGGCGATCTTGTCGAGTTCCCCTTCCATCTGCGCCGTGAACTGCACGTTGAAGATGGCGGGGAACTTCTTCACCATGACCTTCTCCACCGTCTCGCCGAGGGGGGTCGGGAAGAATCGGCGCTGCTCGAGTGACACGTAGCGTCGTTCGGCCAGCACCGAGATGATGGAGGCGTAGGTGGACGGGCGTCCGATCCCGAGGCGCTCGAGTTCCTTGACGAGCGAGGCTTCGGAGAAGCGCGGAGGCGGCGCGGTGAAGTGCTGGGTGGGCGTGATCGCTTTGACCGGCACCGACTCGCCGAGTTCGAGGAACGGCAAGGCCTGTTCGTCCTCGAGCGCCTTGCCGTCGCCTTCTTCGCGGGCTTCGCGGTAGAGGGTGAGGAAGCCGTCAAACTTGATGACGGACCCCGTGGCGCGGAACAGATACCCGCGCCCCTTGGTCGGGATATCGAAATCGACCGTGGTCGTGTCGAAGACCGCCGGGGCCATTTGCGATGCCATGAACCGCTTCCAGATCAGCTCATAGAGCTTGAACTGGTCGGCGGTGAGCTTCTTGGCAAGACGGTCATCCGGCCGGCGCGTGGGATCGGTGGGGCGCACGCCTTCGTGCGCGTCCTGCGCGTTCGCCTTGCCGCTGGGATAGAGCTGCATACCGGCCGCGAGGTACGAGTCGCCGTACTCCGCCTTGAGCCAGTCGCGCGCCGCACCGGCCGCGGTTTCTGAGACGCGCGACGAGTCGGTTCGCATGTAGGTGATGAGACCGACCTGCCCCTCTTCCCCACCGACGTCGATGCCCTCGTAGAGATCCTGTGCCAGCCTCATCGTGCGCTTGGAGCCGAAGCCGAGCTTCTTGGCGGCTTCCTGCTGCAGCGTGGACGTCGTGAACGGGGCAGCCGGATTCTTGCGCTTCTCGCGACGCTTGACTTCGGTGACGGTGAACTGGGTCCGCCCCTTCAGATCCGCGAGAATACGCTCGGCGTCGGCGCTCGTGTTGATTTCAGGCTTGTTGCCGTCGATCTGGTGGAGCTTGGCCGTGAAGGGCTGCGTACCCTTCTGCAAATCGGCGGCGATGCTCCAGTATTCGACCGGCGTGAACGCGCGGATCTCGCGCTCACGCTCCACGATGATGCGGAGGGCGACCGTCTGCACGCGGCCGGCGGACAAGCCCTTCTTCACCGTTTTCCAGAGCACGGGGCTGGCCTTGTAGCCCACGAGGCGATCGAGCACGCGACGGGCCTGCTGAGCATCGACTTTCCTGTTGTCGATGTCCATCGGGTTCGCCATGGACTCCTTCACCTTGTCCTTCGTGATCTCGTGGAACATCACGCGGCGGATCGGCGCCGTCACGGCGTAGCGCGGCGGCTGCGTGAAGAACTGCTCCACGTGCCAGCCGATCGCCTCACCTTCGCGGTCGGGGTCGGTGGCGATGAAGATTTCGCGGGCGCCCTTCGCCACCCGCTTGAGTTCGGCGAGGATGTCTTCCTTGCCCTCGATCGTGACGTAATCGGGGGCAAAGCCGTGCTCGATGTCGATGCCGAGCTTCTTGGCCGGCAAGTCACGCACGTGACCCACGGTTGCCTTGACCGTAAAGCCCTTGCCCAGATACTTGCCGATCGTTTTCGCCTTGGCCGGGGACTCGACGATGACCAGCGTCGTGCCTCCCGCGGGCCCGGGTTCGTCGACCGGGGCCACCTCGTCGATCCGGGAGCGACCGCGGGCCTTGGTGCTGGCGGCCTTCTTAACCGCCTTTTTCGCGGCGGCTTTCTTCGCGACGACTTTCGTGGGCGCTTTGGCCGCCGATTTTGCGGCGGCTTTCCGCACAGGCTTCGCCTCGGCGACCAGGGTGCCGGCCGCCGCGGTGGATGTCTTTGCCGTTTTGCGGGCAGCCTTCTTGGCCACCTTCTTGACGGCTTTCTTCGCGACGGGGATGGCTGCGCCAGTTCCCGCCGCGGTGCTGCCCTTCTTGCTTGGCATCAGATCAGTGTACCTGGGAGCGCTCGCCGTCCATCGCCCCATCATCGACCCCCGCGTCCTCCGCGATGCTACGGATGTCCGCGAGGTTGATGCGGCCGTCGATATGAACCAGCGCGCGCTCCACCAACTGCTCAAAATCGTTGAGACTCACCGCTCCGGAGCCACCCAGCATAACCAGGTAACCCCAGGCTTCGGCGGTGAACCGTCCGCGCTCGTGCGGCCCCTGAACGCGGAGCGGCGCGGAGCGCGACATCAGAGAACCATCCGCGGCGCGGAATGGTGCAGTATCGCTATAAAGAAGTGAAAGGATCTCACCAATCTGTCGCCGGTCATACCCTTGCAACGAGAGATACGCCTCGACCTCCACCACATCCGTGTCGGCCGCGAATCGTTCGCGCAACTCATCGATGACAGGCGTCCACCGATCGTCCATCGCCTAACCTATCCCCAGAGTCCCGTCGTGGGCAAGCGCCACCACGGAATCTATAAGTCGTTGTGAATCAATAGTTTCCACGTTCACGGTCACGTCCGCCAACGCGTACAGCCCAGATCGCCGGTCCCAAAGTGCCTGCATGGCCATGGCCGGGTCCGCTAGAGCGAGCAGCGGGCGCACGATCCGGGACCGCGTCAGGCGTCGCAGCGCCTCCTTCGGGGAGACCTGCAGATGAATGATACGTCCGGGTGGCCGCAGGAGCGCCATGGCTCCTGGAATAGTCACCCACCCGCCACCCGGCGCCAGCACCATGGGGGGCGCCGCCGCCAGTTCCTTGGTCAGCGCGTATTCCAATAAACGGAATGCAGCCTCCCCACGTTCCGAAAACAACCGCGCGACCGACATCCCTTCCCGTCGCTCGAGTTCCGCGTCGAAGTCAAGAAAGGGCCGCGACAGTCGCTTCGCCACCGCGCGCCCCACGGTGGACTTGCCGGACCCCGGCAGTCCGACGAGCACCAGGTGCCCGTCAATCTGAAGGCGAACCGGCTGGGTCACCCCAAACGCTCGTCCAATCGGGCGAGATAGGCGTCGAGATTCCGGCGCACCTCGCCCAACGAATCGCCACCGAACTTCTCCAGCAGCGCCTCGGCCAGCACATACGCCGCCATGGCCTCGGCAATCACGCCCATGGCGGGTACCGCGGTCACGTCGCTTCGTTCCGCCACGGCCGATGCCGCCTGTCCCGTGGCCACGTCCACGGTACCCAGCGGACGCATCAACGTCGAGATGGGCTTCATCGCGACCCGGACAACGAGCGGCTCGCCCGTCGTCATCCCCCCTTCGGTGCCGCCGGCGCGATTCGTCCGCCGACGCACATGGCCCGTGCGGGTGTTTCCCGGAGCGGCCTCGATTTCGTCGTGCACGTCGGCGCCGGCGCGGCGGGCGGTCTCGAAGCCGAGGCCGATTTCCACGCCCTTCACGGCCGGAATCGAGAGCATCGCCTGTCCCAGCCGTCCGTCGAGGCGTCGATCCCACGAGACATGCGAGCCCAGCCCCACCGGTAGGCCCGTCACGACCACTTCGCAGATACCGCCGAGCGTGTTGCCATCTTTCTTGGCGGCATCGATCCGCGCCATCATCTCGGCCTCGGCCGCGGGATCGAGCGTGCGCACCGGGGATGCGTCCGAGGCGGCGTTGATGTCGACGGGGAGCGCGTCCGGGCGGGCCGCATCGACCCCGCCAAGATGCACGAGATGCGAACCGACCCGGATACCCACTTCGCTTAACAACACGCGGCAGACGGCCCCTGCGGCCACGCGCGCCGTGGTCTCGCGCGCGGAGGCGCGCTCGAGAATGTCACGGGCATCGCTGCGGTCGTACTTGAGCAGTCCGGTGAGATCGGCATGCCCGGGACGCACGCGGGTGACCAGCCGCTTGCGCGGCCCGTCCGCATCGCCATCGCGTGGGGCGGGGTCCATGATCTCGACCCAGTTCTTCCAGTCGCTGTTGCGGATGAGCATCGAGATCGGCGAGCCGAGCGTTTCGCCGGCACGCACCCCCGACAGGAACTCGATGCGATCGGTTTCGATCTGCATGCGGCGCCCACGGCCGTAGCCCTGCTGACGACGGGCGAGGTCGGCGTCGATGTCGGCCGCGAGCAGCGGAACGCCGGCCGGCATGCCTTCCAGAATCGAGACGAGCGCCGGGCCGTGGGACTCGCCGGCGGTGGTGAAACGGAGCATGGGTAGGCGAAGCGGTCGACGGATGGACGTCGGTGGTTCCGACACCCGTGTCACAACGTACGAGGCGACAGCGCGAGACGGGAGCGTTGTCCGGGAAGCGCGCAGGCGCGGGCCGGGCGTATGCGGCGCCAATGCAGAACGACCCCGGGGCGCATGCCCCGGGGTCGTTCCACCAGCCCCGCTCGACCGATTCCGCGACGACGCTACTGGCAGGTCGTGGTGAAATTGTCGGGCAACGCGACGACGGTTACGCCGCGGATGGTCGCGCCCACCAGCACCAGCTGGCCGTTCGGGCGTATCGTGGCACGCACCGGACCGATGATCGGGTCGCGAATCGGGATCGCGGCGATTTTCCGATAGCAGTAGGTGTCGAACACGTCGATGACCGGCTCGCTCGAGGCGATGAAGGCGAGCCGAGAGCGTAGCGTCGAATTGACGCCGGTGTTGAGCGGATGGAAGTCGAGACCGCCGCCGCTCGGCCGCGACTGCAGGATACCCTGCAGACGGAGCGTGCGATCGAACAGGTACGTGGAGTCTCCCTTCACCGCATTCAGCTCGCCGTCGAAGTTGACGCCGACGCCTTGCACACGCGAGAAGGTGTTGGCAATGAAGTCGGTGACGTCGAGCGGACGGGAAATCCCTCGGTCGATCACAGGCACGGGCGGTAAGGAGTCCATGCCCGTGGTCGCGTCGTACGTCATGGCCCGACTGCCGAGGACCGATCCGCCTTCCCCGAAGACCGCGCGCCGGAAGTTGCCCGACCCGCGAACGAACGTCGTGTCGCGGAACGCCAGCCGGTCGAGACGGACCACGATCGAGTACGGGAAGGTTCCCCCGTTGCCGTTCGGGACTTGCTGCCTGTACGGTACCAGCAGCGAATCGCTGCCGAAGCCCGCCGCGGCGTAGCGATAGACTTCGAGGGTATCCGAGCGGCCTTCCGACTGGCCAATCGCCTGCTCGAAGAAGAAGTGCGAGGAGCGCTGCGTGAGATTCTCCCAGCGGATCGTCCCCTGGTTCGGGAACGGCATCGACTGGCCCGGCGTGGGGGTCGTGGAGTACACCGCAATGACGTCCTGACACGGTGAGCCCGGCGCGTTGTTACCGCTGCAGGTCGCTGCGAGATACTGCGGACGATCGCTGAAGTCGTACAGCGTACGCTGCGTGATCAGCTGGTCGGAGGTCTGCGAGCGCACCGTCGTGATGCTAAAGGCTACGATGTTCGGCAGCGCGTAGCGAAACACTTCGCGGCCGGTCGTGCCCGCCCGGAGATCGACGTAGCTGATGTTCGTTCCACCCGAGTTGGCGATGAGCAGCGTGTCACCCATGACGCCGTCCCGGTTGCGCGGCCAGGGCGCGATACCCCACGGACGCGAGCCTACGGCGATCGGCGCCCGGAAGGTCGAATCCGCCATGTTGTAGACCTCGAGCCAGTTGCGCTCGATGTTCGAGAGGTAGATCCGATCGGTACGCGGGAAGTAGAAGGCATCGGCCACCTGTCCACCGCTGGGCAACGGACTCGTGTAGCCGGCGACGACGGCCGCCGTATCGAGGCGCAAGGCACCCGAGGTGAAGCGAGCGACGTCGCGACGACCGTTCGCGTTGCGGGCAAAGCCCGAGACAGTGACCAGCGTCGGGAAGACCGAGACCGGCAGCCGTGAGCGGAACGTGCGTACCAGCGTTGAGAACCCACCGGTGGACGTGATGGAGTCGGCCACGAGGAGCTGCCCCGTGAGCGCGCGCACTTCGTAGCCGAGCACGGAGATGCCAACCGGGTCGGTCGCTTCCACGAAGACGGTATCGGTCACTTCGAGACGATTGGCGACGCCGGTGCGAACGACGGGCACGGTCGTGGCGTTGGCCGGACTCTGCACCGCATACTGTACGGGCGTGCCGAGCACGCGCTGGTTGAGCGAGTCGGTGATGAACGGTGTGACGGTGACGAGCTGCCCCTTCACGGTATCGGGCACGACGAGCGTGTCGAGCACGGCGAGCGAATCCCGGAGCGGATTCCCGTAGGACACGGAGTCTTTGATGTTGTAGGCGCCGACGATTTCGTAGCCGAGCGTACGGACTTTGTAGCGCGCCTTGCCGGAGATCGAGAGCACGAGCGACTTGCCGCTGACCACCGGCGATCCGGTGACCGGACTGGTCACGACCGCCTGGGGCGGCTCGAGATTGCCGACCGTGAGCACCACACGCGCCGTATCCGACAGATTGCCTGCGCCATCCGTAGCGATGGCGCGCGCATTCACGGTGGCACCGAGCGGAGCATTGGTCGGCACTTTGATGTTCACGTTCACGGTCAGTGTCGTCACGGCGCTCGTCATGACCGTGTCGTAGGTGGCGCTGACGCCACCGGCCAGCACAACACGCACCCGCTTGAGGCCGATGTTGTCGGTGGCGGTGACGGTCATGGACAGCACCGTGTCGGCGACCGTGTTACCCTTGCCCACCTGAACGCGAGGCGAGATGGTATCGCGGAATGGCGGATCGATCACTTCGTCACCGCTGCACGCGCCAAGGGCGGAGAGCGCAGCCAGCGCCACGAGGGCGACTGATCGCGTGGTGCGAGGTGAGGGCCGCAGCGTGCTGCGGCCGGCGATGAATTGAGACATGATTTCGGTGATCCTCTTCGCGTCAGCGGCTCGGTGGGATCGCGCCATCATCCAGGATGTGCGGCGTCACCAGGATGAGCAGATCGCGCTTCGTTTCGTTCTTGGAGTTCTGCGAGAACAAGCGACCGACGAACGGGAGATTCATGAGAATCGGGATGCCGCTGCGGAAGCGGTTCGTCTCGGTGACGGTCAGACCACCGATCACGGCGGCCTCGCCATCGGCCACGAGCACCTGCGATTCAGCGCGCTGGCGATTGAAGATCACGCCCACGTCGGTAGCCGCGAGCTCCGCACTCGAGTTCTCTGCCTTGATGTTGAGCAGCACCATTCGATTGTTGGTGATCTGCGGCGTCACGGAGAGCTTGATACCGGCCTCTTCCTTCGACACCGTGGCGCGAGGGAAGAAGGCGGCCGCGTTCGGCTGCATCTGCCCACCACCACCGCCGCCGCCGCCACCACCACCACCGCCGCCACCGCCGCCGCCCTGTCCGCCGGCGCTCGCGTCGATGACGCGGATCGGGATCTCCTGGCCGACGAAGATCTCGGCGCTGCGGTTGTTCAGGATCGTGATGCTCGGCTCCGACTGTACGTCAGCCAACGACGAGGTCTGCAGCGCATTGAGGAACGCTGTGAGCTGATAGCGGCCGAGGGCCGTGCTGTAGATCAGATTGAGCGCGTTCGGTTTGATCGCGTTGTTGGCATTGGCGATACCAGCCAGGGCATTACCGCCTAGCGCGATACGGGCCGGTCCTTCGTAGGCCGAACCACCACCGGTGGCATCCGGGACGCCGTCGCCGTCGGTATCGACGGCCTTCAACGTGTTCGGATCGATGCGCGGCACGAGCTGCTGGAAGAACTGCTTGTTCCCGGTGCCAAGGTCGTAGGCGAGTCCGATGTCCTGGATCCCCGTGCGATTCACGAAGATGATCTTGGCCTTGATGGCGACCTGCGGCGTGCGGACATCGAGCTGCTGCACACGCGCCACGATCTCGGGGAGGCGCGACGGGACTTCGGTGATGATGAGTTTGTTTGTGGCGCTGTCGGCGGCCACGGATCCACGGACCACGCAGCCCTGTCCAGCGTTCTGGCCGCCTCCGCTGCCGCCACCACCACCACCACCCTGCCCGTTCGCTCCCGACGCGAGCCCAGTGCAGTCACGAGCCAGCAACTGTTGCACGGTACCGCGCAGCACGGAGGCCTTCGAGTAGTTGATGTCGATGATCTGCGTGACCAGCGGCTCGAGCGCTTGGTTCGTGGCGAGGTTGCGATAGCTGTCGACCGTGATGATGCCGCTGGCATCTTCGGTGGCGGCGAGCCCTTGCGCCTGCAGAATGGCCTGGAGCGCAACGTCCCACGGCTTGTCCGCGATGTCGGCGGTCACACTACCTTCGACATCCTTTCCGACGACGATGGTGCGTCCCGAGAAGGTGGCAAAGGCGGCGATGACGTCGCGAATGTTGGTGCCATCGTAGCTGACGGTGATGCGCGGCTTCTGCTGCCGACGACGTGCCGCCGCCATCGACGACACGGTCGCGGGGGTGCGGGCCGTCAGCGGATCACCGGAGTGGTCATCGAGGACCAGCGGCTGCGGCGTGGCCTGCACGATCGGCGTCTCAACGACCGGCTCACGACGCAACGCCTCCACCGGCTTGGCCTCCACCGGCTTGGCCTCCACCGGCTTGGCCTCCACCGGCTTGGCCTCCACCGGCTTGGTGTCCACCGGCGCGGCGTCGATCGGCTTGGTGTCCACCGGCTTGGTGTCCACCGGCTTGGTGTCCACCGGCGCGGCGTCGATCGGCTTGGCGTCGATCGGCTTGGCGTCCGCCGGATTGGTATCGATCGGCGCCTGCTGATCGAGCCGGCCGGCGGCGGTCTGCGTCACGCGTTCGGCGCCAACATTGGCGGAGCCCCAGCGAGCGAACGCGACGGCAGGCGCACTGAGTGCGATGCGGACAGACCTGCCCTCGCGTACGACGGTATAGGAGCGCGTGCCGTCCAGATCGATGACGAGTCGGGTCGTATCGGCGCGAAACTGCGCGAGGCGCAGGTTACGCACTGGGCCGCGGGCCTTTCCGTCATAGTTGGAACGGATGGCGAGCGTGGCCCCGCCGAGATCGACGACGATCCGTGACGGATTGGGAAGGGTGAAGTGCTTGAGTGTGACGCTCGAATCGATCTCGAGGACGATGTCGGCCCCCTCGGACGACGGCGCGACGGCAATACCGAGCACGCGTCCGCGCGTTGGCGCGTTCCACCGCGAGGTGATGGAGGCTGGGGCCGCATCGGGCGCGAAGGCGGGCGCGGTGAGCTGCGCCAGCGCGAGCGCGCCAGGCGCCAGGAGCGCGGAGAGTACTGCAACAGTCGTCGGTCCCATCACGGCTTCCTCACTTTCGTCGTGTCGCTGCTGAGTGGCAGCGTTTCCTGCCGGTTGAATCCGAATTCTTCGATGGTGAACTGCACGGACTTCTGACGGATGGCGGAAACCCGCAGCCGTCCGAGCTGCTGTCCGACGTGCACGCGGTACTGCTGCTTCGAGTACGAGTCGCGCAGGATGGCAACGGAGTTGCCACCGTTACCGACCGGGTCGAACGCAACGGCGGTGAGGCGCAGATCGCTGAGCAGCGGACGGACCTCGCTGCTGCTCATGAGCGACTTGTAGGGATCGCGGCGCCCACCACCGCTGTACTCGAACGTCTCACGCTCCAGCGTGATCTCGGTCGGCATCGCCGCCGTCCGCTTGGCGGTGGTGGATGCGCCGACCAATCCGGCGGGTTCGCCGGCGACCGTACGGGCGGGCATGGGGCGGGCCGGTTGCTGCGCGTCGACCACCAATGCGGCAACTCCGACGGCGAGCGTGGCGACGACTATGCTGAGGCGTTTCATGACGACCGCTCCTTGGCGGCGGGCTTGGCAGGCGCCGTTTTCTCGACGTAAGTCT
>NZ_JBILKJ010000101.1:0-10054 GCF_044376735.1 Gemmatimonas sp.
GCAGCCACACGCGAGCGGGTGGAAGCGCTGGGCGCCAGCGCCGTGCTGCTCGTGCCGCTGCGTGCCGGCGGGCGGGCGATCGGCGCGCTGCATCTGGTGCGCGCGATGCCGGGCGCGTCGCACACGACGGACGAGGTCCAGATCGCCGATCAGTTCGCCGGCCTTGCGGCCTTGGCGCTCGAGAACGCGCGACTGTATCAGGAATCGCGACGGGCGGTCCGCGAGCGCGACGACATGCTGGCGATCGTGTCGCACGATCTGCGTAACCCGGTGAATGCGATCGTGATGCTGACCGGTGCCGTGCTGAGTCGTGATCCCGGCGACGAGCGCCCGCTGCTGATGGAGCGTGAGGATGTCGAAGCGATCCGTGGCGCTGCCCGTCAGGCCGATGGGTTGATCCAGGATCTCCAGGACGTTTCGCGCATTGCCAATGCGCGACTTCGCGTGGAGCGTCGGCCCGTGTTCCTCTCCGACTTGGTGAAGGAATCGGCCGACATGTTCGAGCCGGTGATGGAAGACGCCGTGCTGCGTTTCGTGCGGCGCATCGACGATCATCTCCCGCCGGTGCAGGCCGACCAACGTCGCCTGCAGCAAGTGCTCTCCAATCTCCTCGGGAACGCCTTGCGGTTCACGCCGCATGGCGGAGAGGTCGTGCTCACAGCGACGTGCGATGACCGTCAGGTGCGGATTAGTGTGCGCGACACGGGGCCCGGCGTGTCGGCCGAGGATGTGCCGCGGCTCTTCGAGCGCCATTGGCAGGCGCCGCGTCTGCTGCGTGCGGGCTCGGGCCTTGGGTTGTTCATTGCGAAAGGGATCATCGACGCGCACGGCGGCGAGATCGGCGTTGACAGCGAGCTGGGCAAGGGCAGCGAGTTCTGGTTCACCGTGCCGCGCTAGCGCTTCGCACGCTAGCCGAACAGCGTTTCCCGCGCGGCTTCCGTAATCGCCACCACCGCAGGATGTGCCAGCTTTCGCTCGGCGCTGATGGCATAGAAACGTTCCCGAACCGTTGGAAGTTGGCCGACCACGCGCACGTTGTATTGACGTCGGATCTGCGCCTCCACCACCGACGGTGCGGCGAACAGCCCCATGCCCTCCTGCCCGAACACCTGCAGTAGGGCCACGTCCTCGGATTCGCAGACGATCAGCGGTCGGACATCGGCCTCGACGCTCCAGGCGTCGAGCGATCGCCGCATCGCCGTGTTTGGCGTGGGCATGATGAACGGAGCGCCCGTGAGCGATTCTGGAAACTTGCGCCGGTACTTCGCGGCAAGGGTTTCGGTGCCGAACACCGTGAGCCCGCACTCGCCAAGCAGGTGATTGAACAACGCCACCGGCAGGGATGGCGAGTACGGGGCATCGGCCAGGACGACGTCGAGCGCGTGAACCGCCAAGTCGGCCACCAAGCGTTCCGTCTTGTCGATGCGACAGGTCAGGCGCAGTCCGGGCGTCGACTCGAGCGCCGGTCGGAGCAATCGCCACGTGGTGAGCTTGGGCAGCGAATCCGAAATCCCCACGACCAACCGGGTCGGCGAGCGGCCGTCGCCGCGCGCCAGCGCATCGGTGAGCTCGCGTCCGGTGCGAAAGATCTCGTCGGCGTAGTGAAAGACGAGATGCCCTGTCTCGGTGAGTACCAGCGCGCGGCCGCGCCGGATGAAGAGCGGCGAGCCGAGCGACCGCTCCAGAAGCTTGAGCTGCGCGCTGATCGTGGGCTGGGTGAGGTGCAGCACCGTGGTGGCGCGCGCGATGCTGCCTTCGCGCGCCACCGTCCAGAAGTACAGCAGATGCTGGTAGTTCAGCGTGTTCAGCGAGGGGAGCATCGGTCAGTCGAGGGTGACGGGCGCCACGGGTGAGGCGTGCTGCACATCAGCGCGGCTCCTTACCGAGAGGGGTTTCGTACTTGGCGCCGCGCACCACCGCCACGTCGCTCACGTAGGCAATCACGGAGTAATCGGTGAAGTAGCGTATCGCGAGCTGCTCGACGATGCGCTCGGCGACGGTCGCCGAGACGATGCTTTCGATGCGCACGTTCACACCGGGGATCTCGGCGGCGTGCAGCGCGCGCGATCCTTCGCCGCGCCCGTCGACGACCGTGAACCCCGTGGCGCCAAGGGCGAGCAACTCCGTGGTGATGCGCGCTTCGAGCACGGGCTCGGCGATGATGGTGATGAGCTTCAGCGGATGCGTATGCATGATGGAGGCCTCAGGTGCGCAGCGCCGTGGCGATGGTGTGATAGATGGGAATGCCCGCAAGGATGTTGAAGGGAAACGTGATGGCCAGCGACGCCGTGAGGGTGTAGGTGGGATTCGCTTCCGGCAGCGTGAGACGGACGGCTGGCGGCGCCGCGATGTAGCTGGCGCTCGACGCCATGGTGGCGAGGACGGTGGCGCCGCCCACGGAGAGTCCGGCCCAGGTGCCCAGCAGCGCGCCCAGCGTCCCGTTCACGATCGGCATCAGCATGCCGAACGCCAGCAGGAACGGACCCACCTTCTTGAGATCGCCGAGACGGGCACCGGCCACGATCCCCATCTCGAGCAGGAACAGCATCAGCGCGCCCTTGAAGCCGCTGTCGAAGAACGGAGAGACCGCGGTCCATCCCGAGCTGCCCATGAGCACCCCGACGAATAGCCCCCCCACGAGCAGGATCATCGTGCGTCCAGTGAGAACTTCGTGCAGCACGGCTCCCATGCCGCTGCCCGTCACGGTGCCCGCGGCCTTCTGCAGCTTCGCACGCTCCACGGCTCCGATCAGGAGCGCGATATGGATGCCGGGGCTTTCGAGCAGCGTGAGCAGCGTGGGCATGAACCCTTCGGCTGGCGTCCCGACTCGCTGCGCGAACTGTTGGGCGGCGATGAAGGTGACGGCGCTGACGGAGCCGTAATGCGCCGCCATCGCGGCGCTGTCGATGGCACCGAAGCGCCCCGCATAACGCATGGTGGTGTAGGTGATGAGCGGGGTGATCGTGCCCAGTAGCAGCGTGGCACCAACCGGCAGGAGCACGGCGTCGAGTGACGCGTGCGACAGCTCCACGCCGCCTTTGAGGCCCAGGGCGAAGAGCAGGTAGATCGAGAGCGAGGCGTAAAGATCCTTCGGCAACGCGAGCTCGCTCTTGACCAAGCGGGCAATGACCCCGAGGGCAAAGGCGAGTGGAATCGGCGAGAGCAGGTTGGCCTGCAGCGTGTGGAGAAGCGTCATGTTCCCATGATGGTGCGCCCTCGATAAAAGGGCAAAACGATTGTTTAATCGCAATAGATAGATAAAACCTATGTATGTGAACAGGTACAAAAAACGCCGCAGTCCCGAGGGGACGCGGCGCTCTGTGGATCCGGAAATCCGGACCGGCTTAGTGCTTGGCCTCGGCGGCGGGCGCCGCTTCGTGGGCGGCCTCGCCGTGACCGGCGGCCTCACTGTGCTTGGCGTTGTCTTCCGCGTGATACACCTGGAAGTTCATCGGGTCGCGCGGATGCCGATATGTATTCTTGTGGATCGTGTAGGCGGTGAACAACAGCCCCAGCGTGGCTACCGTGGTCACGGCGGCGGCGGGCCAGCCAAGCTTATTCGGATCGTACGCGACACTCATGAAGACACCCCGACGGGAAAGCGCAAACGGCGAAATTTGAACTTCAGCACAGGAAAGCTACACAAGGCCACGTCATTCTTCCACCCTCGGGCCCGTATCGGTGGCCTGGTCGAGGAGGCGGGCGGGGATGATCGCCGCGCTGCCGTACCGGCCCCGGATCTGATCGAGGGCCCGTGTCAGCGCCCGATCCTTGGCATTCTCGACCGGGTCCCCATCCGCCGGAAGGGGCGGAGGGGCGAAGAAGCCCAGCTGCACGGCGTGACCGGTCCCCGCCGCGTCGTCGTCGAAGTGGGACAGCCCGATGCCCAGCAGCCGCACCCCCACACGCCGTTTGCCCCGCAGCGTTCGGTACAGCCCCCGCGCCGCCTTGATGACCGATTTCTCGGACTCGATCGGTTGAGCCAGCGTGCGCTGGGCCGACCGCGTCGTGAAGTCGGCGTCTTTCAGCTTCACCGTCACCGTTCTCGCCCGGAGTCCCTGGCGGCGCAGGTCGGTGCTGACGCGGACTGCTAACCGGAGCAGTTCGCGCTCGAGCTGGTCGTCGTCGTGCAGGTCGCGCCCGAAGGTCTCCTCACGGCTCACCTGCTTCTGCACCTCGCGGGGGGTCACGATGCTGTCATCGATGCCCCGCACGCGGCGGTACAGCCACGCGCCGGCGCGCGCGCCAAGCCGCGCCTGCAGGTCGGTCTCGCTCCACCGCTGCGCCTCCGCGATGGTATCCAGTCCCATGCGCGCCAGCGTCGCCGAGAAGCGTGGGCCGACCATGGGCAAGTCGGCCAGCCTGAACGGCCCCAGAAACGTCGCCTCGGTCCCTGGCTCCACGCAGCGCACCCCGGTGGCGCCCGTGCCGGGCTTTGGCTTGGCGAGTTCCACCGCCATCTTCGCCACCAGGCGCGATGTCCCGCCGCCGATCGATACCGTGAGTCCGGTGGCGGCGAACACCGCGTCCCGCAGCCGATGCGCGGTGGCCTCGAGCGACTCGTGGCCGTAGAGCGCTTCCGTGCCGCCCATGTCGCAGTACCACTCGTCGATACTCGACGCCTGGACGATCGGGGCGAACCTGGCCAGCACCTGCTGGATCTCCTTGCTGCGAGCGCTGCAGGCGCCGCGAGGCACCGGCACACACGTGGCCTGCGGGCACAGCTTGAGGGCACGCGAGATCGGCATCGCCGAGCGTACGCCATAGGCCCGGCATTCATACGACGCGCTGCACACCACGCCGCGCGAGCCCGGTCGCCCGCCGACGATCAGCAGCCTCGCCTTTCCGGCACCCTCCGGGTCTTCCTGGCGCGCGACGGCTACGAAGAACGC
The DNA here is from genome assembly GCF_044376735.1 of Gemmatimonas sp. GTDB lineage: Bacteria > Gemmatimonadota > Gemmatimonadetes > Gemmatimonadales > Gemmatimonadaceae > Gemmatimonas. The sequence continues at coordinate 4,893 of NZ_JBILKJ010000101.1, forward strand.
GTCGGCGTCGACCAGCAGAATGCGGCGTGGCGAAAGAGTGGTCATGGACGGAGGATGCGGTGGCCCTGACGCAAGCTAGCGGCAATCTTGCAGGATGACGCCTGCCATCCTGCTCGTGCGAAAGGCCAAGATTGCGCATGACGTGCTCGCCTACGAGCACGACCCGGCCGCCGAGTCCTATGGCCGCGAAGCCGTCGATGCCCTGCGACTCGAGCCCGCCACGGTGTTCAAGACGCTGGTGGCCGATGCGGAAGGCGTGGGACTCGTGTGCGCGGTGGTGCCCGTGCTCATGATGCTCGACCTGAAGGCGCTGGCCGATGCCGTCGGCGCACGGCGTGTTCGCATGGCCGACCCGGCGGCGGCAGAACGGGCGACCGGCTACGTGGTGGGGGGGATCAGTCCGCTGGGGCAGAAGAAGCAACTGCCCGTGGTGGTCGATGCGAGTGCGCTCGCCTTCGATCGCATCTACGTGAGCGCCGGCCGTCGCGGTCTTGAACTGTCGCTGGCCCCGATGGATCTGGTGAAGCTCGCGCGCGGACGGACCGGGCCGATCGCGCGCGCGTAGCGGCCCGTTACACCGCGCGGGGGCGCGACGGCCCTTCCGCGAGCTCGTCCAGCGCCGGGCCGCGGCCGCGGGCCTCTACCGCCCACCGTGTTTCCACCGCGTGTCCGCGCACGCCGATGATCTCGTCGAACAGGTGCACCACGATGCAGACGTGGTTCGGCACCACGCGCACTTGATCTCCGAGACGGGGGCGCCACGCGGTCTTGGAGAGGTCCAGGATGCCATGTTCTTCGGACATCCGGGAGACCACGACCTCCGGGTGGTCGAGCAGTGCGCCATAGCCGTCACCCTCGGCGCGCAGCGGCTCGCGCCCCAATGCCTTGGTACCGGCATCGATCACCGCCTGGCCCTTCACGGCGACGCTCACCACCGTGGCCAGCACCGTCAGCGCGCAGTCATCCCAGTCGCAGGCGCCGATCAGGGCGGTGGTGCGATCGTTGTACACGTAGGTGCCCGGGCGCACTTCGTTCACACCGGGGACTTCGTGCATGCGCCACGCCGCCGGCGTTGAGCCACCGCTCACGATGCGCGGCGGAAGTCCCGCTGCGTCGAGCGCGGTGACGTAGCGGGCAATGTCCGCCCCCAGCTGCGAGAGGGCCGCGCCCTGAGCGCCCACCTCGTCGCGAATGTGTCCGGGATAAAAGAGCATCCCGGCGAAGTTCAGCGCGGAGGCGCGGTCGATGTGCTGCGCGATCGCGACGGCACGGTCGGGGGACGACACTCCGACGCGGTGCATGCCGAGATCCGCTTCAACCAGCACATCGAACTGCCGCTGGCCGAGCCGGGCCGCCACGTTGAGGGCATCGAGCGCCTGGGCGTCGTCCGCGGCCACGGTGACGCGCACGTCCTGCGGCAACCGGGCCAGCCGTTCCAGCCGCGCCGCCCCCACCGGCGGATACGCGACCAACAGGTCGTCGCACACATCGGCCATCACCTCAGCCTCGCGCAGCGTGGCGCACGTGAGTCCGATCGCCCCCAGCCGCAGCTGCTCAGCGGCAATCCGCGGTGACTTGTGCGTCTTCACATGCGGCCGCAACTGGAGCCCGTGCAGGGTAGCATATGCGGCCATTCGGTCCAGATTGAACGCGAGCCGATCCATGTCGACGATCGGTACCGGTGTCTCGAGCTGTTCGAGATACGTCGTCATCGCGCCCCCTTCCCGTCGAGACTGTAGAAAATGCCACACGCAGATGCGCCGTTCGATCGTCCGTGGACACCCGTCGTCCTTCCTGACCTCCCGCCGCCTGCGGGAGCCTACTCTCCGGGCGTGCGCACCGCAAATGCCGGGCAGCTACTGTTCGTCTCGGGGCAGACCCCGCGCGATCAGGCCACCGGGGAGATCATCGACGGGGACGTCGAGGCGCAGACGCGCCTCACGCTGGCGAACATGGAGCGCATCCTGATCGCGGGGGGCGCCACCCTGGCCAACGTGGTCAGTCTCACGGTGTATCTGGCCGATGAGAATGACTGGGGAACGTTCGATCGCGTGTATCGGACGGTGTTCTCCGCGCCGTACCCGGCGCGCGCGGTCGTCGGCGCCTCGCTGCGCGGTATCCGCGTCGAGATTTCGGCGATCGCGGCACTCTAGGCGCGCGTCATGACGCCCCCGTGGATCGTGGTCTACGCCATGCACCGACCGTTCCGTGTGCGGTGCGACGCCGAGTTACGCGCGTTGGGGGCACGGGTGCGTCTCGCCAGCCGGCAGGCGGAACTCGTCAAGGCGCTCGGAGCAGGAACCACGGCGGCCGTCATCGTGAGCGATGATGGCCGCGACGCGGAGGTGGTGCGCGAGGCGACGGAGGGCAAACCGATACCCGTCATTCGGCACGCGCCCGATGAATCGATCGAAGCGGTCGTCGCGCGAGCGTTCGCCGTGATGGCGTGGCCGGTCGAGTCGTCAGACGTGCCGCGCCATCCCTGAGGCCGTTCCGTTCAGGCGGCGCGGCGCCGGTCAGCCATCGCCTTTCAGACGGCGAAGTTCGCGCCGGTCGCGCTTGCCGGGTTTGCTATCGCCAAAGGCGAACGCCGTTGGCATATCGCGCAGCTGCTGTTGCGCGGCCAAGCGCTTTCGCAGCCCGTCGGCTGTCTCCTCGTACAGCCGCTGGGCGATTTCGGCGCTTCCCCGACGCTCGGCGACGTCCAGTACCCGAAGCTGCCACTCGACCGGGCCCTGCCGAAGCCGGATCTCGTCGCCGGCGTGCACCAGCTTCGCTCGCTTCGCCCGGTCGCCATTGACCTCGACCTTGCCGCCGTCGATGGCCTCAGCGGCGAGCGCCCGCGTCTTGAAGAAGCGCGCGGCCCAGAGCCACTTATCGAGGCGCACCTTGCCCGCGGATCCCTGCTCGTCCTCGTGCATCGGTTAAGGCGCCCCCTCGGCCCCGAAGGCGTCCTCATCGAAGACGAGGTCGTCATCGTCCACATCCGCATCGTCGTCGTCCACCTCGTCGCCGTCGGGCAGTCCCTCGAGCGCGAGATCCGCGTTGGCAACGCGGTCCGTGACTCCTACGGACGAGGCGGCCTGCGCTTCCGCTGAGCGGACCTCGCGGATGCGCGTGGCCGCGCCGGCAAACACCGAGCGCACGGCGGGATTCGACGTCTGCCCGCTCGCGCGATGCTCGAGCAGTGGAACGAGCGCCATGATCGCGTCCAACTCCGCGTCGGCATCCCCATGGTCGGCGATGGCCAGCAGCATGGTCACGACCTCGTCGCACGCATCGGCCATCCGACCGGACGTGGCGGCATCGGGACCGGGGACCTTCGTCCCTCGTGCGATTGCGGCCACTCGCTCGCGCAGGACGGCGGCGTCGGTCTGAAAGCGATGCACCAGGTATTCTCGAGCGGTCGTACTCATCGGCGATGCCTCCTCATCCGCTCACGCGGGTTCGTTGCGGGTGATGCCGAGGTCATCGCGCGCCACGCGCCACGCCCCCATCCAGGCATCGGCGACGACCGCTGGCGCCACACCGATGCGGCCGCAGCGCGACACGAAATCCTCCCACCACCCGTGCTCGAGCGCATCGAGCACGTCGAGCAACTGCCCGAGCGGCAGCCGACGATCGAGCAACACGTCGCGCAGCGCGCTTGGCAGCGTCACGCGTTCGGCCAGCATCGATCCGGACGCGCCGAGGCCAAACTCCAGCGTCGAGAGCAGGCCGGCGAGCAGTCGCATCCGCGGGTGTGGGGCACTGTCGAGCGCCGCGCCAACCTGCTCGCAGGTGCGCGCGCGACGCAGGGCGGTGAATCCGACCTCGGGATCGTGAGCCGCCTCGCCGATCAGCCGCGCCGCCACCGACACCAGTCGATCCATGATCGCGTCACGTCCGAGCAGGGAAAGGGCATGGGTCACCGACCGTGGCCCGCGTACGCTGAGCGACGAGGATCCCAAGGCTCGCAACAACGACGCCGCGAGATGCGGGTCGTCGTGGACGTACGCGTCGAACGAGGCGTCGGTCGGCCGGCCATCGGCGAACGCCGCCAGCATCGTGATCGCGCGAAGGGCGCTTTCCTCGGTGGTCCGGTTCACCGGGGCGCCGGCTCCGCGTGCCAGGAGGCGTCCGCTGTACAACGGCGCACCCGCTTCCAGCACACGATGGCGCGTGAAGCGGTCGTCGACCCCCCGCACGAGCGGGCGGAGCCCGGCCTCGAGAAGCGTCTGCACGCGACTGATGAGGGTGCCGGGTGGCGTGCGTGCGGCGTCCAGGACGATGGTGCTGCCGACCAGCGAGGGGGGAAGGGGGTTTCCGTCGGGGAACCCTTGCAGCGCAAAGTGAAAGCCAGCGCCGAGCAGGCGGTCGACGGCGCGCCACGTGGCGGCATCCTCGAGCGACTCCGTCGCCAGGAGCCAGACGGCGTCGGCCGAGGCAAAACGGGTGATGGTGCCTTGGCGCACCACCGCGGGCGTGATCGGTACCACCAGACTCCGACCAGCGAGACGGGTCAGTGTGCCCACCATGTTCACGACGCGGTTCGCGTCATCGTCCGCGTCCGACTCGGTGCGGCGTGGCTCTGACGGGCAGGTCGAGACGGCGTAGCCCATCACCCGATCCCGTCGGTCGCGAATCGGCATCAACGAGGTCAGCATACACGCCTCTGTCTCATGAGGCGTGCCCAGCCGGCGCTTCGGGCGGCGTGCGCGCGGCGCGGGCCAGCACCGCGTTGAAGTACGTCGCCTCCCCGGTCACGTCACGCACCACATAGGGGGCGAGCCAGTCGGGGAGCGCCGGGCGGTCATCGAGCCCCGAAAGCTCGACTTCGGCGAGCACGAGGTCGCGATCGAGAAACACATCGATCTCCCACGCGTAAGCTGCATCGCGCACGACATGTCGATGTTTGCGCACGCGCGCCTCGGCCGTGAGTGGCCACATCGCGTCAAAGAGCTCACGGCTCGTGCCCTCGTCAATCTCGACGCGGGCCTCAGCGGGGCCGAGTTTCACGTTGCGCCAGCACACGACCGTGCCGTCAGGATGCGTGGAACGACGCACCCGCTCGCGCAACGCCGTTCCCGGCAGCCAGCCCTGCTCGATCAGCGTGGGCGGAACCGCGGCGGCCAACGGCGGCAGGCTCGTGAGCAGGTACTTTCGCTCGATCTCGAGCGGTA
>NZ_JBILKJ010000102.1:0-10050 GCF_044376735.1 Gemmatimonas sp.
GAACGGCTTGAACCACTGTCCCGATTCACCCTCCAGGAAGGCGATGGGCACGAACACCGCGATGATCGAGAACGTAGTCGCCGCGACGGCGAGACCGATTTCATCGGTGCCTTCGCGCGCCGCCGTATAATGGTCTTTCCCCATTTCCACGTGTCGCACGATGTTCTCGCGCACCACGATGGCGTCGTCAATCAGAATGCCGATCGCCAACGACAGCCCAAGCAGCGACATCGTGTTCAGCGTGAAGCCGAACGCCCACACGGCCACGAAGCTGGCCAACACCGACACCGGCAGCGCCAGACCGGTGATCACGGTGGAGCGCCACGAGTTCAGGAACAGGAACACCACGAGCACGGTGAGCACCGCGCCTTCCACCAGCGCGTCGCGCACGTTGTTGACGGAGTTCTCGACGCGCGTGCCCTTGTTCTTCACCACGTCGAACTGCGCCCCCTTCGGGAGCGTGGGCCGCAGCTCTTCGACCTTCTTGAAAATCGCTTCCGCGACAGCCGTGGTGGAGTAGCCGTTGGACTTCTTGATCTCGATCCCGACCGCATCGCGCCCGTTGTAGAGCGCCAGCGTGCGCTGCTCTTCGATTCCATCGGTGGCGGTGGCCACGTCGCCCAAGCGCACCACGCGACCGCCCCGTTCCGCCACGACCAGCTGCATGAAATCCGCCGGGGACTGCAAGCGACCCTGCAAGCGAATCGTGCGCTCATCGAGCGAGCTGGTAACCCGACCCACGGGGACCGCCAGATTGCCGGCCTGCAGCGCCGCCGTGACCTGGGGCACACTCACCCCCGCCGCCTGCAACCGCTGCGGATCGAGATTCACGGTGAGCTCGCGCTTCACGCCACCCGAAACCTGCACATCGGCCACACCGGCGATCGATCGCAGTTCACGCGTGATGCCGGGGTCGGCGATCTGCGTGAGTTGCGCCGGCGTCAGTGAGGTCGAGTACAGCGACAGCGTCACGATCGGCGCGTCGGTCGGATTGAACTTCCGCAGGATCGGCTCCTCCATTTCCTGCGGCAAATCCTGACGCTTCGTGCTGATCGCGTCGCGGATGTCCTGCGTGGCTTCGGACAGATCCTTCGAGAACACGAACTGCGTCACGACCTGCGCAAAGCCGTCGCGCGCCTCGCCGTTGATCGACTTGACGCCGGAAATGCTCTGGATCGCTTCCTCGATCGGTTCGAGCACCTCGCGCTCGACTTGCTCGGGGGAGGCGCCCGGATAGATGATCGTGGTCAGCACGATCGGCGGCTGCACTTCCGGAAACTCGTCGGTCTGCAACTGCGAGAGGGCGACCAGACCAAAGCCCGCCAGCGCCAGCATCGCCACGACGGTGATCAGGGGCCGCTTGATCGCGAAATCAGAAATGAACATGGGGACGTGGTTGGATGATGATCCGACGGCTCAATTCTTCTTCGTGGACGCCGCACCGGTCGCGGCATTCGGCAGAGCGGCCGGCGTCGCGTCGCGCGGGGCGGACACCACCACCGGTGACCCGACCGAGATGCCGCGGGCGGCACCGAGCAGCACGGTGTCACCGCTGGCGATGCCGGTCGTGACTTCGAACATCGCGGCCGCGTCGTCGCGCGCCCCCAACTGCACTTCCACCTTCTCGACTTTGCCGCCCTTCAGGCGCATCAGCGTCGGCACGATGCCGGTCTGATCGACCGCGCTCTCCGGCACCAGAACGCCGACACGCTTCTGCGACGCCACGCGACCTTCCACGAACAGTCCGGCCACCAACGCGCCGGCCGAATTCGGCACCGACGCCAACAAGCGCACCTGCTTGGTCTGCGGATCCACCATCGGGCTCACCCGCGTCACGCGTCCCTCGAGCACACGATCCGATCCGTTCACCGTGAACAGCACCGGCGCACCCACGCGCACATCGGCCAGCGCCGCCGTCGGCACCGACGCTTCCACCCGCAGGCTGCGCGGATCGATCACGGTAAACATCGGCGAACCCGGCGACACGATATCGCCCGGGCTCACGGCCCGTTCGGACACCACGCCGGCGAACGGCGCGCGGATGATCGTGTTGCGCAGCATCTTCTCCGCCGACGACAGCCGCGCTTTCGCATCCGCCAGCTGCGCCTGCGCGCCGAGGCTGGCGCGATCGGCCCCTTCCACGTCACGCTCGGCGATCGCACCGGCCGCCGCCAGCGTCTTGGACCGTTGCAGTTCACGCGCCGCCTGTTCGGCCGCCACGGTGGCCTGCGCGACAGCCGAACGCGCCGACATCGCGGCATCGCGCACCGAGGCGTCATCGATGCGGCCGAGCACGGTGCCGACACTCACGCGCTCACCCTGCTCGACATTCGTCGCGAGCACCGCGCCGCTCATCTCGGCGCGAATGCGCGCTTCACGGTCGGCCGTCAGCGTGCCGGAGATGGCCGGACCGCTGCGCAGCGTGTCGGTGCGCGCCACGGCGACGTTCTCCGGTCCGATGTTCTGGGAAACCGGCGCCGCGTCGGCGGTCGTGGTGCCCTTGTCTTTGCTACACGCGGTTCCCACCAGCGCTGCCGCGAGGAGAGCGAGGGACGCAGATCGGCGAGTCATGGTCTTCATCGAGTGGGGCCGGTGGACGAGGGGGAACCCTGCGACAGGGGGAGATAGGGGAGCAATTCGAGACGCTTACGTGCGACCTGCAGATTGCGCGCGGCCTGGGCACGATTCGCGAGGGCCTGCTGCAACTGATTGCGCGTCTCGGAGAGTTCGAGCTGCGTGGAGATGCCTTCGCGGAAGCGCACTTCGGCGATGTCGTAGGCGCGCTGCGCCTGTTCGGCGGTGCCCACGCTCGCCTGCCACGACGCTTCCGATTCGGTGAGCTGCGCGACGGCCTGACGGGCATCGAGCGATGCACCTTCCTGCGCGAGGCGTAAACGCTGGCGCGCTTCGACCACCGAGGCTTCGGCGGCCTGCACTTCGCCGCGCACGCGTCCACCGGTGAAGAATGGATACGACAGGCCGATGCCGACGGTCCAGTTCGGGAAGAAGTCGCCGAGGCTCGAGGGCAGAATACCGGCGGGGTACGCCAGACGCTGATAGTTGGTGGTTGCCGCGATCGACGGCAGGCGCTGCGCCTTGGTGGCTTTCAGCTGCTCTTGCGCGACTTCGACGCCCTTGAGCGCCTGCTTTACCGGGGCGCGTGTACCGGTGCCCGTGTCGCTGCCGACCAAGACGCGCGACACCGCGGCCTGCACCTGCGGATCGATAGTCAGCACGTCGGCCACGTTCACATTCACCGTGGTGATCGGTGCCTGATTGGCCACCGGCACCGACAGCGGAGACTCGGCGATGCTGTCGGTGAGCGCCAGCGGCTGATCGGGCGACAGGTTGAGCAGCTGACGCAACCGCACGTAGGCGAGATCGCGGTTGGTACGCGACTGCAGCCAGCCCGGCCGCTGGTTGTCGCGCGTGACACGGGCCCGGATGAGCTCGAACTCCGACGCCGACCCCACGGTACGCGTCAGCTGCACTTGGCGCAGCGTACGCTCCGACTGCACGAGCGACGATTCGGCGATCGCGACGAGACGATCGGTAAGCAGCGCGTCGTAGTACGACTGCGTGACGTCGAGTTGCACCTGCGCCTGCGCGCTGGTGATGCCGATGTCCGCCGACTCGCGCGCCGCCTTCGCCGCGCGGATCGTGGCGGCGGTTCGGCCGCCGCTGAACAGCCCCTGCGACGCGGAAAGCCCCACGTTGAAGTTGTATTGCGAGGCGAAGATCCGCGTGATCGGATTGTCGGCGGCCGACGAGGTGTCGCGGCCGCCGGAGCCGCCACTGGAGTTACTGCTGGAGCGTTCCGAGATCGCCGCGAACTGGTTCTGCAGCTGCTTCTGCCAGTTCATCGTAGTGGCGAGCTGCGGGAGCAGCGCCGAGCGCGCCTGACCGAGCTGCCCCTGCGCCCGGAGTGCGCCGGCCCGGGCGAGGGCAATCTGCTCGCTCTCACCCGTGGCCAGCTTAAGCGCTTCAGCCAGCGACAGCGGGCGTGGGGCTCCGCCCACGGCGGGCTGGGAATGGACGACGCGCGGCATCAGCGCCACCGCGACAGCAACGGCCACGAGGGTGGTCGCGAGAACGGAACGTATGCGGCGCCACGCGCGCGCACCGACGAAAGGCATCATTCGGGGACAGTGGTGGAGGTCGTGTCGCGTTCGACTGTACGTGCGGCGCGGTGCGCGGGTTCCTGCACGGCACCGACCCCGCGCAAGAAGATGCGGACGTAGGCACGCAGTGTTTCCGGCACCGGTTGGGTGAACATCGTGGGCATCATGTCGCGATTCATCCCGTCGGCGAACACGGCACCCATGAGCATGGTGGCCGCCGCGCGGACTTCTCCCGGCGAGACTTCGCCGGACTCGGTGATCCAGCCGTTGCGGCGCAGCTTGACGACATACTCGCGCACATGCGCCATGGCGGCGCTGGGTCCGTGCGTGGCACAGCCGGCGGCGTCCGGGCGTTCCACCGCGTCACTCATCATTTGCCGCACGATGGCGCGCATGCCGACGAGGGCCGAATGGTGGACGGTGACCCAATCGAGCAGCTCCTGCTCGGGGTCGGCCGGCTCGGCCGGCAACGTGGCGGCCTGCTCGACGCGCGAGCATTCCTGCATCATGAGGTCGAGCAGCGCGTCCTTGGAGCCGAACTGCCGGAAGAGGGTGACTTCGTTCACCCCGGCTTCTTCGGCAATGCGCCGGGTGGTCGCTCCGCGCCAGCCGTGCTGGGCGTACACCCGGGCGGCGGCATGGAGGATGCGCTGGCGATGGTCGTCTATCATGAGTTAAGAGTAATGCAAGTACATGCTTGCCGCAAGCGGGTACTTGCTTACAGACCATCCTATTCGAGTTGGGACAACAACCGGGTGGTCACTCGCGGCGGGTTCGGTTGAACAGATCACACAGAGGCGCAGAGAGCGCAGGGGACGCGGAGGGCCCTTGTGAAGGCTCTCGTTCGCCCCTCTGCGTGCTCTGCGCTCTCTGCTACTCTGCGTGATCAGGCACGGCGGCGACCTCAGCGACCTCAGCGCCTCCGCGTTTTCTGGCACGGCCGAACCAGACCAACGCCGGCTCTTGTGGCCGTGCTGGCACGTGGTAACGTGTCCGGGTATGGCAACCCACCTTCCCATCATCTCCGCGTGACCGGATTCCGCGAGCTCGCCCGCGCGGCGGCGGAAGCGATGGCGGCGCGCCCCGGGGTGCCGCTCGCGCTGGCCACGCTGGTGCAAGTGGACGGCAGTTCGTACCGGCAGCCGGGCGCCCGCCTGTTGGTGGACGCCGAGGGGCGGGTGTTGGCCGGCGCGATCAGTGGCGGCTGTCTCGAGGGAGACGTGGCGGCGCGGGCGGCCGAGGTGTGCGCGACGGGACGCGGGGCGCGCTTGATGTACGACCTGCGAGCCGATCTCGAGGCGATCTGGGGGTTCGGCGCGGCCTGCGATGGCGTAGCCCATCTGCTGCTCGAGCCGCTCCCCGACCCCTCGTGGCTGGCCGATGCCGAAGCGATCCGCACTCGGCGGCACAATGGCGCGGTGCTCACGGTGCTCGACGGGCATGGTGGCGGCAGCAGCTGCGCCGTGCTCGATGGCGACGCGTTGACCGGACGCTGGCGATCGATGGGCGATGCGGCCCGTGGCCTGCCGGAGTCGGAGCTGCTCGCCGGCACCCGCGCCGCGCAGCGCACCGCCCACCCCGTGTTGCACGACCTGCCCGACCACCGCGAGGTGCTGTTCATCGAACCGCTGGTGGCACCGATCGCGTTGCATCTGATCGGCGCCGGCCGGGGGGCCGACGCCTTCGTGCAGATCGCGCGCGCGCTCGAGTGGGAGGTCACGGTGATCGACCATCGGCCGGCGGTGCTGGCCGACCTGGCGCTCCCCCCTGACGTGACCGCCCATGTCGCGCGGTTCAACGACTCCGAGTCGTTGAACCGGCTCTTGGAGTCGCTGCCGCACGATGGCCGGACAGCGATCGCCCTGCTGTCGCACATCTTCGACGTGGACAGCGCGTGGCTGGCGGCCTGGCTCCCCGTGCCGGTGGCGTACATCGGCGTGCTGGGATCGCGAAAGCGCGCGGGGCAGCTGCTGGATGCGGTCCACGCCGCGCTGCGCGAGCGTGGACTGGCGGTCACCGAGCGCATGCGGCACCGGTTGCATGCGCCGATCGGGCTCGATCTGGGCGGCGAAAGTCCGGCAGCGATTGCGCTGTCGGCTATTGCCGAGATCCAGGCGGTGATCCATGGCCGTCCGGCGGGATTCCTGCGCGAGCGGCAGAGCCCGATCCATGCGCGGACGCCAACGCCTCGGGTGTTCGTGGACGAGGTACCGATCCTGCCGACCGAGTGCGACCCGGGGCTCGACGATCACCGGCAGCACGGCTGACGCGATGACCGTCGCGGGTGTCCTGCTGGCGGCGGGCGGATCCCGCCGGTTGGGCTCCCCCAAGCAGCTGCTCACGATGAACGGCGTGACGCTCGTGGAACGCGCGGCTCGGCAGCTCTTGGATGCCGGTTGCTCGCCGGTTCTGGTGGTGATCGGCGCTCATGGCAGCCAGATACGCGATGCTGTCGCTATGCTGCCTGTTACATGCGTCGAAAATGTGCACTGGGAACGGGGGATGGGCACGTCCATTGCCTGCGCGGTGACCGCACTGTCTGAGGGACTCGGGTCCGGCGGGGCGGCCGTAGTGATCGCGACCTGCGACATGCCGATGGTGACCGTCGACCACCTGCGGGCGCTCGTCGCCACGTCCGGTCAGGGCGAGCGCCGGGTGGCGTCGGCCTATGCCGGCCCCGACGGCGCCCCCGTTCGCGGCATTCCCGCCGTGCTGCCAGGCGCCGACTGGCCGGCGCTGGCGGCGCTCGACGGCGACCAGGGGGCCCGCTTACTACTCCGTGACAAAGAGACTCTTACGGTTTCTCTTCGGCGCGGCAATTTCGATATAGACACCCCAGCCGATGTCGCTGCGTGGCGCGCGGCCACGGGTGTCGCCGCGAACCCATCCCATCCACCGTCAGCGCCGCCGCCCATGTCTCTCGTCCACACCGCCCTGGCCGATGTCGAACACGAGATCGCCAACACTCGCAAGATGCTCGAACGCCTGCCCGAGGCGCAGCTCGACTTCACGCCACACGAAAAGTCGTGGCCGCTCGGAAAGCTCGCCAACCATCTCACCGACTTCGGCATGTGGGGTGCGGTGACGATCACCACGTCGGAGCTCGATTTCGAGCAGCCGATGCCGCGCGAGGCCGCGCCGACGACCACCGAAGGCTTCCTCGCGCAATTCGACGCGCGAATCGACGGCTTCCGTCAGGCGCTGGCGACGGTCACCGACGAACAGCTCATGGAGACCTGGACCATGCGCTCGGGGGCCCGTGTCATGATGGCGATGCCGAAGCTCGCGGTCCTGCGCGGCATGGTGATCAGTCACATGATTCACCATCGCGCCCAGCTCACGATCTACTATCGCTTGCTCGGCGTGCCCGTCCCCGGGCTCTACGGCCCCTCGGCCGACGAGCAGTAAGCAGGCGCGGCGAGTCGCCGCGCCACGGTGACGGTGGTCCGGACGCCCCGAGTGCTTACCGGGCCACCGTCAACGCGGTGATGATGCGCACGAGCGCATCGACGTCGCGCAGGTCCAGCACTTCACCCGGCGTGTGGGAATACCGCCCCGGCCAGGACAGCCCTACGTTCGGCGCGCCGTAGGGGGCGATCGCCGATCCGTCGGTGGAGCCGTGGGTGGTGCCCCGCTGCACGGGAATGCGCTGCACCCGCGCCGCCGACAGCACGCGCTCCCGTTCGGCCGGCGGCGAGATCGCGCCGTCGTCGAGGCCGCGGAGCACGAAGCCCTGCCCCAACGGGGCATACGCGAAGGCCTTGTCCTCGAGCGGCGTATCCGAACTCACGAAGGTGTCCACGCTGTAGATCCGCTGCAGCGACCGGCCGTGATTCGCGCCGAACGCCCCGGCGCCAAGCAGGCCGCCTTCTTCGCGCACCGACCACACGAACAGCGCCTTGTGGGTGAGCGTGTTCGGATCGACGCGCTGCACCGCGTGCAGGAGCGCCGTGCTGCCGGTCCGATCGTCGCTGCCGCGCCCGGTCAATCGCGTGCCGCCCAATCGCGCCGCACGCTTATGGCCGGTCACCGCGCTACCTACGCGCACCCCCTGTGCCACCAGGGTGGCCGAGTCCACGCCAAACCAGGCGGTGCTCGTGGCCGGCGCCTTCACGCGCGCCGAGTCGCGGGGCACGAACACCCCACGCAACGACGGCGCGGCGTCGCTGGTGCCCACCCGATCGAAGTGCAACGCCGCCGGCTGCCCTTCCCATGCGCTGGGCACGACACCGCCGCGACGGGCCAACCGCACGGTGCCGTCACGGGCGATGGCCTCGACTTCAAAGCTCACCTCGTCCATGTGGGCGATGAACGCCACCGAGTCGCGATCGGGACCGACGGCGACAATGAGATTGCCGGCGCTATCCACCAGCGCGCGCGACTTGGCCCACGCCGGCAGCAGCGCGGTGATGGCCTCGCGCACGCGCCACTCGTGTCCGGGCACGCCCGGCAGGTCGGCGATCGTCATGAACGTCTTTTCGATGGCGCCGTACCCGTCGCTGCGCGGCCGGCGGGCATTGGCCGAGGCGCGTGCCGTATCGACGGCGGGGGCGAGCAACGTGGGCGTGCCGGCAACGCCACCGGCGCGCGCCGCGTCCTGCAGCAACGTGCGCACATCGGCCGCCGCCACCGATTCCACCAGCGACCCCGCAAAACGCACCGCCGGCGTAATGACGCGCACACTGTCGAGTCCGGTGGAGGCGATCACGCGGGTGATGGCGCGCTTGGTCTGCCCGAGGCGCGCCACGGGCAACATGGTGGCACCGCCGGTCGCCCGACCTTCATCGAGCAGCGTGAGCGCGTCCACCCGACCCGCGCGTGCCAGAATCGCGGCGAGTCCGACCCAGCCGAAGCTGCGCTGCGACGACAACACATAGAGCGTTTCACCCGGCTCCGACGTCGCGGTGGCGGCCGCGCCCGCGCTGGCCACCGCCGCGCAACTCGCGCGCGCACCGGCGGCGGGCCCCGACGCGTACCCGGCGTAGGTCCACACCGGGCGCCACGCGACCACCGGATCGAGCAGCGCAATCCCGAGCGCTTCGGCCTGCGCCTTGGTGCTCGCCCCCACGTCGACCCACAGCTGGTCGACGCCAACCACGGTGGTGTCACCGCGATGCTGTCGCGAGAAGTGTCCGTTGGCGATCGCGACCACCCCGGTGACCTCGCCACGCGCGGAAAGAATGCGCAGCTGGTGCGCTTCGTGGAACTGATCCCACAGCGGATGCGCCGCCACCCCGGTGCGATGTAGCCGAACGTACCCCTGCTCGGTGATGCCGCTGACCACGAACGCCGGCACATCCATGGCGCAGGCGATCACGCGACGTGGCGACCCGCGGCCCACGCGTTTCACCAGATTGCCCATGGTGTCTCGCGTCCAGCCAGGGAGCACGGCGCGCAACGCATCCAGCGCATGGGCTTCGCCACTGGGGGGCGCCGCCAAGCTGATCCAGCGGGCCACGGCTTCGGCAACGGGCGTGTCCGCGGGCGACGCGGACTGAGCGCCAAGGGATGCGGAGGCGACGCTACAGGCGCCAGCCAGCAGCGCGGCGTGGAACGAACGATACACAGCGATCTCGGCGTGAACGGTGAAGCGGGTAATGGGCAGTTCTGACCGCGTCGAGGCAAGTGTGGGATACGAAAAAGCCGGGGCGCTGTGGCAGCGCCCCGGCTCCTTCACCTGCTCGGTATTCGAGAACTCAGTTGGTTGGCGGAACCGGGGGCGCCGAGTCGGGCATGTCGCCACCGCGACGCATCCGCGGCATCGGGCCCTGCGGTCCCTGCGGGTTGCCGGGCATCATGCCGGGCATCATGCCGGGCATCATGCCGGGGCCCATCTGGCCACGCCCCTCACGCATGCCGCGCTGCCCCATGCCGCGCTGGCGCATCACGCGCTGGCGCATCCCGCGCTGACGCATCACGCGCTCACGCA
>NZ_JBILKJ010000242.1:0-3222 GCF_044376735.1 Gemmatimonas sp.
CAGCTTCGTGGCTGTGTGGGCGTTCGGCTTCACGCTGAACACCATGTCGCTGCTTGGGCTGTCGTTGGCGATCGGCATTCTGATTGACGACGCCATCGTGGTGCGCGAGAACATCGTGCGACACGTGGAAATGGGGAAAGACCACTACACGGCGGCGCGCGAAGGCACCGATGAAATCGGTCTCGCCGTCGCGGCGACTACGTTCTCGATCATCGCGGTGTTCGTGCCCATCGCCTTCCTGGAGGGTGAATCGGGACAGTGGTTCAAGCCGTTCGCCCTGACTATCGCCTGCTCGGTGCTCGTGTCGTTGTTCGTGTCCTTCTCACTCGATCCCATGCTGTCGGCCTACTGGCCCGACCCGCATCAGGAGGAGCATGAGAAGTGGTGGATTACGAAGAAGCTCGACCAGTTCAACAAGTGGTTCGACGGTCTCGCCAACAGTTACCGCAAGCTGATCGGCTGGGCGCTGGACCACCCGAAGTCCATGGTGTTGCTGGCCGTTGCGAGCTTCGTGCTGGCGATTGCGATGCCCGCGCTTGGACTGGTCGGCGGCGGCTTCTTCCCGCTCGAAGACAACGCCGAAGTGCAGATGACCGTGGAAACGCCGCCGGGCGCGAACCTCGATTATCTGCGCCAGAAGGTGAACGAGACCTTCGCGGTCACGTCGAAGTATCCGGAAGTCACCTACTCGTTCGTGACCGCCGGCGGCGCCAGCGGCGCCGTCGACAAGGCCAGCGTGTATCTCAAGCTCCGCAGCAAGGGCGATCGCCTGAAAGACGGACAGCGCGACGCCGAAACGCTTGCGGCGGTGATTCGCGAGGATGTGAAGCGCATCGGTGGCAGCGATATCTCGGTTTTCACGAACGACTTCGCCGGTCAGGAGAAGCAGATCTCCATCGAGCTGCGCGGCACCGACAAGGCGGCGCTGCAGGTCGTGGCCGATCAGTATCTGACGGCGCTCAAGACGACGCGCGGTGCCGTCGACGTGGCGCTCAGCACGAAGGGGCAGAAGCCGGAGCTCACCGTGCAGGTGGATCGGGCGCTGGCGGCGTCGCTGGGCTTGAGCGTGGGGCAGGTGGCGCAGGCGATCCGCCCGGCGTTCGCTGGTCTTGATGCTGGCGACTGGGTCGATCCCACCAACCAGACGCGCAAGGTGATGGTCCGACTGGCGCCAGAAGCGCGCGCCCGTGGTACCGACCTCGCGCAGCTGCCGATCGCACTGGGTCAGGGGGCCAACGCGCAGCTCGTGCCGCTGCAGCAGGTCGCCCGCATCCGGAGCGAGCTTGGCCCGGCCATCGTCAACCACCTCGATCGCGACAACGTGATCAAGGTGCAGGGCAACATTGCCGGTCGCTCGCTTTCCGAAGTCGTGGCTGACTTTGAGGCGAAGACGGCCGGTATCCAGTTGCCGTCGGGCGTGAAGCGGTCCAGCGGCGGACAGGTCCAGCAACAGAACGAAGTCTTCGGCAGCATCTTCATCGCGCTCGGTGTGGCGGTGGCGCTGATGTACCTCATTCTCGTGGTGCAGTTCGGCTCGTTCCTCGATCCGATCGCCATTCTGATCTCGCTCCCGCTGTCGCTCATCGGCGTCATGGGAGCGCTCGCCATCACCGGCAACACGATCAACCTGATGAGCCTCATCGGCGTGATCCTGCTGTGCGGCATCGTGGCCAAGAACGCGATTCTGCTGGTGGACTTCGCCAAGTGGGCGCGCGAAAAGAACGGCATGCCGCTCCGGGAAGCGCTCATCGAAGCGGGCGCCATTCGCTTGCGTCCCATTCTGATGACGACCTTCGCGCTGATCGCCGGCATGATTCCGGTGGCCTTGGGCCGTGGCGAAGGCGCCCAGTTCCGTGCCCCGCTCGGTGTGGCCGTCATCGGTGGCGTGATCACCTCCACCGTGCTCACCCTCCTCGTGATCCCGACGTTCTACGAGATCTTCGACAACATGCGGACGAGCCTCTCCCGGCGGGTCGGACTCACGCCGCCGCATACGGGGCAATTCCGTACCTTCGAATTGCCGGTGGCCGAGGCTGGCGATTGACGTAGTCGATTACATTGGCGGGGTATGATTCCGCCGATGTCCTCGATTCTGGTCGCGACGACGCTCGCCCCCGCGCTGCTGCTGCGGGTGGCGAGCGTTGTGTTGTCCGGCGCGTCGGGCGTCGGCGCCATCATCGCGGCCGTCGACGTCACCAAGTGGCTTGAAGCCGTGACTGACAGCGTCTGGACCTACGTGGTGTTGGGCGCCTCGACCATCGTCATCGAGGAGCTGTCACCCATCTTCGGTGGCATCGCGGCGCACGAAGGCGAGCTCCGGCTCGCCCGGGTCATCCTGGCGATCACGCTCGGGGGCTGGGTGGCCACCCTGCTCTTGTATGTGCTGGGCCGCTGGAAATGGGAGATGATTCGCCGCCGGTTCCCGCGGGTGCGCGCCACCGGCACTGTCGCCCTGCGAGCGGTGCGGCGCAACCAGCTCAAGGCCTCGCTGCTGCTTCGCTTTGCATTCGGCCTGCGGATCGTGCTCCCCATGGCCTGCGGGGCCGCCAAAGTGCCGCTGTATCTCTATCTGCCGATGACGCTGATCGGTTCGGCACTCTGGACGGCCGTGTTCACCGCCATCGGGTACGCCGCGGGCGAGGCGGCGGTCCGCGCCCTCGGTCACCTCGATCGGGCCGGCGAAATCATCGGAGCCGTGCTGGTCACGGTGGCCGTGCTGGGCTTCGTGCGCTGGCAGCGCATCCGCCGAGAACGCAAGGCTGCGCGCCGCCGCACCAGCTGACCGGTACGTGGCGCGCTACCCGATCGTGGTCGCCGCCTGCCGCAGGTCGGCCCACGCGGCCTCCACGTGGCTCCGGTCGGTGCGGATGTTTCCGATCGCCAAGCGCAGCGTGTACCTCCCGTTCAGCTTCGTGTGCGACAGATACGCCCGGCCGCCGGCGTTCACCCGCTCCATGATCGCCGCGTTCACGCGCGCGATGTCCGGTTCACTCATGCCGGCTGGCGCGTAGCGGAAGCACACCAGCGACATCGTGACCGGTGCGGTGAGTTCCCAGCCGCCGCTCTCGAAGTGCACCATCCCGGCGAAGTCGCGGGCGAGGTCGCAATGAAAGCGAATGCGTTCGGCGAGCCCCTCCGCACCGTAGGCGCGCATCACCATCCACAGCTTCAGCGAGCGGAACCGACGACCCAGCTGAATGCCGTAGTCCATCAGGTTCACCG
>NZ_JBILKJ010000289.1:0-3202 GCF_044376735.1 Gemmatimonas sp.
GGCTGATGAGGCCGATCGTCTGGACAAACCGAGTTACGACCTGAAGTCCCTGCCCCGACAGGCCGGATTCCTGCATGAGCTGAGCCAGGCCCTCACCGCTTGCGGCCTGGACGTGCTGCAACTCGATCACGAAGACGCACACGGCCAGTACGAGGTCAACTTCGCATATGACGAGGCGCTGGCCAGCGCCGACCACTTGATGCTGTTCAAGCTGGCGGCGCAGGCCCTGGCCGACGCCCGCGGCATGGTGTTCTCGATGATGCCCAAGCCCTTTGCCGACCAGCCCGGCAGCGGGCTGCACTTTCACATCTCGCTGTGGGAGCACGGCGCGACGGAGCGCAGCCTGTTCGAGTGCGCCGACGGTGGGCCGCTCACCGACACCGCCCGACACTTCATTGCGGGTGTGCTCACCCACGCGCCAGCTTTGTGCGCGATCGCCGCGCCCACAGTGAACAGCTACAAGCGCCTGACCGTGGGCGAGTCGATCTCCGGCACCACCTGGGCGCCGGCCTGCGTGGCGCACGGCCCGAACAACCGCACTGCCCTTGTGCGCACCCTGCCCGGCCGCTTCGAGTGGCGGCTGCCGGATGCGGCAGCCAATCCCTACTTGGCCACGGCGGCCCTCATCGCCGCAGGGCTGGATGGCATTGACCGCCGGCTGGACCCGGGGCCCGAGGTGACCGATGACCTGTTCGACTGCACGCTGTCGCAGTTGCGCGACCGAGGCATCGGCCTGCTGCCGCAATCCTTGTCGCAGGCCCTGGACGCGCTGGAAGCCGACGCCGTGATCAGCGGCGCCCTGGGTGAGGAACTCACCCGCGAGTTCCTGCGCCTGAAGCGTGACGAGTGGACGCAGTGGGCCCGCCACGTCACCCCGTGGGAGCGCGACCGCTACGCGGCCGCCTTCTGAGCGTTTCATGAAGCCGGTTCCCTGGGCGGCTTTCGCCTGCCTGGCCGCCAGCATGGCCCTGGTGGGCAGCTATGTGGGCTTGTCGCGCTTGTTGGTGGCGGCCCTTCCCGTCTTTCTGCTGGCGTGGTTGCGCTTTGGTATCGCTGCGGTAGCCATGGTGACCTGGCTGCGTCGCCAGCCAGGCGAGGCGCCCCTGTCTCCCAGAGACCGCCGGCTCCTGTTCTGGGAAAGCTTCCTCGGCAACTTCGGCTTCTCCATCTGCATGCTGTTCGGCGTGGCCGCCACGTCGGCCGTGGCGGCCGGGGTGGTGATGGCGGCCATCCCCGCCGTGGTGGCGCTGATGTCCTGGTTGTTCCTGGGTGAACGCATCACGGCGCGCGTGAAGGGCGCCATCGCGCTGGCTGGGTCGGGCATCGCCACCTTGGCGCTGGCCCAGGCACCGGGCGATGGCGGCCCGGCCTCGGCGCCCTGGTGGGGCTATGCCCTGCTGCTGGGGGCGGTGATCTGCGAGGCCAGCTACGTGGTCATCGGCAAGCGTCTGGCCGCCAGCGTCTCGCCGCAGCGCATCAGCGCCCTGATCAACCTCTGGGGCCTGGCCCTCATCACGCCCTTTGGCCTGTGGCAGGCGTGGAGCTTCGATTTTTCCAGCGTGAGCCGCTCCACCTGGGGCCTGCTGGTGTTCTACGCCTTGGCGGCCAGTGTGGCCACGGTGTGGTTGTGGATGCGCGGGCTGCGCCATGTGCCCGCATCACGTGCCGGGATCTTCACGGTCTGCCTGCCCGTCAGCGCCGCTGCCGTGGGCGTGGCCTGGCTGGGGGAGCCGTTCAGCATCGCCCACGCCGTGGCCTTTGCCATGGCTCTGGCTGGTCTGTTGCTGGCCACCTGGCCAGATCAGACGCCGGCCGCCCCGGGCAGCAGTTCCGCGTAGAGGGCGCGGTACTTGATGGCAGAAGGCGTCCAGGAAAGGTCCTGGGTCATGCCGCGGCGCTGCAAGGTCCGGCGCAGCGCCGGCTCACGCCAGACGTTCAGCGCGTGCACCAGGGCGCGCTCGAAAGCGGCAGGCGTGGGCTCGGCAAAGCTGAAGCCATTGGCCGGCAGGCCCGCGGCAGGGGCTGAGTTCAACCCGACCACCGTGTCAGCCAGGCCACCGGTGGCGCGCACCAGCGGCAGCGTGCCGTAGCGCAGGCCATACAGCTGGGTCAGACCGCAGGGTTCGAAGCGGGATGGCACGGCAATGAGATCGGCGCCGGCCACCAGCCGGTGCGCCCGATGTTCGTCATAGGCAATGAGGGTGGCGACGCTGCGCGGATGGTCTTGCGCTGCCTGCGTGAAGGCGTGCTCCAGCGCTGCATCTCCCGTGCCCTGCACCACCAACTGCCCGCCCTGCTCAAGCAAGGTGGGCAGCGCTGCCAGCAGCAGATCCAACCCCTTTTGCGCCGTCAACCGGCTCAGGGCCAGCACCACCGGCGCCGAAGGGTCCACCGGCAACCCCACTTCGGCCTGCAAGGCGGCCTTGCAGGTGGCCTTGCCCGCCAGATCGTCCGGGCCGTAAGGCGCATACGGTCCGGCGAATGCGGGGTCTCGCAAAGGGTTCCAGGCCTGATCGTCGATGCCGTTGAGGATGCCGCTGAGGACATCCTCACGGCTGCGCAGCACCCCGTCCATGCCGCAGCCGAACTCCGGGGTGGTGATTTCCCGCGCATAGGTAGGGCTGACGGTGGTCAGCCGGTCGCAGAATTTCAGGCCCGCCTTCATGAAGGACAACTGGCCGTGGTACTCCAGCCCGGCAGAACTCATGAAGCGTGACGACAGGCCCAGCAAAGCGCTGTCCTGGTGCGGAAACAGCCCCTGATAGGCCAGGTTGTGCACCGTAAAGACCGAAGGTGCCGTCGCCGCGTGCGCCTTGAGGTAGGCGCAAGCCATGCCCGCATGCCAGTCATGCGCGTGCACCAGGTCGGGCTCCCACGACGGGTCCAGCCCGCCCGCGGCAATCTGCGCCGCAACCCAGCCCAGCAGGCCGAAACGCTGCAGGTTGTCAGGCCATTCCAGGCCCGCCTCGTCATGGTAGGGATTGGCCGAGCGCCCGTACAACAAGGGCGCGTCGATCACGTACACGCTCAGCCCGCCTTCAGGCAGAGAGGCCTTCAGCAAGCGCACCTTCGCGGCGCCGAAGCAGGGGCCCAGCGAGGCCACTGGCTCCACCGCGACCACCCCCTTCATCACGGCGGGCCACCCTGGCAGGAGCAGGCGTGCCTGCATGCCCCCCAGGGCTTGCTGCGCCTGGGGCAAGGC
>NZ_JBILKJ010000103.1:0-9942 GCF_044376735.1 Gemmatimonas sp.
GGGCTCGGCCTGCACCGATGCCACCCGGGCCTCGAGTTGTGGCAGCGCATCCGTTGGCACATCCCGCTGCAGCCGTTCCAGCCCGTTGGCCAGCGCACTGATGCGCTCCAGCAACGCCTCGGCGGTAGGCTCGACGTCGGGGACCAGCGCCCTGTCAGCGTCGGACAGCTTGGCCGTCACCTCCTTGATCGTCAGCCGGTCGTCCACCGCGTTGCGCAGCATCTCCCCGTAGGCCGACGCCAGCAGCTGATCGCCGGCCACCAGCGCGAGTTGCTCACGCAGCTTCACGTCGTATGGACGGTCGTCAGACGACGCCGCGATCGCCTGCCACGAGCCATTCCAGGCATCGCCCGCCGACACGCCAAGGCGACGGAGGCGCATGAAATCGCGCGCCAGCATCTGCGCGCTGGCGAGCGCGGCGACTCCAGCAACGAGCATGGGAACGGCCATCAGCTTGAGATCCAACGGCGCGCCGATCGCGAGACTGCCGATCGATACCGTGGCCGAGCCCAGCACCCACTTGGCGTGCCTCACGAACGCCCGCGACGCCTCGGCGATGCGCGCCGGCTTACTACGCGGATCGGCGTCCGCCTTCGGGGTCACCTCGCCGTCGAAAATGCGCGCCAGTGTGATACCACGACGGCGCAGGCGGATGTAGCGACCGAGCACGCCCATTCCCATGCCCATCGCCGGGAAGATCGCCCACGGGAATCCGGGACTCGTCGTCGCGTTGATGACACCGAGAAACACGATCATGCCGGCGGTCGACAGCAGCTGCCCCTTGAAGCGCTCGATCACGTCATCGTCGCTACGCCACGCACTGGTGGCATCACCATATTGATCGTTCCACTGCGCCTGCACGTCGCGGCGCTGCTGCCGCACCGCCATCCGCCAATCCTGCATGGCTTCCTTCGACGCGCGGTTCCACTCGCGCACCTGCTCGCGTGGCGCGCCGGGGGGGAGCGGCGGCAGCGCCGGCATCGGCGGCAACCCACCCGGCGCGGGATACGAGCGCGGAGCAGGTGCCGGAGCCAGCACATTGCGCGGCGCCCAGTCTTCCGACCGATGACCGTAGCGTGCCTCGTCGCCACGGTCCGGCGTCCGCGCATTGGGTGTCCCGCTGAAACTCACCGGTGGTGGCGCCGACGACGGGAACGG
Organism: Gemmatimonas sp.; assembly: GCF_044376735.1. GTDB lineage: Bacteria > Gemmatimonadota > Gemmatimonadetes > Gemmatimonadales > Gemmatimonadaceae > Gemmatimonas. Next base: position 1,159 of record NZ_JBILKJ010000103.1, read on the forward strand.
CGCCGACGCGTATGCGCGGTGCGCGCCCGTGAGCAGCGAGCCATCGCGTTGCACCTTGCGCAGCGCATCGCGCAGCTTCAGCGCATTGTCCCACCGATCCTGAGGCCGTTTGGCCAGACACCGCTCGAGGATTTCCACGAGCGTGTGAGGTGCATCGGGACGCACCGCGCGAATCGGCATGGGCGTTTCGCTCACATGCTTCATGAGCATCGCGGGCGTGGTCGTCGCCTCGAAGGGCAGTCGGCCAGCCAGCATGAGGTAGCCCACGACCCCCAACGAATAGATGTCGCTGCGTCCGTCGATCTCGCGGTCGCCGGTGGCCTGCTCCGGACTCATGAACGCCGGCGTGCCGACGGCAATGCCGGTCTGCGTCAGGCGTGATCCACTTTCGGCGGCGCGCGCAATGCCGAAGTCGGTCACCATCGGGCGACCGGACTCGGTGTCGATCAGGACGTTGTCCGGTTTGACATCACGATGCACGACGCCGCACGCGTGGGCGTACGCCAATGCATCGGCCACTTGCTCGAGCATGTGCGCGATGTACTCGAACGTCAGGCGCGGTTCGCGCACGATGCGCGCGGCGAGACTCTCGCCCTTGACCAGCGCCATCGCGAAGCACACCAGTCCGCCTTCCTCGTGCACCGCATAGATCGGCACAATGTGCGGATGATTGAGCCGCGCCGCGGTCTGCGCTTCGCGCACGAAGCGTTCGCGCACATCGCCGCGAAACGCGAGCTCGGGCGGCAGCACCTTGAGCGCGACCTCCCGCTGCAGACGCACGTCCTCGGCGGCGTACACCACCGCCATGCCGCCGCGACCAACCTCCTGCCCCACCAGATAGCGATCGCCGATCGCGGCCGTGACGCGGTCGCGCAGGAGATTCGACTCGGCCTGGTTTTCCGCCGCCTGCTTGGCCGCGCGCTGACCGTCAGGCATCACGTGGTCCGATTACGCCGATCCAGCGCGCGACGATGTGGCCTCGCGCACCTCGTTGGCAGCCTGGACCGCGATATCGACATCACGCGCCAGCTGCATCGCCTGCTCCGCGACCAACGTGACGCGCTGGACCGAACTGTTGCCGGTACGCAGGCGCACGAGGTCGAGGCGCACGTTCTCGAGGGCAATGCAGCAACTCTCGAGCTGCCCGCGTCGCAGGGCACGCTTGCCGAGCGCATCGGCCACCGCGCGACGATCGCGACGGAGCTGCGCGAGACGACGCACGCGTCCTTCGCTGCCTTGCATGTCGAGCGGATTGGCTTCGGCCTCGAGCGCCCCGATCTCGAGATCGATGCGTCGGGCGGCATCAGGCCCCTGCTCGCGGTCTGCCCGCGCGATCTCGCGGGCGATGATCTCAACCTTGTTCACCAGATCAACGGCCGTGCGGGCGACATCGGGAATACGCCCGCGCTCGTCGACCGGCAGCGTGCCGAGCAGACGGGCGATCTCCTCACGATCGGCACGCGCCGCCTTGACCATCGCCACGAACTCGCCGAGTTCGTCATCGCGTGACGGGGCGTTCGGCGTCGCGACACTGGCACGCAGCGTCACCGGCGCCATGGGCGTCGGCGACAATACCCCATCGAGTCGGTTGCGCAGACGCCCCTGCGCGCGCAGTTCTTCGCGCTTCTTGCGACTGAAGGTGGCCATGACCTTGTCGCCGAGATCGGACAGGACTTCACCGAGCATGCGATGTTTGGGCTGCTTCAGCACGTCGGTCCAGTCGAACCCGTCTGCCCAGAGCTTGGCGTACTTCCACGCGATGTACACGGTCCACAGCGTGGTCAGCCCCAACATGTCGCCGTTGGTGAAGACGCTGATGGCGAGGATCGCGCCGTTCACGAACAGATACGGGGCCAGCTTGCGGCGGAACGCGACCACCGGCGGGGCGTACCAGCGCGCCTCGTCCTCGGCCGTCGCCACGTACAGTTCGTCATCCGAAAGCGACGGTGCGTACAATCGATTGGGCGTCGCGGGCGGCGTGACCGCCGTGCGCGACTGATAGCTGGGTGCCTGATACGCCGGCGGGGTGTACGGCGCGGGCGCGTACGGCACCGTCGGACCGGGCGCCCCCATGGCGGCCAACGGCATCCCACCGATCGGCGCCCCAGTGAACCGCACCGGCACGCCGGTGGTGAGCGGGGAAGCCGTCGGATTGGTCGGCGGCGGCACCACGCCGGTCTTGAGCGCCGTGACCATCTCGCCGGCGCTTTGGAAACGGTGCTCCGGGCTCTTCTCGAGGAGTCGCATGACGATCTGCGACAGATCGTCGGGGGTATCGGGACGCCGCAAGGCCACCGGCACCGGCACCTCGGCCAGATGCTTCACCAGCAGCGCTGGCGTGGTGCCGCCGATGAAGGGCGGCTCTCCCGCCAGCATCTGATACGCGACGATCCCCAGCGAATACAGATCGCTGCGCGCATCGAGGTCACGATCACCCGACGCCTGCTCCGGCGACATATACGCGGGCGTGCCGATGGCCATGCCGGTGGCGGTGAGCCGCGAGGTTTCGCCGCTGTCGCTGGCCGCTCGCGCGATCCCGAAGTCGGTGACCAGAGCCCGTCCGTCGATGCTGTCCAGCAGGATGTTGTCGGGCTTGATGTCGCGATGAATGACGCCGCGCGCGTGCGCGTACGCGAGCGCGTCGGCCACCTCGTGCAACCAGCGCCGGACATCATCGACCGGCAGCGGTCCGCGCTTCTGCAGCTTCGTGGCGAGGTTATCGCCGTCGATGCAGGCCATCACGAAGAACACGAGGTTGCCGACTTCGTCGACCGAATAGATCGGGACGATGTTCGGGTGACTCAGCTGAGCCGCCGTCTCCGCCTCGCGAAGGAATCGCGTCCGGATGTCACGACGGAACGACAGCTCCGGCGGCAGGAGCTTGATCGCCACGAACCGCTTCAGCCGCTTGTCGCGGGCCCGGTACACAATACCCATGCCACCACGACCGATCTCCTGATCGAGTTCATAGGTCGCACTGAGCGCCTGTTCCACATGGGCGCGCAGCTCAGCATCTTCGGCGGCTGGGACTACGGAATCGGGCACTCGCGTGGGAATCGGGGAGGTCGGATCGTACGTCTAGTCTAGCACCAGAGGGAAACCGGCGACAGCAGCCGCGCCGCTCTGGCTCGCCTGCCGTACGGCCCAAGTTCCCGGGGAGTTGCAAGTCGGCCCGCCGTCAGTTTCCCCCGAGCGGCGCATCGGTCATCCTGACCGCGGCAGCACCCCATGGTGGGACCGACAAATCGGCGGGTCGCCAATCCACCCGCTCCGTCATTGCGGCACGCCCCCCCCGATCAGCGGGCAAAGCCTGCCGCCATGGCGTAATCCCCGCGGTGCGAAACCTGCCGTTTGACTAGCGGTATTCCTCTTCCAACGGGATCGTACGCCATGGGTCAGCGCCAAACACTTCCTGTCCTGCCGCTTCGCGGGACCGTCATGTTCCCCGGCATCACCGCGCCGATCGCGGCGGGCCGCCCCGGCACCTTGAGAGCCATCGAGACGGCGCTCAAGGGAGATCGGCTCGTCTTTGCGGTCGCGCAGCGCGACAACACCGAAGAGCCGACGTCGGACATCCTGTTCACCACGGGCGTCATCGCCCGCATCGGCCAGATCCAGCGCGGTCTGGGCGGTGTGCAGTTGCTGCTGCAAGGCGAGCAACGCGCCACGGCGTTGCAGTACGCCGAGGTCGACGGCTACCTCCAGGCGGTGATCGTCCCCGCCGAGGAGATGATGCCACTCGACCTCAAGAACGCCGCGTTCGAAGCGCTCCATAAGGAGGCGCGCGAGCGTGCCGCCGAGTTGGGTGAAAAGCGCGGCCTGCCCGAGGAAGTCGTACATCAGGTGCTCGACTCGGTCGACGACGCCGGCAAGTTCTCCGACCTCGTGGCGGGCTACATCGAGTTGACCGTCCCCGAGAAGCAGGGACTGCTGGAGACGCTCTCGGTGGAAGAGCGCCTGCGCCGCGTGCTCGTACACGTGCAGCGGCAGATCGGCTTGCTCGAAGCGCAGGAAGACATCAAGTCGCAAGTCCAGGAAGAGCTGGGCGAGCGGCAGCGCGAGATGTTCCTGCGCGAGCAGCTGAAGGCCATTCAGAAAGAACTCGGTGATGACGATCAGTCGAAGGAAATCACCGAACTCCGCGAAAAGCTCACCAAGCTCGAGCTGCCCAAAGAAGCCCGCGCCGAAGCCGAGCGTGAACTGGGGCGCCTTGAGCGTGCCGGTCGCGAATCCATGGAGGCGCAGGTCATTCGCACCTACCTCGAGTGGATCGCCGAGCTGCCGTGGAGCAAGCGCTCGGATGATCACCTCGAGCTCGCCCGTGCCGGCGAGATCCTCGAGGAGGATCACTACGGCCTCAAGGACGTAAAGGATCGCGTCCTCGAGTTCCTGGCCGTGCGTCAACTGCGCGCGCAGCAGGTCGCCTCCGAAGTGGACACCACCGGGGACGGCCAGAAAACCGACGCGAAGGAGGCGAAGGCCCGCGCCATGGCGAAGGGACCGATCCTGCTCTTCAACGGACCGCCGGGTGTCGGCAAGACCAGCATCGCCAAGTCGATCGCGCGTGCACTGGGTCGCGAGTATGTGCGCGTGGCTCTCGGTGGTGCGCGTGACGAAGCGGATATCCGCGGTCATCGTCGCACCTACGTGGGCGCCATGCCTGGTCGGATCATTCAGGGGATGAAGCAGGCAGGCAGCAAGAACCCCGTCTTCCTGCTCGACGAAGTCGACAAGCTGGGCACGTCATATCAGGGCGATCCCTCCAGCGCACTGCTGGAAGTGCTCGACCCGGCCCAGAACGACTCGTTCACGGATCACTATCTTGGCGTCCCGTTCGACCTCAGCGAAGTGCTGTTCATCGCCACGTCGAACTTCATTCAGAACATCCCCGGTCCGCTGCTGGACCGTATGGAAGTCGTGGACTTCAGCGGCTACACCGAGCGCGAGAAGTCCGAGATCGCCAAGACGTACCTAATTCCGCGGCAGCTCGAGGAATCGGGACTGGGCCAGCGCAAGCTCACCTTCACCGACGACGCGGTGATGAAGGTGATCAGCGAGTACACGCGCGAGAGTGGTGTGCGGCAGCTGGAGCGTCAGCTCGGCGCGGTGGCGCGTAAAGTCGCGCGACGGGTGGCGATGGGCGACACGGCCACGATCGACGACAAGGTGATCAGTAGCGACGAAGTGCGCGAACTGCTGGGCCGGCCAAAGGTGCATCCGGAGCGCGTGGCCGAGCACGATGAGGTCGGTATCTCGACGGGCATGTACTACACCCCGATGGGCGGCGACATCATGTTCGTGGAAGCGAGCATTCGTCGTGGGTCGGCGGCGCCGGTGACGAGTGACGAAAGCGCCGAGGTGGTGCGCGTGGGCCCGATCTCGTTGATCCTGACCGGACAGTTGGGCGACGTGATGAAGGAGAGTGCGCGCGCCGCCCTCACCTACGCCACCAACAATGCCGCGGCGCTCGGGATCCCGGCCAGCCGGGTGGCGTCGGCCAGCGAGGCACACATTCACGTGCCGGCGGGCGCGATTCCGAAGGATGGCCCCAGTGCCGGCATCGCCATCGCGCTGGCGTTGGTCAGCGAAATGTCGAACCGCAAGGTGCGGCGCGACGTCTCGATGACGGGTGAGATCACGCTGCGTGGCCGCGTGTTGCCCATCGGCGGCGTGAAGGAAAAGGTGCTCGGCGCCCACCGCGCCGGCATCAAGGAAGTGATCATCCCGAAGGCCAATGAAGCGGACCTCGAGGACGTGCCGGACGAAGTGCGCGAGCAGCTGATCTTCCACCCGGTGGAGACGATGCGCGAAGTGCTCGCCATCGCCCTGGTGGATCAGGGGCGCGCCGCGCCAGTCGACGTGGAAGAGCTGATTGGGGTATAAACGCGGAGTACGGGGTACGAAGTAAGGAGCCGGGGGTGGTGGGCTGTCCGTGGCCTGTCACCCCCGGACTACGTCGCATGACGTATTCCGCTGGCCCCCTGACGAGCGCAAGTTGCCTCCATGACTATGCCCCAATCGTTCATACGCGGCAGCGTACGTCTGGCCACCGAGGCGGACCACGAGGCAATCCACGCGCTGAACTATCGGACCTTCGTCGAAGAGATTCCCCAGCACGCGCCGAATGCCGCGCGGCGTCACGTGGATCGATTCCACGACGACAACGTATATGCCGTGTACGAATTGAACGGCCGCGTGGTCGGCATGGTGAGCGGGCGTACACAGCGTCCGTTCTCACTCGACCAGAAGCTGGGCAGCGTCGACGACTATCTCCCGGCAGGCCGGACGCCGGTCGAGATCCGGCTACTGGCGGTCGAGCCGGAGTTCCGCGCCAGCCGTGTGTTCGCGCAGCTCGTGGGATTCATCACGCGGCATTTCCTGGCGCAGGGCTTCGACCTTGGCATCATGTCGGGCACCACACGCCAGCTCCGCCTCTACCGCCATCTCGGATTCCACGCCTTCGGCCCGCTCATCGGCAGCGAGCAGGCGTCGTATCAGCCGATGTACATCACGGCCGAGGAAGTGCTGGCGTGGCCGGACGCCATGAACGAGGGTGCGGAGGCACTCAGCAGCGGCGCCAACTTCTTGCCGGGTCCGGTGGGCATCAGCGATGCCGTCCAGCGGGCGATGCAGCGCGGCGCCACCTCGCATCGGGCCGACGCGTTTCACGCGCGGTATCGCGACGTGCAGGAGCGGCTGTGTGCCTTGGCCAACGCGCGGCACGTCACGATGCTGTTGGGCTCGGGTACGTTGGCCAACGATGTCGTTGCCGCGCAGATCTCGTTGCTCGACGCGCCCGGTGTGATCGTGAGCAATGGCGAGTTCGGCGAGCGCCTCATCGATCACGCCACGCGCATGCGAATCCCGCACACGGTGGTGCGCGCGCCGTGGGGTGACGCACTCGACTACACGGCCGCCGCGCGCGCGATGCAGCAGACGGGGGCGAGCTGGCTCTGGGCCGTGCACAGCGAGACGTCCACCGGTGTGATGAACGACCTCAACGCACTCGCCGAGCTCGCGCGGTCGCACCACGCCAAGCTGGCGCTCGACGTCATCAGCAGCCTCGGCACGGTGCCCCTTTCGTTGCGCGACGTGTGGATGGCCAGCGCGGTCAGCGGCAAGGCGCTCGCCGCATTCCCCGGCGTCGCCATCGTGTTCCATGATGGAACCGTGGGCACGCCCAGTACGCGTATCCCGCGCTATCTCGATCTGGGCTTCGCGGTGGCACAGCAGGGCGTGCCGTTCACACAGTCGTCGAATCTGCTCGACGCACTCGGCGCGTCGTTGTCGGAGATCGTCTGGCCGGCGCGCTTCCGGCGCCTCGCGCTCGACGGTACATGGCTGCGTCGGGCGATGGAGTCGCGCGGTTGGCGCGTGCTGGCCGACGCCAGTCACGCCTCACCCGCGGTGCATACACTGATTCCGCCCGCCGGCGTCAGCGCACACGCACTCGGTGAGCAGCTCCGCGACGCCGGATGGCTGGTCAGCTTCGAGAGCGGCTATCTGCGCGAGCGGAACTGGCTGCAGGTGTGTCTCATGGGGCACTATGCGCCGGAGGCGTTGCGCGCCTTTCCGATCGCCCTCGATCGCGTTGCCGCTGCAGCGTTGTCATCACTGAGAGTTCGCGAACAGCCGGAACACGGATCACACCGATGGATGGAAACAACACGGATACGCAGTAGCCGCGCCCTGTAGAAGCGCCGTTGGCTTACCCTCGTTGTTTACGTGTCAGAGGTACTCCGTGCCCGCATCGCGCCGTGGCGCCCCGTGCATACCCGCCGTCCCGCACGTACACGAACCACCCAAACCCCCTCGGCACTCTGGACTGCAGTTGCTGAACTCCGACCACTATACCAGTCTGATGCCAGTACTCTGACCACTGAGTACTGGATCAGCGGTCAGTATCCGATCGGCCCCAAACGAAACAGACTCCACGGCCACACCGGCGCGCCCGGCTCCGTGCCCGTCATGAACCACTCCACATAGCGGCGCTCTTCCGGCGTCTTGCTATCCGACGGCTGTCCCGTGGCCCGATCGAGCTCCACCGGCACCACGCCCGGCGGTGGTGTCCAGATGCCACTGGCACGATTGCCGTAGGCCGCCGCGATGATCTGCCCCGCGATCGGCGCTGCCAGTGTACCACCCACTGCGCCCGGCGAGATCATCGCCGGCTTGTCGAAGCCGAGCCACACACCCGTGACCAGTTCCGGCGTCATCCCGACGAACCACACATCGGTGTTGTCGTTGGTGGTGCCCGTCTTCCCCGCCACCGGGATGCGCGCCGGCACGATCTTGCGCAGCGCCGTCGCGGTGCCGCGCGTGACCACATCCTGCAGCATGTCGCGCATGATGAACGCCACCCGCGGGTCCATCGCCGGCCGCGCCGGTGCCACCTGTGGCGTGAACACCGTACGTCCAGTGCGATCTTCGATGCGCTGCACGAAGCGCGGCTCGACGGCCACGCCTCCGTTGTCGAACGTCGCATACGCTGCGACGAAATCGAGCGGCTGCACCACGCTCGCGCCGAGTGCGCTCGAGGGATACGGCGAAATGGGTGAGCGCAGCCCCGCGCGGCGCGCCAGTGCGATCACCGAGTCCATGCCAACCGCGAGCGCGAGCTGCACCGCCACCGGATTGCGCGACTTCGTGAGCGCCTCACGCAACGTGAGCGCGCCCAGGAACGCATTGTCGGCGTTGTCGGGGCTGTACGTCTGTCCGTTGTCGAGCCGGATGCGCAGCGCGGTATCGGCCACCATCGCATTGGCCGCCAGCCCCTGCGCGATC
>NZ_JBILKJ010000104.1:0-9898 GCF_044376735.1 Gemmatimonas sp.
CCCGTCGCCTACGCACGCCCCGGTCCGGCGCGTCGCGAATGACCCGCCCTCGCTGACCCCCGTGCGCATCGGCATTCTTGGGGGAAGCTTCGATCCGCCGCATATCGGCCACCTCCTGGTGGCACAGGACGCCCTCCAGGAGCTCGCGCTCGATCGTCTGTTGATCATCCCGGCGGCCCAGCAGCCGCTGAAGGGATCGGATCAGACCCCCGCCGAGCACCGGCTCGCGATGGTGCAGGCCGGTTTCGGCGGAATCCCACGCGTCGAGGTCGACCCCATCGAAATTGATCGGGGCGGGTTATCTTTCATGGTTGACACGGTCGACGCACTGCGTCGACGCGTCCCGTCGGCCGAGCTACTCTTGCTAGTCGGCGATGACGTGGTGGCCACGTTGCCCCGTTGGCGCGAGGTGACACGCCTCTTGTCGATGGTGCAGCTGGTCGTACTACAGCGCGCCGACCACGGCCGGGAGACGGCGGAGCTCGCCGTCATGCTGGAACGGGTCGGAGCGGGGATGGCACGGCGACTCGCGGCGCGACGCGTCGATGTGTCGTCAACAGAAATCAGGGCACGGGTTCGGGACGGGCGCTCCATTCGGGGCTTCGTGCCGGACACCGTGGCGACGTACATAGCGACCACCGGACTGTATCTCGAGAATTCCCGGGAGTCGTCGACGACGGAGGGCCCGGCGCGCGCCTGATGGCGAACGGGGACCTCGCCGCCGCGACGCCCTTGCCATGAGGTTCGTATGCTGAAGGGCTTGATTGGTCGCGTGTTCGGCACGCGTCACGAACGTGAACGGAAGCGGGTCCAGCCGGTGCTGTCGGAGATCCACGAGATCGAAGCGCGCCTCAGCTCGCTGTCCGATGAAGAGATTCAGGGGCAGACGGCCAAGTTCCGTGGCATACTGGCCGAGCGGACCGGCCCGGTCGAGCAACGCATCGCCGAACTCAAGGCGGCGAAGCACGACGCCGCCGACGCGGCCGAGCGCGAACGCATCGACCTCGAGCTGCAGGGAGCCGACGGTCGCGGCGGGGCGGAGGGTGAGCTCCGCACCGCGATCGCCGAGGTGCTCGATGAGCTCCTTCCCGAGGCGTTCGCGACCGTGCGCGAGGCGTGCCGGCGACTCAAGGGCTCCACGGTGCTGGTCACCGGCAATGAGCTCACGTGGGACATGGTCCCCTACGACGTCCAGCTCATTGGCGGTATTCAGTTGCACCTGGGCCGTATCGCCGAAATGGCAACCGGCGAAGGCAAGACGCTCGTCGCGACGCTGCCGATGTACCTCAATGCCCTGCCCGGACGTGGCGCGCACCTCGTCACGGTGAACAACTACCTCGCCCGTCGCGACTCCCAGTGGATGGGGCATCTGTACCGGTGGCTGGGGCTCACCGTGGGCTGTCTCGACGACACCGAGCCCGGGACCTACGAGCGCCGCGCCGTCTATGGCTGCGACATCGCCTACGGCACGAACAACGAGTTCGGCTTCGACTACCTGCGCGACAACATGGTGGTGTCGCTCGAGCAGCGTGTGCAACGCACGCATATCTTCGCGATCATCGATGAAGTCGACTCGATCCTCATCGACGAGGCGCGCACTCCGCTCATCATCTCGGGCCCCGTCGGCAACGAGAGTGATGGGCGGTACGCGGAATTCAATACCGCCGTCGAGCGGCTCGTGCGCCGCCAGTCCGAACTGGTCAACACCCTCGTCGGTGAGGGCGAGCGCGCGTTCGAGATGAAGGACGAACAGGACGCGGCGCTCAAGCTGTACAAGGCCCAACTCGGCGGGCCGAAGAACAAGCGGCTCGTGAAGGCGTTGCAGGAATCCGGTGTCAAGCAGCTCGTGCAGCGTATGGAGCTCGACATCATTTCCGACAAGAAGCTGCCGATGAGCAAGCGCACCTACCGGGAGATCGAAGACGACCTCCTGTACGTGCTCGATGAGAAGGGCCACACGGTGCACCTCACCGAACAGGGGCTCGACTATCTCTCGCCCGAGGCGCACGATCAGTTCGTCCTCCCCGACATCTCGCTCATGATCGGCAAGCTCGATCGTGATCAGGGCATCTCGGCGGCCGAGCGGCTCGAGCACCGCAATGCGATCGAGCGCGAGTATGCGCTGAAGAGCGAGCGGCTGAACATCATTCACCAGCTGCTGCGCGCCCACGCCCTGTACGAGCGCGACGTGAACTACGTGGTGCAGGAAGGACAGGTCCTCATTGTCGACGAGTTCACCGGCCGTACCATGCCGGGCCGTCGATGGAGCGAAGGATTACATCAGGCCGTCGAGGCCAAGGAACGCGTGCAGGTCAAGGGGGAGACGCAGACTCTCGCCACCATCACGATTCAGAACTACTTCCGGATGTATGAGAAGTTGGCCGGCATGACCGGTACGGCCGAGACGGAAGAAAACGAATTCCACGAGATCTACGGGCTGTCGGTGTCGGTCATCCCGACGAATCGCCCGATCTCGCGCGATGACCGTCAGGACTATGTCTTCAAGACGCGTCGCGAGAAGTACAATGCGATTGTCGACGAAACGAAGCGGCTCCACGAGCTCGGATTTCCGGTGCTGGTCGGAACGGCCAGCGTCGAAGCCTCCGAGACGCTGGCGCGACTGTTCGCACGTGCCGGCCTCAAGCACAACGTGCTGAATGCCAAGTACCATCAGCGCGAAGCCGAAATCGTGGCCGGTGCCGGCCAGCCCGGCGCCATTACGATCGCGACCAACATGGCCGGCCGAGGGACCGACATCAAGCTCGGTGCCGGCATCACCGACGCGAAGCCCTCGAAGGTTACCGATCCCGACGGCAAGGAACTCGAGATCTCCGAAATCGGCGGGCTGCACATCATTGGCTCCGAGCGCCACGAATCACGGCGCATCGATCGTCAGCTGCGCGGTCGGTCCGGTCGTCAGGGTGATCCCGGTGCCTCGCAGTTCTTCCTGTCGCTCGAAGACGATCTCATGCGGTTGTTTGGGTCCGACCGGATCGCCAAGCTGATGGATCGGATGGGAGCGCAGGACGGTGAGGTGCTCACCCATCCGCTCATCACGCGTTCCATCGAGCAGGCGCAGAAGCGCGTCGAGTTGCAGAACTTCCAGTCTCGGAAGCGGCTGCTCGAGTACGACGACGTCATGAATCAGCAGCGCGAGGTGATCTACTCGCTGCGTGCCTTCGCCCTCGAAGGCGGCGAGGAGCTCAAGGGCGAAGCCCTCAAGATGATCGATCGCGGCGTGCAGCGTCGCGTCGAGCAGGCGCTCGCCACGTTCGATAAGCAGGAAGACTGGGACTTCGAGTACGTGCAGCAGGATCTCCTCATGCACTTCATGCTCCAAGTGCCCGCGTTCGCCGAGGGCGCGCATGCCGCCTCGGTCGACGAAGCGCAGGCGCGGGCCGTCGAGGCTGGGCGTGCCGCGTTCGACCAGAAGCTCGACAGTTTGAACGCCGTCACCGACGAAAGCGGGCAGGGCTTCGCCGATCGGTTGCTGTCGCTGATCACGCTGAACGTCATCGACGAAAAGTGGAAGGATCACCTCTACGATCTCGATCAGCTGCGCGCGTCGATTCACTACCGGTCATGGGGCCAGAAGGACCCGCTCGTCGAGTACAAGCAGGACGCGTACACGATGTTCGAAGACCTCATGCATGATCTGGCGAACACCTTCACTGAGCGCTTCCTCAAGGCCCAACTCGTTTTCGAGCCGGCGCCTGCTGACAGCTTCGAGTCGGCTCCGCCGGTGGCTGAATTCCCGCGCTCGGAGGGGCGCCCGACCAAGCGGTACAACGCCCTCGGCATTCTCGAGGACATCCCGGTGGAAGAACTCGAGCTGGTCGACGCCATCGACGAGCAGTATGACGCTGGCCTGGTGGTGGCCGGCGACGAAGCGATGCCGACATCGGGTCGGCCCGTCGCCCGGGGCACGCCGGCGGTCGTTGGGGCCGGACCGGTGCGCTCCCTCGAGGTGGGCGGTGGTGCGCTGCCGCCTGGGTGGGAGTCTACCCCTCGGAACAATGCCTGTCCTTGCGGATCAGGGAAGAAGTTCAAGAAGTGTCATGGGGTGAACCTCTAGTCTCCGCGCGCCGGGACGGGCCATTTCGACGCAGCTGCTGACGGGCTGATGACGAGGGTGCCGCATCGTTGGGTCACCCACGGGCGGGCTTGGCCCGGCGCGACGGAGCGGAGAGGGTGGAGGGGTCGCGTCGGGTTCGCCCACGGGGGGCGTTGGTTCAGGTGCGGCGTCCTGTCGGGGGGCTGGTGGAACTGGAATCTGGGATCGTGGTATATTCCCGGGTACTCCTTCCGCGAGAGTGACGTCGATGCGTCAGAGATTCTTCTTCGGTCTGTTGGCTGCGCTCGTTCCCGCGCTGCCGCTGGTGGCGCAACCCACCGGCGGCGACGGGTTTCTGTTCTCGGCGCCGCATGCGACGTTTTCCGTTCGGGGGGGCTTCGCTCGGCCGGACGCCTCAAGTGACGTGTTTTCTTTCGTCACCGAGCGGCTCACGGTCAATCGTGGCGACTTCGCCGGCGTGTCCGTGGCGACCGATTTGGCCGTTCGCCTCCATTCGCGGGTCGACCTGCTGCTCGGCACCGGCATCAACACGCGCGTGAAGCGATCCGAGGATCGCGACTTCATCGGCACCGATGACCTTCCGGTCGAACAGCGTACGACGTTCCGACGCATACCCATTACGGCCGGCCTCAAGCTGCATCTCCGGCCGGAAGGCCGTACGCTGAGCAGGTACGCATGGGTGCCGAGCAAGGTGTCACCGTACGTCGCCGCCGGTGGTGGCATGATGTACTACGTGTTCAAACAGGACGGCGAGTTTGTCGACTACAAGACGCTCGACATCTTCTCCACGTCGTTGAAGTCCACCGATGTGTCCGCGATGGCGTTCGGGGCGCTCGGCACCACCTACTCGTTAACGCCGCACGTCGGTCTCAACGCAGAGGTGCGGTACGAGCGTGCGCAGGGCGCGCTCAGCTCCGACTTCCGCGGCTTCTCCCCGATCGACTTGTCAGGCGTCGGTCTCACGGCCGGCTTTCTCTTCCGTTTCTGAGGACGACCCCATGATGGCCTTCGGACTTGTTGGGCTGCCGCGCGTAGCGCGCGGCGTTGCGAGCGCGACGCTGTTGTGGGGAGGAGCGCTCGCGGCGCAGACCTCGGCGCGGCCTACCGTCGATCCGCGCTTTCAGCCGTGGATGGGCTGCTGGACACCGTCGGCGCAGTCCGCAGCAGCAGGGGTTGGCCAGGCGCCGAAGCCCCCCTCGATGGCCTGTGTCGTCCCGTCCGCGACGATTGCCGGCAGTGTCGACTTGGTCGTATTCGATAGTGCCAACGTGGCCACGCGTTCAGCCGTCCCCTTGCCCGGGACGCGCATCGCGAAGTCGATCGATGGTTGTACTGGTACCGAAACGTCCACGTGGATGCCCGACGACCGTCGCTTGTTGATGCAGGCGGAGTTGGCGTGCGGGCGCGGGGCGCGGCGACTGGAGACCGGTTTGATGTCCATGTCGTCGGCGGGGGATTGGATGCAGGTGCAGCATCTCGACGTCGGCGGCAACTCCGCCACGTCGGTGATGACCTTGCGCTACGTCGTGGATTCCTTGGGTGACTGGGCGCGGCTCGGCGCGAGTGCGGCGCCGTCCACGCCGTCGCTTCGTCTGGCCGTCGGTGCGCCGTTGCTGAACAGCGACGTGCTCGCTGTAGCCAGTCGTGCACCAGCAGCTCTCACCGAGGCGTGGCTCACGGAAACCCGGCAGCCGTTCTCTGTGAATGGCAAGGAGCTGGTACGCTTGGCCGACGGCGGCATGCCGTCTCGCGTGCTCGACCTGATGATTGCGATGTCCAATCCGGAGGTGTTCGCGGTGCGGACAGCCGGTACCGATCGCAGCCGACCAATGGCTGAGGACGTCATCACCGGTGGCATCGCCAGCTCGCGGATGCGCGGCGGGTGCCGGCGCATTGACGATTTCTGCTATGGGCCTGGCGGGATGGGGGCATGGGGACTCGGCTGGCAGTATGGTATGAGCCCGTTCGATGCATATAGTCTTCGCTATGGTTTCGGTGGGCTGTTCAATCCCTACGGGTTCGGCAACGGGTTCTACCCTGGCAATACGCCGGTCATCATCGTGCATCGGGGGGACGCCGACCCTGCGGCGCCTTCCAATCCGGGGCGGGCGGTGCGGGGTGGTGGCTACACTCGGGCGAACTCGGGAGGCTCGTCTTCTCCTATGCCAAGCGTGTTCGGCGGCAGCGGCTCGGCTGGTAGCGGGAGTAGCGGCAGCAGCGGTTCAAGTGGTAGTAGCGGCTCAAGCGGCGGCAGTGTTGGGGGCGGCAGCTCGGGCGGTGGCGATACGGGTCGGACGGCGAAGCCGAGAGGGAGCGGCGGGGATTGACGCGCCCTACCTAGTGGGGTGGCGTGCTGACCGAGACGGGGCGGGCGATCTTGCGATTGTCCGCCCCGTCGCACGGGGGGCCGTCCGACTTGTCGATTGACGGTTGACACTCGGCCTCGGATCGGTTTATATCCCCGACCCGCCGAGGCGGTTGCGCAATGCCGACTTGCTTCTGCGCCTTGGGTGCAGATGTATGGGTGTGGGCTTCCGGGCATCGGTTCTTTGCCGCTGTTCCCGTTGCTTCTGCGGCACGCGTCCTCGCAGGCCGAGCCTGGCAGAGATCGGAGCGCAGCGCGCCGAGCGTGCTCCCGTCGAGGGGAGTCTGCGGCCGATCGGGCTGAGGGAGAAGTGGGTATCGTGCTGATCACGAGCGCGCTTCGAACTCGTAAAAAAAGCTCAGTCTGATGCCTTGACGGGAACCGGACGGTGGTGTATTAATACGATCTGCCGCTGAGAACGCGGCGTTCAAGAAAACGGTAACTGACGCAACCGCAAGCGGTTGCGCGGATATAGCAGGGACGAGTCATCGCTGTTTGACAATCGAAGTTCGAGATCGATGGATGTGCGGGACGGTATCGTTGACCTGCGGCTTCTTCAGGGCTGCAGCGAGATAGCAAATCTGTTGATTAGTACGTGATTCGGCGTGGGACTGACTTCGGTTGGTCGCGCTGATGAGCCACTCAAGATTCTACTTAGATTCTGATCTATTGGAGAGTTTGATCCTGGCTCAGGACGAACGCTGGCGGCGTGCTTAACACATGCAAGTCAAGGGGGCCCGCAAGGGTAACCGGCGAACGGGTGCGTAACACGTGAGCAATCTGCCTAGATGTGGGGGATAGCCGGCCCAACGGCCGGGTAATACCGCATACGCTCGTCGACTGGCATCAGTTGACGAGGAAACTTTCGAGGCATCTAGAGGAGCTCGCGGCCTATCAGCTAGTTGGTGGGGTAACGGCCTACCAAGGCGGTGACGGGTAGCTGGTCTGAGAGGATGGCCAGCCACATTGGGACTGAGATACGGCCCAGACTCCTACGGGAGGCAGCAGTGGGGAATATTGCGCAATGGCCGTAAGGCTGACGCAGCGACGCCGCGTGGGGGATGAAGCATTTCGGTGTGTAAACCCCTGTTGCTCGGGACGAACAAGCCTTTTCGAGGGCTCTGACGGTACCGAGTGAGGAAGCACCGGCTAACTCCGTGCCAGCAGCCGCGGTAATACGGAGGGTGCGAGCGTTGTCCGGAATCACTGGGCGTAAAGGGCGCGTAGGCGGTCTGCTAAGCGTGTGGTGAAAGCTCGGGGCTCAACCCCGAGTCGGCCATGCGAACTGGTGGACTAGAGCACTGTAGAGGCAGGTGGAATTCCGGGTGTAGCGGTGGAATGCGTAGAGATCCGGAAGAACATCGGTGGCGAAGGCGGCCTGCTGGGCAGTAGCTGACGCTGAGGCGCGATAGCGTGGGGAGCAAACAGGATTAGATACCCTGGTAGTCCACGCCGTAAACGATGGGTACTAGGTGCTTGGGGGAGCGACCCCCCGAGTGCCGGCGCTAACGCATTAAGTACCCCGCCTGGGGAGTACGACCGCAAGGTTGAAACTCAAAGGAATTGACGGGGGCCCGCACAAGCGGTGGAGCATGTGGTTTAATTCGACGCAACGCGAAGAACCTTACCCAGGCTTGACATGTATGAGAAAGCCTCTGGAAACAGGGGCCCCTCTTCGGAGCTCATGCACAGGTGCTGCATGGCTGTCGTCAGCTCGTGTCGTGAGATGTTGGGTTAAGTCCCGCAACGAGCGCAACCCTTGTCTCTAGTTACCAGCGCGTCATGGCGGGGACTCTAGAGAGACTGCCGGTGCCAAACCGGAGGAAGGTGGGGACGACGTCAAGTCATCATGGTCCTTACGTCTGGGGCTACACACGTGCTACAATGGCCGGTACAGAGGGCTGCGAAGCGGCAACGCGGAGCCAATCCCCAAAGCCGGCCTCAGTTCGGATTGTCGTCTGCAACTCGACGGCATGAAGCTGGAATCGCTAGTAATCGTGGATCAGCGACGCCACGGTGAATACGTTCCCGGGCCTTGTACACACCGCCCGTCACGCCATGGAAGCTGTGAGCGCCCGAAGTCGGTGCCGGAACCCGCAAGGGGCCAAGCCGCCTAAGGCGAGCGCAGTGACTGGGGCGAAGTCGTAACAAGGTAGCCGTAGGGGAACCTGCGGCTGGATCACCTCCTTTCCGGAGCGATGAGTAGGTCGGCAGTTCGGGGGCAACCCTGAGGTGCGGCAGACTGAAAGTCCCAGAGATATCGCCCGTTCTGCACATCCTCGATCTCGAATTCGATTGCTGACCGCCGCTCTTCGGAGTGACGGTCGTGGCGGTGTCTGCGCTATTTGACAACGGAAGTGGGAAGTGATCGTGGGTACTACAGCATTGATGCGGCTACTGGCCGGGTCGATGCTGCTAGGACGAAGAACCTCAGTGAGGCAGCGACGTGTCGTGGTCATGGTCCGCAAGGGCGATGATCGCGTGATGTTTCCGCTTTACGAGTTTTAGAAAGCGTATGGTTTGCCTGACAAGATGGGAACGAGTCAAGCGAACGAAGGTATGTGGGGGATGCCTGGGCACATAGAGGCGATGAAGGCCGCGGTAAGCTGCGATAAGCTTGGGGGAGCGGCACACACGCATTGATCCCAAGATGGCCGAATGGGGAAACCCGGCCGGACGCGAGTCCGGTCACCGCGCAAGCGGAGCAAACCAGGGGAACTGAAACATCTAAGTACCCTGAGGAAGAGAAATCAAACGAGATGCCCCGAGTAGTGGCGAGCGAAACGGGTACAGGCCAAACCGGTCTCCTTGTGGGACCGGGGTTGTAGGACCTACGGACGCACACAGCGACGTCAGTCGAAGTCCTCTGGAACGGGGCGCCATAGACGGTGATAGCCCGGTAGGCGAAGATCATGCACTGTGTGTAGTAGAGTTCCTGAGTAACGCCCGACCCGAGTAATCGGGCGTGAAGCCGGGGGGACCACCCTCCAAGCCTAAAGACTCCTATGTGACCGATAGTGGACGAGTACCGTGAGGGACAGGTGAAAAGCACCCCTGTGCGGGGAGTGAAAGAGATCCTGAAACCACATACCTACAAGCGGTCGGAGGCTGGGCATCGCAAGGTGTCACGGCTGACGGCGTGCCTTTTGCATTATGATCCGGCGAGTTACTCCTCAGATGCGAGGCTAAGCTGCTCAGCAGCGGAGCCAGAGCGAAAGCGAGTCCTGTAACGAGGGCGCATGAGTATCTGGGGGTACGACCCGAAACCAGGGCGATCTACCCATGAGCAGGGTGAAGCTGAGGTAACACTTAGTGGAGGCCCGAACCGGTGTGGGTTGAAAACCATTCGGATGACTTGTGGGTAGGGGTGAAAGGCCAATCAAGCCTGGAGATAGCTGGTTCTCCCCGAAATCTATTGAGGTAGAGCCTCGAGGCGTGTCAGCAGGGGGTAGAGCGAC
>NZ_JBILKJ010000105.1:0-9802 GCF_044376735.1 Gemmatimonas sp.
CCAGCACCATGCCGCCGTGACGGCTCACGCGGCCATAGGTGGGCCGCAGGGCGCTGATGCCGTTGCGAATGGCGGGCGACACGATCGATCCCTGCGTCTCGGTGCCGATCGAGAACGCCACGCAGCCGGCGGCCGTGGCGGAACCGGGGCCGGTGGAGCTACCGCTCGAGCCGATGTTCGTGTTCCACGGATTGTTCGTGCGTCCGCCGAACCACCAATCGTTCTGCGCGAACAAACCCGTGGCCAACTTCGCCAGCAACACCGCACCGGCTTCACGCAGACGCACCACCACGTCGGCATCGTAGTCGGGAATCTGATCCTTGAAATCGACCGAGCCCCACGTGGTGGGGACGCCCTTCACCGCGAACAGATCTTTGATCCCGTACGGCACCCCGTGCAGCGGGCCACGGTACTTCCCGGCGGCGATCTCGGCGTCGGCTGCGTCGGCTTCGGCGCGCGCCTGCGACGCCATCAACGTGACGACGAAATTGAGCGTGGGGTTGAGCTTCTCGATGCGCGCGAGATAGATGTCGGTGATCTGCCGCGACGTGATCTTGCGCGCCTTGATGAGCGCCGAGATGCGATGCGCCGGCAGGAACGCGAGGTCATCAGGATTGGTGGGGACCGCCCCGCTCCACTTCTCCACCGCGTGCGGGGTGCGCGTGAATGCCGCCGCGCCGCGCTCGCGCACCACCTTCTCCATGAGCGCCCCGGTGCCGCCGGGATATGGCATGAACTGCATGGCGGGCGCTTCCCCGTTGCCGAGCGGCACCGGCGGCACCTGCGGCGGTTGGGCTGCGCCGCTGGCCAGACCGCCCCTGCCGCTCGCTCTCGCCGCTGCATCCTGCGCACCAGCCGCCTGCGCACCGAAGGTGCTCGCCGCCGCGGCCACCAGCGAGAAGAACATGAACTGCCGGCGGTCTACACCAGTCGCCGATTCATCGTGGTCGGCGGCCGCCAGTTCGGCCTCGGCCTGCTCCAGCACATCAAGGGGGGTATCCACGCAGGGGCTCCAACAGAAAGAGGCATCGGAACGGGACGCGCAACAGTGATCCGAATATCTATCTCCGTACGCACTGCCGCGAGCTTTGTTGCGCTCGCCGTGTCGGTCAGCGCTCGATGACGCCCGGCGGCTGGATGCGGAATACGAACGGCTGCTCGACCAGCTGTGCGACGGCCCGACCGCGGAGCACGGCCGGACGATACTTCATGCGCACCAGCGCCGTGCGCACGGCGTTCACGAATTCGGGGTCGGGCTTATCCAGCACGACCAGCGTCGCGGTGTCGACATGTCCCACGGTATCCACGATGAAGCGGGCGTACACCACGCCCTGCACGCCGGCCTGCAAAAGGGCCGGCGGATATTGCGGGCCTTCGGCCGACGGATCGAGCGAGACCGTGGAGTCGACCTCGATTTCGCTGTACGCCTTCTCCGAATCGCTTGACGGGCTGGGAAGGTCGATCAGCTCACTCGCGACGTCGCCGATACTGCCACGCGGGGCGGGCAAGCTGCCACGCGGCGACGGCTCGCTCACGGGGATCGTCACCGACTGCAAGCCGCCCAGCCCGATGAACTGAACGGATTCCTGCGTGGGCGGTGGGGCCGACTGGCGGATCGGCGCAAGAAACGTCACCGCTTCGTCGACCGACAGCGTCGGGGCGATGAGGTGCAATGCCCGGGCACCGATGACCGCGACCGCGACCAAGGCGGCGTACGTGCTGATTCCGAACAGCTCCGCGCCCACCGCGTGCAGGGCGGTGTGGCGCGTCGATTCGATCAGCGTGAGACGGACTCTGGCGTGTGGCATGTCGCTACCCCGAGGGTGCGAGACGACAGCGGGAACAGCGGCACCCTGCTGAATCAATGCGGGGGGTGGCATGGGTTGGCAAGAGGGGAATCGCGACGGGAACGGCGGATCGGTCGATGACCGTTGGAGTGGGACATGTCCGCTCTGCAACTCCTCTGGTACAAGCGGGATCTCCGGATCGCCGACCACGCGCCACTCGCCGGTGCGACCGCTGCCGGTCCGGTACTCGCCGTGTATGTGCACGAACCCGAGCAGCAACACGCTGCCGACCGGGACCGGCGACACGAATGTGTGCTGCGCGACGCCCTCGACGAACTGCAGACGGCGCTGCACGCGCGCGGCGGTCAGCTGCTGGAATTGCATGGGGCATTGCCCGATGTCTTCGCCACGCTGCACGCGGTCCTGCCCTTCACCGCCATCTGGGCGCACGAGGAAACAGGGAACGCCACGAGCTATGCGCGGGATCGTCGTGTCCGCGCGTGGGCGAAGCAGGCTGGAATCACCATGCGCGAGCTCCCCAGCAACGGCGTGGTCCGCCGGCTCGCGTCGCGCGACGGCTGGGCCGACACGTGGCAGCAACGCATGCGCGCGCGCATCGTGCCCACGCCCAACCGAATCCTGACGCCGCCGGCATCGGTGACCGACGCCGCCTGGCATGCCTTGCCCGCTGATCTGCGCTGGGCCGCGGCACCGGTGGTCGCGCCAACGTGGGCCGATTGGCAGCGCGGTGGTGAGACGCGTGCCCACGAGCTGCTGCAGTCGTTCCTTTCGGCACGCGGTCAGGACTATCGACGGGCGATGTCGAGTCCCAACGAGGCGCCGGCATCGTGCAGCCGCATCTCGACCGCGCTGGCCTTCGGCACGTTGTCCGTGCGTCAGGCGTATCAGGCCGCGCGCCGGCGCGCCCGCGAACTGCGCGATGAGAACGACGGCCGTCGGGAACTGGACGCCGCGCAGTGGACACAGAGCCTGGTGAGCTTTGCGTCGCGTCTGCATTGGCACTGTCATTTCATCCAGAAGCTCGAAGACGAGCCGCGCCTCGAGTACGAGCACTACGCTGCGATCTTCGACGGCGTACGGCCGAGTGAGCCGGACGTGGAGCGACTGCAGGCCTGGCGCGACGGACAGACCGGCTACCCGCTGGTGGACGCCTGCATGCGATCGCTGCGCGTCACCGGCTGGCTCACCTTCCGCATGCGCGCGATGGTGATGAGCTTCGCGAGTTACCATCTCTGGCTCGACTGGCGACACACCGGCCCGATCCTCGCGCGCTGGTTCACCGATTACGAGCCCGGCATTCACTGGACGCAATGCCAGATGCAGTCGGGAACGACCGGCATCAACACGATCCGCATCTACAATCCGTACAAGCAGGCCGAGGAGCATGACGCCGCTGGTGCCTTTGTACGACGATGGGTGCCGGAGTTGTCGGCGCTCTCCGACGCGGACCTCGTGCGCCCCGAGCACACGCCGCTCATGATGCAACAGATGACCGGCTGCATCATCGGTCGTGAGTACCCCGCACCGATCGTCCACCATGAAACGGCGTATGCGTTCGCGCGCGACCGCATGCACGCCATCACGCTGGCCGCCCAGCGATCGGGAAGCGCCCAGCGCGTGTACGACCGCCATGGGTCGCGCCGCACGCCGCTCTCGGCGCGAACTCGGTAGCACGGTCGGCACATCATGGCGATTGACAGCGCTACGACCGACTCGCACTCTACGGATGCTACCGGACCATCCGTATACACTCACCGACGCCGCTGTGATGCCGTTCCGATGCCAGGGGTCCCGCACCAGCCACACCACATGCGCGTGAGAATCGGCGGGGCCGTGATACGGAGCACCGTCCAGCGCCTCGCCGTCCTGCTTTGGGCGACGCTACTCGCGCCGGTCGGGAGCGCCGCGCAGGGCACCGGGACCCTCTCGGTAACCGTGTCCGCGCAGCAGACCGGGGTCGCGCTGCCCTACGCCGTCGTCGCCCTCCCTGAGCGCACGCTGGAGCGATTCACCGACGCCGGTGGCCGTGCCACGATCATCGCCCTGCCTACCGGCAGCTACGAACTCGCCGTGCGCCGTATCGGCTTTGCCCCGTATCGGGGCCGCATCGTCATCGAGGCCGGCATCGTCACCACGGCGGCGATCACCCTCGCCCAAATTCCCGTGCAACTCACCGGCATGGTCGTGCGGCCCCGCGAAGTGTGCACCAACCCCGGCATGCCCGACCGCGTCCGTGAGCCCGCCGTGTACGACATCGTCGAGTTGCTGCGGGAGAACGCCGATCAGTTCCGCCTGCTCACGTCGCAGTATCCCTTTCGCTACGCCACGCAGCGCGTGCTCGCCGCCCTCACCGACAGCACGGTATTTGTGAATGTGGTCGATACGCTCGTGGCCGGGAGCCAGTCGTTGGGCGGGTATCGCCCGGGCCGGGTGGTGCGGGATCAGCGCGACCCCCGCGGCCTCAGGGAAACGACGATGGCGATACCGGGACTCTCGGATATCGCGGCGCCGTCGTTCATCGCCAACCATTGCTTCCACTTCGGGGGCGTACTGACCGAGGGGAGCGAAACGTGGGTGCGGCTCGAGGTTCGCGCCGCCGACAAGCTGCGATCCCCCGATGTGCACGGCACCTTCTTTCTCGACAGCGCAACGGCACAGCTCCGCCGCATGGAGCTCGAGATGAGCCGCCCCGACCGTCTGCCACGGCGACTTATGGGTATCCGCGCGGTCGCCGTAGCGACCACCTTCCGCGAAATAACCCCGGGGTTGTCGTTGGTCGATCGCGTGTGCGCCATCAACTGGCAGAAGCCGTTTCAGGGACGCGGCCGGAGTCACCCGGTCGAGCTGCAACAGCTCGTCGCGTATCGGTTCGATGCGGCACCGCCCGACGCACCCATCGTCAGCGCGTACGACGCGCCGGCGTGGCGCCCACGTACACCATTACGCCGCGACGTGCTCTGGTGCGATGGCGTGGGTGACGGCCCCTGAGCGCGGAGCA
Organism: Gemmatimonas sp.; assembly: GCF_044376735.1. GTDB lineage: Bacteria > Gemmatimonadota > Gemmatimonadetes > Gemmatimonadales > Gemmatimonadaceae > Gemmatimonas. The sequence continues at coordinate 4,807 of NZ_JBILKJ010000105.1, forward strand.
TTCCCGGCCGCTGGGGTACGAACGTGGACAGCATTGCAATATTCGCGGGCATGTGCGGCATCGGCTATCGTCCACGAGCGCCAACCCAGCACGCCCACAACGCAGTCCCGCCGACCACCGACTCGACCACCATGACCGATGCAGCGTAGATCACTCCCCGTGTTTTCCGCGCGACCGTTCGCGTTGATGCTCTCGAGCGTCGTGTTGCTTGGCGCCTGTGCGCGCGGATCGGGCGGCGTCGCAACGGCGCCGGAGCCGGCGATGGAACCGGTCATGCAGGCTCCGATTCAGGTCGCACCGCCACCGCCCGCCCCGGTGTCGGGAGACACGGCGCGGGCGGATTGGCAGCGACTCGACTACGACACCGACAAGGTGATGGGCGTCGGCTCCGAGCGGGCCATCCGTGAGCTGCTGGCCTCGCGTCAGCCACAGCGGCGTGTCGTCGTGGCCGTGATCGACGGCGGCGTCGACACGGCCCATACCCGGCTCGCGCGTGCGATGTGGAAGAATCCGCGCGAGATCGCCGGCAACGGCAAGGACGACGACGGCAACGGCGTGATCGACGACGTGTATGGTTGGAACGCGCTCGCCACGGCCGACGGCGCGCCGGTGCGCTATGACACCTTCGAGCTCACGCGCCTGTACGCGGCCTGCCGCAACCAGCCAGCCGGGTCACTCACCGAGAAGCCCAGGGCCGACGAGTGCAGCACGCTCGCCTCGGCCTATCGTGACAAGGCGAAGGATGTGAAGGCGACGCTGCTGCAGGTCGAGAACATCGATGAGATCCTGCGCAGTGTGGAGCGCATGTTGGGCGCGGCGCTGAAGGGTGCGCCGATCACGCGGGGCGCCGTTACCGCGCTGCGGGCCACCACGGCCGAGATGGACGAAGCGAAGCAGATGTGGCTACGCCTGGATGCGGAGGGGCTCAATGCCGCCGAGATCGAGAGCGCGCGCGAGGCATACGACTCACAGGCGCGGTACGGACTCGACACATTGTTCAATCCGCGCTCGCCACAGCGCGTGGTCGGTACGCGCGACGTGACCGGCCCCGATGCCATGCACGGCACGCACGTGGCGGGTATCATCGGCGCGCTGCGTGGCGACGCTGCCGGCATGCAGGGGATCGCCCCGAATGTGGAGATCATGGCCGTGCGCGCGGTGCCCGATGGCGATGAGCGCGATGTGGACGTGGCCCGGGCGATCCGCTACGCGGTGGACAACGGCGCGCAGATCGTGAACATGAGCTTTGGCAAGGGCTACTCACCGGCCAAGGCGTCGGTGGATTCCGCGGTGCGCTACGCCGAATCACGGGGCGTGCTGTTGGTGCACGCGGCGGGCAACGAAGGCGAGAATAACGACGACACGCCGTCGTATCCCACGCCGCTGTTGGCTGGCGGCACGCGCGCGGCGAATTGGATCGAAGTGGGCGCGTCGAGCTGGAAGCCGCTCGCGGCGCTGCCGGCCGAGTTCTCGAACTATGGTCGCGAGCAGGTGGATCTGTTCGCGCCGGGTGTCGATATCCTCTCCACGGTGCCTGGCGGTGGACTCAAGCGCGAGAGTGGCACGAGCATGGCGGCGCCAGTGGTGTCGGGCGTGGCGGCCTTGCTGATGGCGTACTTCCCCGAGCTGACCGCCATGCAGGTCCGCGATATCCTGTTGGAGTCGGTGCGAAAACTCCCCGATCTCGAGGTACGTCGTCCGGGTGACGGATCGACGGTGAAGTTCACCGCCCTGTCGCGCACCGGCGGCGTGATCGATGCCTACGCCGCCGTGAAGTTGGCCCTGCAGCGCGTCGCGCCGCGGCCGTAGCGCCCTACGCGGCCGATCGGATTCCGATCGGCCGCGTGCCCATCAGCAGCTCTTGCACTTGTGGTTGTTCTTGGCGCCCATCTTCTCGAGCAGTTCGATGGTGTCGAGAAACGGCGGAACGCGCTGCACCGCGCCGTTCGCCATGTCCACCGTGGTCTGACCGGTGCGCGCCACCGCCATGACGTCGGCGCCCTTGCTCACCAGGTACTTGATCAACTCGTTGTCACCACGGGCCGCCGCATGATGCAACGGCGTGTAGCCCTTGAAGTCGCGGGCGTTCACATCGGCCTTGAGCTCTTCCACCAGGAACTTGACCGTCGGCACCCAGCTGTCGGGCGCATGCCGATGCGCGTTGGCCGCGAAGCCCTCGCCGTAGCCGGCACCGCTGGCCGCATGAATCGCCATGACTCCGGGACCGTTGTCGGGCACCGGCGGCAATCCTGACGGGTCCTTCCCCGCGGCGACATCGGCGTCGAGCTCTTCCGAGCCGGGCAAGCGACCAGCCGGCTTGATCGTCGCCACGTTCGGATCGGCGCCGTACTTGAGCAACAGCTTCATGGCGTCGAGATCGGTGCCGTACGCCGCACGCCAGAACGGCGTCGCGCCCGCTGTGCTCACGCTGAGCTGGTCGAAGTTGTACGACATGTACCAGAGGTGCTTGGTGAGCCGCACGTTCACATCGGCACCCGCCTTGATGAGCGCTTCCATCAACTCCAGATAGCTCACGGTCGACTGATACTGCGCCACCGGCTGTGGATATGCGGCCTTGGGCGCCCAGACCACGTTGATCACCGCATACAGCGGCGTGGCGTTCGCGGTGCTCGCGAGCTTCGGATCAGCGCCGCGATCGAGTAAGGTCTTGGCCAGATCGAAGCGTCCATTGATCGCCGCCATCAGCAGCGGTGTCGTGCTGTCGCCCGCGCTGGCATGATTGACCTTCGCTCCGGCCATCAACAGCGCGTTCACGGCGGCCGTCTGGCCATCACGAACGGCGAGCAGGAGCGCGGTGTTGCCACCCTTGCTGCCCACCAGATCGCCGTACGATGGGCCACGCGGCCGGCGGTCACCGGCGGTCGGCGTGATGCGGGTATCGGAGTTACCAGTGGGGACAGCGTCCTTCGCCGACGCCGAGGCAGCCACCGTGGGGGGCGCCGTCCTCGGCGTCGCCGCCGGGGCACCCGCAGGCGCGGACGCGGCCGCCGTCGGCGCCAGCAGGGCCTCCGCCGACTTCATCGCCGCCAACCGTCGCGACCGGGTGACCAAAAAGGCGCGGTCCTTCTTCTCCTGCTCGGGAATGCTCTGCGTGCGCGTCTCAGCTTCGATATCCGCGCCGCGCTTGATCAGCGCCGTGATCGCCGCCACGCGATTCGCCGCCGCCGCCCACATCAGCGGCGTCTGCGAAAACGCTGCTTCGCGCACGTTCACACTCGCCCCCTTGTCGACCAGGGCATCGATCGTGGCCGCATCACCGCTCGACGCCGCGAAGTGCAGCGCCGAGGCGCCGCCTGACGACGTGGTCGCCTTCACGTTCGCTCCAGCGGCCAGCAACGCCTTCACCGTCTCGGCGCGCCCGTTCTGCGCGGCCAGGTGCAGCGGCGTGTAGTTGCCGTTGCGCGTCACCGGATCCAGACGGGCGCCGGCCGACACCAGCATGCGCGTGGCCGCCAGGTTACCGCGCGACGCTGCCCAGTGCAACGCGGTCATTCCATCACCCTGCACTTCGTTGACATCGGCGCCCTGCTTGAGCAGCACGCGGAGCCCTGCGCTGTCGCCACGCATGACGGCATCGGCCAACGGCGAGTCTGACGCCGGCGAGCCGGCCGACAGGAGGAGCGCCGCGCCGAACGCCAGCCCTACCGCAGCGAGCCGTTTGCCGGCCCGCCGGATTGGTTGGCCGGCACCGGCGCTGTGTGCGCCATTACGCATGGGAGTTGAGGTTGAGGGCACCCGTGCTGTCGCCGAATGTGGTCAGATCGTTCATGCCGAGCGTGTGCATCATGCTGAGCATCGCATTCGCCATCGGCGTACCGTCCGGCGCCTTGATGTGCAGGTTGCCGGCGAGGCGATTCTCGGCCTTGCCGAGCAACATGAGCGGGCACCGGCGATGGTTGTGCACGTTCGGATCGCCCATCGGCGAGCCATAGATGATCATCGTCTTGTCGAGCATGTTGCTCTCGCCTTCCTGAATGCTCTTGAGCTTGTCGAGCAGGTACGGCAGCATCGACACGTGATATTTGTTGAGCAGCTGGAAGTCACGCACGCCCTTCTCCCCGCCGCCGTGGTGCGACGCCGGATGGAATCCCTTGTCGGTGCCACTTTCCGGATACGTACGGCTGGTGCCGTCACGGCTCATCTTGAACGAGAACACGCGCGTGACATCGGCCGCGAAGGCGAGCGCCTGAATGTCGAACATCAGCTCCACGTGTTCCTTGAACGAATCGGGTACGCCGGCCGGCGCCGCCGCCAGCTCGCGCTCCTCGCCGCTTGTGTTGCGCGCTTCGACCATCTGAATGCGGCGCTCCACTTCGCGAATGTCCGTGAGATAGCGGTCCATGCGGTGACGGTCGTCGGCATCGAGCCCGCGCGACAGCGACGTCATCTGCCCCGACACGAAGTCGAGAATGCTGCGCCGTGAGCGGCGACGATCGGCCCGCTCGGCGCTGTTCCCGCCAACGCCGAACAGCTTCTCGAAGGCCACGCGCGGATCGCGAATGACCGGCAGTGGTTCGGTGGGTGACTTCCAGCTGATGGAGTCGGTGTACACGCAGGCGTAGCCGTACGAACAACCGCCGGCCTGGTCGACATTCTCGATGCACAGCTGCATGGAGGGGATCGGCGTGTCCTGGCCGAAGCGCTGCGCATAGAGCTGATCGAGCGACGTGGCGATCTTCACATCCGAGCCTTCCGTCTGCTTCGGATGCGTCTGCGTGAGGAACGTGGCGCTCGAGCGGAAATGGTCACCGCCGATCTCGGGCGGTGCAGCCGGCTCGGCTTCGCGCACGTCGGTGTTGCTGATGATCGTCATGTACTCGCGGTACTTGTCCAGCGAGGACAGGGCCGACGGCGACAGATCGAAGTCACGTCCGGTGGCCGCGGGCGACCAGAAGTTGAGCTTCGCGCCGATGTCGTTCGAGCCGGCGGCACCGTGCACCATCTCGATGGCGATCAGGCGCGGCGCCGCGTTGGC
>NZ_JBILKJ010000243.1:0-3151 GCF_044376735.1 Gemmatimonas sp.
CTGGGCGGGGAGCGGGGCGGCGACGTACAGCAGGCCGAGGAGCAACGCTCCGGCGGCGCGACGAGCGTTGTGCATCATGAGCATCGGGATGGGGGGCGTGGTCGACGACACGCGCGAGGTACACGGCCGCCGCCGCCGAGCCACGACCACAACGCACGGCATCACGGCTCGGACGTCAACGGATCGTCATCACGGTGTCGTCAATGTTGAGCGTGGTCTTCATATGGATAACCATGCAGGCGGTACGGCAGTACGGCAACGCGGTGCACTGGCGCAGCGCGGCGACGCCCGATGGGCCAACAGCGGGGCGGAGAGCCGAGGTGGGAACGGAACCCGAACGTACGCTGGTTCAGGAGAGCCGTCGGTCACGGTGACGCCTTCCGCGCCAGCAGGGCGGGGAGGTTCTCGATGGCCAGCAGCTGCAACTCCCGGCCCCTCTGGGGCAACGGCATCATCACAAAGCGCGAGCCGTCGCGAGCGATGTCCCAGCCGACCATACGGTCCATCCAGTAGCCGCTGGCATCGAACAGCGTGCGCCGTTCACCCACCTGCACATCACCGCGGTCTTCCGTGAGGCGCACCGCTTCCACTTGCTGCTGCTGGTTCACGAAGTAGAGGACGCGGCTGTCGGGACTCCACAGCGCCGGCGACTGCACCGCACCGATGGACACTCTCCAGCTGCCGGCCTCGACATCGGGAAAGTGCCGCACCCACAATGCGCGCTCGGTCCCATTGCCCATGGCGGACTGGTAGGCGATCCAGCGACCGTCGGGGGAGACGGCGGGCATGTCGTCCCTGATTCTGGAGGAGAAGAGGGGGATGAACGTCGAATCTCCGGCCGAGCGGGTTGCGGCGATTTGCGAGGTGGTGGACGTAATCCCGCCCCGGGCGGTGAAGGTGAACAGTCGATCACGCCACGCCTCCACCGGCCCCACCCCCAGTCCCCCGCGCAGCTGCCGCGGCGGCTCGGCGCCCGCCGCATCCAGCACCCACACCCGGGGGTTGCTGAGGTTGTTCGAGTCGGCCAGCACATGGAGATGCCTCCCGTCAGCGGCCCAGGACGCGCTCATCGTGTAACCCGGCGGCATGTCAACCGGCGTGGGCACCCCATTCGGGAGCGCCTTGACGAAGAGGTTGAAGTTCCCCTTCCCGTCCGGCGGCGCCACCCCGTACGCCAAGCGACGGCCATCCGGCGACAGGCGCGCCGTCACCACCGCGTCCGGCAGGGTGCTGTCCAGCGGCGTAGCGCGGCCGGCGAGATCCACCCAGTGCGGCCGACCGCCTGGGGCGTTGAGCTGGCCGCTGAGATACAGGAGGGTGCCGCGATCGGAGATGGTGATGTCGGACGCGTCCGACAGCGTGCCGCCAACATTCGTCAGCATGATCGGGGTGCCTGTCACGCGGCGGTCGCCCACGTCGAACCGGACGGCTTGCAGCACACGCCCCGACGAATACACCAGCCAGCCTGGTCGAAGGAAGCGGGCGTTGGCCCCGGCAGTGAGGCGGGTGACCTTCCGGTCGCTGAGGTCGACGACGGCCACAACGGGCCCGGCCTTGGTGCGCACGGTGAGCAGGAGCTCGCGTCCTCCGGGGAGCGGGGCCGGATAGACATGATCCACCTCGCCCTGGGCCGTATCCACCGTGGTCAACCGCTCGCGAGACGACCCGTCGGGGCGGATGCGCTCGATGCCGTTGGTGCCGCGCCCCGTGAGCCCGTCGAAGTAAATCCAGCCATCGCTGCCCCACGCCAGCCCCTCGTTGCCGATGTCGGCCCTGGCCACTTGGCGCGGTTGCCCGCCGTCGAGCGCCAGGAGGCGGAGTTCCAGATTCCCCGCGTCGGCACCCGGCGGGGCGCCGACGCCGACCAACTGCCGCGCATCGGGTGAGAACGCCACGGCCCCGACGGATTCGCTTCCGGGTAGGCGGGTCGGCGTCACTTCGTCGCGATTCCGGACCCAGACCGCGCTGCCGCTGCTGCTGCCCTCGCGGAGCACCATCGCCACACGTCGGTCGTCGGGCGAGATGGCGATGACGCCGCCGGAGAGTGAGGGGGCCAGGGGATGGCCTGCGTCGATCCATAATCGGTGCTGCAGCACCGGCGGTTCGGCCACCGGACGAAACCACGCCCAGGCAAGGCCGGCGGCCAGCAGCACGTTGGCCGCCATCGCCACCATCACGCCCGTCCGCGAGGCTCGGCGCCCAACCGGCACCGCCCGCGTGCGCTCCGACGTGGTGGTACGCGCCCCCGCATCGATCGCGGCGATGAACGCCGCCGCCGTGTCGGGGCGATCGGCGGGGAGCTTGGCGAGCGCGCCAAGCACCGCCTGCTCCACCCCCGGTGGCACGGTGTCGCGCAGCGTGCGAAGCGCGACCGGGCGCTCGGTGAGCACCTTGGCCACGATGGCCTGCGTGCTCGCACCGGTGAACGGCGGTTCGCCGGTGAGCATCTCGTACGTGACCGCCCCCAGCGCATAGATGTCGCTGCGGGCATCGATGGTGCGCTCGCCCATCGCCTGCTCGGGACTCATGTACTGCGGCGTGCCGAGCGAGAGCCCCGTTTGCGTCATGCGCTGGCCACCGGCTTGTTGCACGGCGAGCGCGATACCAAAGTCCGCCACCACCGCGGCGCCATCCTGCAGCAGGATGTTCTCCGGCTTGATGTCGCGGTGAATGACGCCCTGCTTGTGCGCGTGGTCGAGTGCGGCGGCCACCTCGCGGGCAACGCGCAGCGCGTCGGCGATGGGGAGCTGCTTCTCGCGCTCGAGCCGCGCGCGGAGCGTTTCGCCGCGCACGTACGGCATCACGTAGTACAGCAAGCCATCGGCCGCGCCGGAATCGAGCAGCGGCAGGATGTGCGGATGCTGCAAGCGCGCCGTGGTGCGGATCTCGCTCAGGAACCGCTCGGCCCCTAACGCCGCGCCGAGATCGGGGTGCAGCACCTTGATGGCCACGTCGCGCTCATGCCGCAGGTCATGCGCGAGGTACACGGTGGCCATGCCGCCGGCACCGAGCTCGCGGTCGACGCGGTAGCGGTCCTGCAGAGTTGAAGCGAGGCGGGCGCGCGTGGAAGTCATTTCGCTAAAGTGAAGGCGAACAATCGGGATGGCGAGTGGCGGCGGAGCGCATGCTCAGCGCAGCAGGGTCATCCCCG
>NZ_JBILKJ010000244.1:0-3140 GCF_044376735.1 Gemmatimonas sp.
CCGCAATCTCGATACGCTGCAATCCGGTCCCGGTCCCGGAAAGTTCGAACGCGCGGAATGCGGTGCCGCCTTTCCCTTCCAGCTTGCTGCTGATCTCGCGAGTCACCACGAGCGTTTCACGCGTTCGCGCGGTCAAGGTGGAGCGGGTCGTCGTATAGACGGTCATCGGCACGCCGTTGCGACACACCAACGCCACCGTGCTGTCGCGCCACTGATCGCCGTCCGCGACGCCGTCCGGGATGCGAACCAGCAGTTCACGCGCCAGCTGCATCGCACTCACTTCGGGGCGATCGCATTCGTTGGCCAGCGGCGGACGCGTCACCATCCGCAGTATGGTGCTGTCGATGATCGCATCGATCAGCAGTCGCGATGACGTGACGGCGGCCACGCCGTTCGTGACGGACTGTCTCGCATTCTCCGGGATGCTGCTGCGTACGGTGAACGAATCCACCTGACCCGATCCGCGCAGTGCGCCGGTCGCACTCCGATCGAACGACATCGACACCAGCGCTCGCGTGTCGATCCGCTGTTCGTTCGATTCACCGGCCGGCATCGCGGCGCCACTGACGTTCAGGCGCGTACTCGCGGCGATCGTCCATTGGCTTGGTGACAGCACCCGAGGCAACACGACGCGCAGACGCGAGACCGGCGCCGGTACTGACGGTGGCGGGAGCACATCCCTGCCCGCGGACGGAAGCGGCGCTGGTGCCGGCGTGGCCGACGCACACGCCAGTATGAAATACGGCCCGAGCAACACCGCGGCGGCGGTGCGCACACGCTGTGTCATGTCGTCGATACCTCGTACTGCATCATCGAACACTCCGCTGGGGATCCCGAGATCTCATGGAAAGTCGCCGGCCTATAAGCCGGGTTCTGTCAGTGCTGACATACGCACGCGTACATCAACACCGGACGGTCATTCCTCTCGGCGTGCAGTCACCTACACGCTCCAGCAGCCTACCCGCGGCTCGACGTCTTGCAACGTCCTTGCGAGACGGGTCATCTCTCGCCGCTTATTTGGCCTTGCTCCGACTGGGGTTTACCGAGCCACCTTCGTTACCGAAGGCGCGGTGGGCTCTTACCCCACCCTTTCACCCTTACCGCACCGACGGTTTCCCGACCGCACGGCGGTTTGCTTTCTGTTGCACTGTCCGTCGCATGAAGCTCACGCCGCATGCGCCCAGGCGTTACCTGGCAGTCTACCCTGTGGAGCCCGGACTTTCCTCGGTGCCTGAGCTTGCGCCCACACATCGCGACCATCCGGCCGGCGACCGATCCATGAGTACACGAAATATAGCCACGCCCAAGATGTTGTTGTCATAACACGGTCCTATTGCCATGGATTACATCGCATCGCCACAGCGTGACGACACGATGACGACACCGCGCTAGCCTGACGTCGTGATGGGGCCCGCTGTCGTCGCAGCCCAGGGCCGATACACACACTCTCTGGTACGCGAGGCACTTATGGCATTCCCGTCGAGATCATCACTGGCTGGTCCCACCGTCTACCCGAGGCGATCGGCGAAGTCGGCGCCAGTGCCCACCACCCGACCGTCTACCACTACGCCAACGGTCGCCGACTCCCCATCACGATCCATCGTGACCTTTCTCACGCCGGCCGAACAGCAGCGGGTCGACGCACTGGGGCAAGGGAGCTACACCACGGTGCATCGGGAGAGTTTCGACGACATGCTGCGCGATCTTCGCACCACACCAGTCTCCGCGATACTCGTGTCGGTGTCGCGTTATCAGCAGCAACATGCTTCCCAGGTCGCCCGCATGGTGCGTGAATTTCCTCGCGTACCCGCCGTGGCATTGCTCACTGGAAACGAAGCGCGCACCACACAGTCACTGCTGGCGCTGGGGCAGCAAGGAGTACAAACACTTGTGGATGCGCGCGATCCTGCAGGGTGGCGCGATCTTCGCCACGTTGTACATCGCGAAGTAACCACCACCATCGAGTCCGTCGCAATTCGCCGGCTTCGTGCCGACCTCGTGGGCGCCCACGATGATTGCTTACGTTTCTTCGACGAACTCTTTCTCGCCCCACGCTCTCTGACCACTGTCCGGCAGCTGGCGCGACGGCTCGGCGTGGTACCCACCACTTTCATGAGCCGGTTCTTCCGCGCCGGCATTCCCGCTCCCAAGAAGTATCTCGCTACCGCACGATTGGTGCGTGCGGCGCGATTGCTCGAGAACCCGGGCTACAGCCTCACCCAAGTCGCTTTTCTGCTCGAGTACTCGTCACCACAGAGCTTTTCTCGGCATGTCGCGCACTCATTGCAATGCGGCGCAGCGGAGTTCCGCAACAGGTATAGCGGCGAAACCATGCTCGAGCACATGCGACAGCATCTCATTCTTCCCTATCAGCCGCAACTCCTCGCGTTCGTGCCCGTCGATGTCACGCCGCAATGGATGTCGCGCCTTGCGCCGGTGTCGGCGGCGACCCCGGTCGTGACCCCGACGGCATCTCCACTGCCACATGCGTCAGCATAGCGGAGGCCAGCATAGGCCACCCCGCAGGAGGCGTGCCGGTACTATCGCTCGTATGCCGGAGTGCCACCGCGCGCAGGCGCACTGCGGTTTGCGATAGCTGTGCTGCGCTACGTGACAGTTCCTCGATGCTGGCGTGCTGCGCAATCGAGGTATCAGCCGCCGAACGCGCCCCGAGTGATGCCCGCTCCGCCGCCGAATCGAGCGCTTCGAAGGCATCGGCCACGCCGGCCGACAGCGTGGCCTGCGTGTGCGCGAGCGTCGCGACATCGTCGCTCTGATGCGCGATGCGTCCGATCCCGCTGACCAGAGTCGACAACGCCTGCGTGGCATCTCGTGCAATCTGTCCGGCCCCCACCACGTCGTCGGCAGTCGTATCCATCGACAACACCGCCGCACCGATATCATCGCGCACACGTTGCACCGTGGCCGCGATGCGCTTGGCCGCTTGTGCACTTTCCACGGCGAGCGTGCGGATTTCGTCGGCCACCACCGCGAAGCCCAGCCCTTCATCCCCGGCCCGCGAGGCTTCGATGGCGGCGTTGAGGGCCAGCAGATTGGTCTGCCGAGCAATGCGTGAAACTGTGGCCACGAAATCGCCGACTTGCTCCGACGCGGGGGCCAGCAGTCGCACCTGTTCGGCT
>NZ_JBILKJ010000106.1:0-9721 GCF_044376735.1 Gemmatimonas sp.
CCTAACGATGCTTGCTGCTGCCGAGGGCTCTTGCACCAATTCCGTGTACACTTCCGCCTAACGAGAATGGGAGTCACACGTGCCACGATCGGGACCGTGCAAGCTGTACAAGTACACGGACGAGTTAAAGCAGACGGCTGTTCGTCTAGTCATCAGCCTGGCATGCAGGCCAAGACGGTAGCGGCGGCGCTGGAGATCCATCCCTTCATGTTGTCGAAGTGGCGGAAGGACGTCCACGACGGGATCCTCCGCAGGCGAGCGGTCAAGGCGCCGCCACCTGGCCCGGCGCGTCAGATCGCGCAGCTGCAAGCCCTCGAGCAGCGGTATGCGGAGCTGCAGCAGGAGCACGAACTCTCAAAAAAAGCCATTCAGTTGTGTTCCGCTCAACGGGCGAAACGTTCGCCTTCATCGACGCGCACTGCACGCAGTTCCGCGTGACGTGGCTGTGTCATCGCTTCGACGTGACGCCACGTGGCTTCTATGCTTGGCGCACCCGCGGGGTGAGTGACCATGCGACACAGGACCGACGCGTGACCACCGAGATTGGTCGATTGTTCGCGCGCCATCACGAGCGGTACGGCAGCCCACGCCTGCACCGCGCGTTGGTCGATGCCGGCTGGACGGTCAGTCGCCGTCGGGTCGCGCGACTGATGGCGGCCGTCGGCCTGCGGGCCAAAGCCGTGCGCGGGTATCGCGCGAAGGCCGCCGTGCATCAGCGGTATGCTCGCCATCCGAACTTGCCGTGGAAGGCCACGGTGACCACGACCAATCAGGTGTGGGGCGTCGACATCACGTACTTCAAAGTGGCCGGTAGCTGGTGGTATCTCGCGATCGTGATGGATCAATTCTCCCGCCGCATCCTGGCGTGGTCATTGACGCAGCGCCGCACGTCGGCGGTCACGTGCGCGGTGCTCGGCGAGGCCGCACGCCGGCGACCTGCGGAGGGGGTGATCTTTCACAGCGATCGCGGCACGGAGTACATGGGGGCGGCGTTCGGTGACGCCCTTGTGGCCCACGGCATGCGCCAGAGCGCCAGTGTGCGAGGGCCGGGGGATAACGCGCACGCGGAGTCGTTCGGGCATTCGCTCAAGGCGGAACTCACGCGCGGCGTCGTCTTTCTCACCGATTACGCGCTGCGCACCGCGCTCCGCCAGTACATTCGCTACTACAACCGCACGCGACTGCATTCCAGCTTGAACTACACGTCTCCTATCGCCTTCGAGCGTGGCGCCGCATAATCCAGAGTGTCCACGAAAGTGGTGCAAGATCCCCGGCGCCCCGGTCGTGTCGTTTTGATACCGGGCATCGAACGGCGTTAGATCGATCGCCTGCTCGAGCAAGTGGTGCAGGGCATCCTCGAAGGTGCCCGGGAGCAGCTGGGCGGCGAGGTCGATCGCGACGCACCTGGGCTGCGTGTCGACCGGCTTGTAGCGAGCCATGACAGATCTCGACGAGGGACGAATGAGACCGCAGATTTCTCAAGAGGCCAACGGCTCGGCGATAGAAGAGTGCCGTTTCCACATCGGTCTCGCGGACTTTTCCTACAGCCTCGTTCGACAGTTGTCGATTCAATTCATCAAAGCTGGCGAGTTACTTCACCAATCACTCAACACCACGATGCCCGCAAATCAATCGCCAGACCGCCCCCGTTTGTCGGTGAGTGCTCGGCTGGGAATCGTTGGATTCGTCGCCGGAATCTTGACCGTACTCTTCTTTATTCGTCTTTACCGCTGAAGCCCATGCGGCTGGATCGCGCGGTCCTGAGACCAGTGTACCTGTCGCCGAACGTGCGCTGAAGCTGCCGAGCAAACTTCGGAAGCTCGCGGCTTAGCTTGGGAATTGGACGGCTAGTCCGATGATCAATGCGACAGCTGGCGTCGACTACGCCACTGGCTTATAGTTCCTTCATGCGCTTCATCGAGTCGCCGGTCTTCACCGCCAGTCTCCGTCGGCACCTTGATGACGAGCAGTACCGCGCGATGCAGGCTGCGCTGAGTCTGCGCCCCGAGCAGGGGGCGCTCATTCCCGGCGGCGCCGGCCTGCGGAAGCTGCGCTGGGGCGCCGAAGGGCGTGGAAAGCGCGGCGGTGTTCGCACGATCTATTACTGGGCCGTCGATGACGACCTGTGCTATATGGTGTACATGTACGCGAAGAACGAGCAAGGCGATTTGTCGCCGACACAGATCCGCGCGTTGGCTCGCGTGGTACGCGAGGAGTTCACGTGAAAGCAGAAGCCTTCGAAGAGTTGTTGACCAGCGTTCGCCAGCTCGGTGAAATCCGCCGCGGCGAGCGCAAGGCGTCACGTTCGCGCACGTTCAAGCCGACCGATGTGAAGGCGGTGCGCGCCGATCTCGGCCAGTCGCAATCGGAATTCGCGCTCATGATCGGCGTCAGCGTGGCCACGCTCAGAAATTGGGAACAGGGGCGCCGGATGCCAGACGGTCCCGCGCTCGCGCTGTTGCAAGTGGCCGCCCACAATCCGGCGGCGGTCGTCGAAGCATTGCATCGTCCGCGCCGTCGCGGCGCCGCATAACGATGCGTGCTGCAGTCGGCCAAAGTAGATGCTCGCTTCGCTCGCGCCTTACTTGACCGCCCGCTGCAGACGCCCGCGTTCGGCCGACATGAGCGGGGGGTACACAGCAACTGCGAGGAGCTTACAGATTGACGTCGTTGTTGCGGTTCTCCTCCGGGCGTGAGAGCGACCCTGCCGTGGCCGAGTGGTTTGCGCGACACTCGGGCGTGTTGAAAGAGATCGCGGAGCATTGGTACGCGCGGATGCGTCGGTGTGGTCCGGACGTGCGCGAACTCGTGCACGACGGTTGCCCCGTCGTCTGCGTTGATGCGGCGCCGTTTGCGTACGTCAACGTCTTCAGGACGCACCTGAACGTAGGCTTCTTCCACGGGGCAGTGCTTTCCGACCCTACCGGTCTTCTTGAGGGCGCTGGCAAGCACATGCGCCATGTGAGGCTCACCGCGATGACGATCGTTGACACGCCAGCATTGGAAGCGCTAGTCGAGGCCGCGTACAGTGACATTCGCATGCGTGTGAAGCAGAGCTAGCAGAGCGGCACACGGCCAGCGTCGCCGAAAGGTCTCCCGATGGTACAGTCGGGCAGAACGAAAGGTGGTGCAGAGAGCCGCGCTATTGATGGCGACCGCTCCGTGGCCGCATCATTAGAGCGTCCACTGCACAACGTGGCGTTGACATGCATTCATACCTCGAAGTCATCCAGGTGCAATGACGCTCAATCGTGCGGGCTCAGTACTCATCGGAACGCCTGTAGGTCTTCTCATTGCAGTTGCGGTGGCCACGATATCCGCCAGCGCCCAGGACGCGCGCATGGGCCGGTTGCCGCTGCTTGCGCCAATGAGAACCGCCATGGCGACGTGTCGCCCACTGCCGATCGACGAGGGCTTGCGGCGACAGGGAGTGGCATCAGGCGTCATGGCGACCGATTCCGCCCTCAGCCGCACCGTCTCTCTGTCCCTCAGCCCCGCCGGACACGCGAAGATGCTCATCGCAATGATGAGTGACTCAACGGGCCTACGGCGGCGCGAGATGGAGACGGTGACCGTGTTCTTTGATGCCGCCGGGCGCGTGGTCATGGGGTCGAGAACCGCGGCAACCACCGGCGTGCCAGCGCGAATGAGCGAGGATCGGCGTGGTGGCCTGCTGCCATCGGATACGGTGCAAGTGCTCGCCCTTGCGACCGCTGTTCGTGCGTGTGGTCGTCGCTGATGTCTCACTCGGGTGTTCGGCCCAATACGGAGATAAGTCATGCGCCTTCTTGATCGAGTGGCCGCCCTGAACCTTTCGCTGGTGATGGCGCATCAAGCCGATGCGGCGTACTGGAAAGAGTGGGAAATGTTCGGGCTCCCAGGTGGAATCCAACTGTTTACGCTCTTCAACGTGGCTGCATTCTTGCTCTTGTTGTGGCTCTTCTCGGCAGTGATCGCTCGCCAGCGCACCGGGCTACAGGGTTCCTTCCTGATTGCGGGGCTTTCGGGGGTCGTCTTGCCAATACACGCGGCCTTCGCGTTCGCCGGCTATGCAGAGTTTCACTTGCCTGTCTCGATCGCGGTCATCATCGGCACGTTTGCTGTCTCCATTTGGCAGGCAATCCTGACGTGGCGTGCACGCACGGAGTTCACAGGCGGGGCCTAACCTCTCGTGAGACACCCCGACCGGCTCTCGCGCGTGCGTGAGTGTGTTTCATCCCTTGAGAACGAGGAGTCTGTGCAATTGTCGTCGCCCCTGATACGGCTTGCTGTTATGCTGTTGGCCCTGCCGCCCATGGCGCTGCAGGCCCAATCAACGACCACGTACGACCGCGTGATTCTGGGCGGGACGGTGATGGACCCGGCCAGTGGGTTGAACGCTGTCCGAAATGTCGGCCTCCAGGCGGGGCGTATCGCCGCCGTCACCACGGACGCCATCCGTGGTCGGGACACGATTGCGGCGCGGGGGCTCGTGGTGGCCCCTGGCTTCATCGACGTCCACGCCCACGGGCAGACGGCAGAGACGTATCGCTTCCAAGCGCTTGACGGTGTCACCTCGTCGTTCGAACTCGAACTCGGCACGGCTGATGTCGCGGCATGGTACGCGGCGCGCGCGACTGGGCAACGCATCAACTACGGCGTCAGCATCGGCCACATCAAAGTCCGCATGGCGGTGTTGCGCGACTCCGGCATGGTCATGCCGGTCGGTCCCGGTGCCTACCAAGTCGCCACCGCCGCCGACATCGGGGAGATCACGCGACGTCTGCAGGCAGGACTCGACGCTGGCGCCGTGAGTGTGGGTGCTGGCTTCACCTACACCCCGGCCGCGACCCGTGACGAACTCCTCGCGGTGTTTCGGGTGGCTGCGCGATCGAAGACGCCCGTGCACGTGCATATCCGCAACGGCGTCGCCGGCCTCACGGAGGCGCTGGAATTGGCACGTGCCTCGGGTGCCCCGCTCCACGTGGTCCACATCAATAGCGCTGGCTACGCGGCCACGCCGGCGATGCTCGCCATGATGACCGAGGCGCGGCGGACGGGGATGGATGTGTCCACGGAGGCATATCCGTACACGGCGGCGATGACCGAGATTCAGTCTGCGACCGTCCAGGACTTGTACCGGACTGCCACGGATTCGACGCTGGCCGAAATCGAGTGGCCTCGTACCGGCGAGCGGATGAATCGCGAGCGATTCGTGCAATACAGCGCGGTCGGAGGCCCCGTGGTCCTGTACAGGAACACCGAGCCGATGGTGACCGCGGCGATCGCCAGCCCGTTGACAATGATCGGAAGTGACGCCTACTGGCAAGACGGCACCGGCCATCCGCGGACGACCGGCACCTTCTCGCGCGTGCTCGGCCGCTACGCACGCGAGCAGCATGCGCTTTCCCTGATGGAGGCGTTGCGGAAGATGACGCTCATGCCCGCGCAAAGACTGGAGGCTCGCGTGCCGGCCATGCGCCGCAAGGGGCGTCTCGCACCGGGTGCCGACGCGGATATCACGATCTTCGACCCCGCGACGGTGCGTGACCAGTCGACCTACCGCGAACCCACACTCCCGCCCGTGGGGATCGCGTACGTGCTGGTGAATGGCATTCCCGTCGTCGCGCGCGGGCAGGCGGTGGAGGGTGTGACGCCGGGCCGTGCTCTTCGCGCACCGCACGGCCGTCAGTAAGTGGCATGAGTGTCTCACGAAACGTCGCTGCTGACAGCGCGGTGGCGCACGCGTTCGGCGGCCACGGAGGAACGCATGTCTGAGGATTCGAAGCCGATTGTCGAGCAGGCCAGGCAGGATCGGATGGAGGGGCGAGTGCGCGAGGCTCTCATGGGTTACGAACGTGCAGCCGCCCTTGCTCGCGTCGCGAACGACATGGGGCAACTTGCCCACGCTCAACGGCATGCGGGGGATCTGCACCGTGAGCTCGGCCAGAATCGCGCGGCTGAGGCTGCCGCGTCCGAGGCGGTCGCCGTCTATCGGCAGCATGACGGCGACGCATCGCTCGACTTGGCGAATGCGCTGCGCGTGCTGGCGCTCGCCCACGAGTCGCTTGGGCAGTCACCAGCGGCCGCGGCATCATGGCGAGAGGCCAGATCGTTGTACCTGGCGGTCGGCGTACTTCCGGGTGTTCACGAGTGCGACCAGCACATCGCACACCTTGGACTCGCGTGAACCCGCCTGCGGCAGTTGGAATGGCGCGTTCCGGCACACGGCAAAGCCAGCCGCCCAACGAGCAGCTACTACTGACAAGGCGCCGATTGAACACACGCGCTTCGCGCGTTTACTTGTGGCAGCGCCTTGCAGCAGATCGAGGGCGTTCTGCCGCTGAACACAGAATCGATGACCCAAGAGATCAGCATCACCCGCGGATTTGCCGAGGAGCTTCGTTCCGAAGCCGCCTCGCTGTTCGATGCGGCATTCGGCCCGAAGCTCGCTGTCGCCATCCCCAATCCAGAACTGCGGATGCAGGTTCTCCTGGACGCACTAGACCCATCCCACGCGTTCGTAGCTACCGCCAAAGGGCGCATCGTCGGAATTGCCGGATTCAAGACCACGGCTGGTGCACTGACGTCCGGAATAACGCCGCAGTTGCTTCGCGCGAGGCTCGGGGTGTGGCGCTCAATGCGAGCGGTCACGATCCTGGCGCTCTTCCAGCGAGCCCTGCGCCCAGACCAACTGCTCATGGATGGAATCTCCGTTTCGCCAGAGGCCAGAGGAGGTGGCATTGGCACGAAGCTTCTCGACCGCATCAAGCATTTTGCGGAAGAGGAAGGGTATCGAACAGTGCGTCTAGACGTCATTGACACGAATCAAGCGGCCAGACGACTGTATGAGCGCCAAGGCTTCGTTGCCACGGCGACATCTCGGTTTGGCTATCTGCGCTGGCTCCTTGGTTTCTCTGCGGCGACAACACTCGAATACCGTGTCAGTCTCGCTGCGGCCTAACCCCTCGCTCAAGCTGACCCGATACGGCAGGCATAGTAAGCCCGGTCCGCGGTACCCTGTACGTTCTCGCGAACCGGGCTTACAGAGCCCGCCTCCGCGGGCAGCTGAGCTCGAGCGTTATGCGGCCACGTCCACCGCGGGAGGGTTGAGAACATGAGCATTACAT
This sequence comes from Gemmatimonas sp., assembly GCF_044376735.1. Classification (GTDB taxonomy): domain Bacteria; phylum Gemmatimonadota; class Gemmatimonadetes; order Gemmatimonadales; family Gemmatimonadaceae; genus Gemmatimonas. The sequence continues at coordinate 7,110 of NZ_JBILKJ010000106.1, forward strand.
CCTCAGTATCTGCTTGCCTCTGGTTCGACGGAAACGCTGAAGAAGCGGCACGGCTCTACACTTCAGTGATCCACAACTCTGCGGTCACGAGCATCTCACCCGTGATGGTGACGTTCACGCTTGATGGCGTGCCGTTTCTGGCCTTGAACGGTGGCCCGCAGTTCAGACCCACCGAAGCTGCCTCAATCGTCATTCGCACCACGACGCAAGAAGAGACCGATCGCCTGTGGAGTGCACTGACAGCAGAAGGCGGGTCGGAAGGCCGATGTGCCTGGTTGAAGGACCGCTTCGGCGTTTCCTGGCAGATCGTTCCGCAGGTTCTGCCACAGCTCCTTGGTGCTTCGGATCGACAAGCTGCTGATCGTGCACTGCAGGCGATGTTAGGCATGTCGAAGATCGACATCGCGGCCCTTGAGGCTGCCTTCAATGCTTCCTGAGCCAATCCAAGGAGCTGTGCAATAAGCGCGTGCAGCGGACGGCATACCGCCGGCGCTGAGCCGGATAGTGAGATGGCGTGCACAAGCGTCCCAACCGAGACTGGACGATCGATGTCAGACATCCGAGTTGTACGGCTGGCCGTGGCCGACGGAGCGTTAGCACGGACCCTGTTCACGACGATGGCCGGCGTGTTTGAGACCGAGGCCGAGCCCCTGAGCGACGCGTACCTCACCCAGCTCCTGGAGCGCGGCGACTTCTGGGCGTTGATGGCGACCATCGACGGCGAGCTAGCGGGCGGCCTCACCGCGCACACGTTGCGGCTCACGCGCGCCGAGGTATCGGAAGTCTTCGTCTACGATCTCGCCGTCGTGCCGCGGCGGCAGCGCCAGGGTGTCGGTCGCGCCCTGGTGGCTGCGCTTCGCACCGAGGCAGCGCGGGCGGGCATCACGGTCGCTTTCGTCCCGGCGGACAACGACGATACGCACGCCCTCGACTTCTATCGCGCGATCGGCGGCGTACCCGCGCCCGTGACGATCTTCACGTTTGGCGAGGAGGCGACGTGAGGCCCGCCGGTGCGCCGTCGCGGGCCGCGAGCAGGCGGAGGGACTCGGCGTGATCGCCGACCGTAGCGGTGCTGCCGCGTCTATCTTTCATGGATCATGACCACTCTCCAACGGCGTCCCGCTGGCCTTCCCCGCTGGCGCACCATCATAGCGAGCCTGCTGCTGTTGGCCTCGACCGCCGAGGCCCAGCTTCTTCAGGTTCCCGAGCCTACGGATTCGACGCGACGACACCTCGTGGCCCGCAAGGTGACCGGCAAGATCGTGCTTGATGGTCGCCTCGACGAGCGCGATTGGCGCACGGCACCGGTCGCGACGCAGTTTGTGCAGGTTCGCCCCGACTACGTGGACACCACGCGCTATCCGACCGATGTGCGCGTCGTCTTCGACGGTGAGTACCTCTACGTCGGTGCCTACAACCGCGACAGCGCCGGCCTGGCCTCGTTGCGCATGCCCGACCTGCGGCGTGACTTCGAGTCGCCGGAGAGTGACGTGTTCGGCGTCACCTTCGGCCCGTTGGGTGATCGCCGCACCGCGTTGCAGTTTCAGTCGTCGCCGCTGGGTTCGCAGGCCGATGTGCAGGCCTTTGATGGAGGCGATGCCTTCAGCTTCAACTGGGACGCCCTGTGGCGCGTTCGGACAACGCGCGCCGATTCGGGATGGATCGCGGAGATGGCGATTCCCTGGCGTTCCTTGCGCTACGCGCCCGGGCTTACCTCATGGGACGTCAACTTCGTGCGCAATACCCGCCGCGTGGCGCAGTGGAGTGCGTGGGTGCCGTACCCGCGCCAGTTCTCGTCGTGGCGCCTGACCTTTGCCGGCGTCCTTGACTCGTTGCAGCCGCCGCCGCCGCGAATCAATCTCCGTGTGCGACCATACGCCTTGGGGCAACGATCACGAGATGCCGCCCCTGGCGCATTCAATGGCTCGCTGGGTGACGTGGGCGGCGAAGCGATTTGGGCGCCGACCGCCAACAGCCTTGTCGAAGGCACCGTCAATACCGACTTCGCACAAGCCGACGTCGACCGGCAGGTCGTGAATCTCTCACGGTTCAGTGTGTTCTTTCCGGAACGTCGTCAGTTCTTTCTCGAGAATGCCGACTTGCTCAATGCCGGTGGCTTGAACGGGCGCTACGTCGTGCAGCCGTTTTTTTCGCGCCGCATTGGTCTGGCCGACGACGGCACGTTGCAGCCGATCGACGGTGGATTGCGGTATGCGTATCGCACGGGGCGCACCACGGCCGGTGCGTTGGCCATGCGACAGGCGGCCGTCAATGGACAGGGCGCCACCACCTTTGGCGTCGCACGCGGCAGTCAGTTCTTTGGGCGCGCGACGCGCCTTGGTGCGACGGTGGCCCTGCGCGATGGCGGCGGGGGACGTATCTCCGCTGGTTCGACCACCGGTACGCCAACGCCCGCCAGCACGCAGAATCTGGTCACCGCCTTCGACGCCTTCACGCGCATCGGCGAACAAGTGCAGCTCAGCGGGATGATCTCCACGTCGAGCACCGATGGTCGCACCGGAGTCGCGGCCACCTACGGCGTGGCACGGTCCACGCCCATGGTGACCGCCGGGCTGCTTGGCGCGTTGGTGACCCGTGATTACGACCCGCAA
>NZ_JBILKJ010000245.1:0-3129 GCF_044376735.1 Gemmatimonas sp.
CGCCATCGGAATCTCAGCCGGCGCTACCGGAACCGTGCGCACAAGAGGCGCCGCCGTTTCGGGACCGGTGGGGATGGACACCGTGGTGTCACGCGGCGTTTGCCCACCGGGACGCCGCGGCTGCTGCGCGCCCGTGCTGGCCGCCGCCGTCAGCACGAGGACGGAGAGCACCCCGGCGTGCCGGACAGCGCGAGACGCGTCACCGACGCGAAGAAAGCGAAGCATATGTGATCGTGGCGAGAAAGTGGTGGAGTGTTCGACGTGCTGCGCCCTACTCGTGCCCCTTCACCGCGTGCGGGCGATACGACGCCTCGAGTCGCGTGATCTCGTCGGCCGATAACACGAGATCGACGGCACCGAGGGCTTCGTCGAGTTGGTACATCTTGGTGGCGCCGATGATCGGGGCGGTCACGGCGGGCTTCGATAACAACCATGCGAGTGCGATCTGCGCCATCGGGACACCGCGTTCGGCGGCGATCGCGCGGGTGGCGTCCACGATCTCCCAGTCCTTGTCGCCTTCGTACAGCCCCACCGCGTACGTATCGTGCGCGGCGCGGGTGGTGGAGGTGCGGTCGTCGAGCGCGGTGCGGGTGCCGGCCAGCAGCCCGCGGGCGAGCGGCGACCATGGCAGCACGGCGATGTGCTCCGACTCGCAGAGCGGAATCATCTCGCGCTCCTCTTCGCGGTAGAGGAGGTTGTAGTGGTTCTGCATGCTTACGAACCGCGACCAGCCTTTGCGGTCGGAGGTGCCGAGGGCGCGGGCAAACTGCCACGCCCAGCCGGAGCTGGCGCCGATGTGGCGCACCTTGCCCGATTGTACGAGGTGCTCGAGCGCGGCGAGCGTTTCCTCGATGGGCGTAGTGGGATCGAAGCGATGGATCTGATACAGGTCGATCGTGTCCACGCCGAGTCGCTGCAGGCTCGCTTCGCAGGCCTGAACGATGTGTTTGCGTGAGAGGCCGCGCATGTTCGGGCCCGGCGCCATCGGCCAGTACACTTTGGTGGCGAGTACGATTTCCTCCATGCGGCCGTATTCCCGCAGGGCGCGGCCGGTGACCTCTTCACTCATGCCGAGGGCGTACATGTCGGCGGTGTCGAAGAAGTTGATCCCGGCCTCGATGGCGCGGCGGAAGAACGGGCGGGCGTCCTCCTCACTCAGCACCCAGGGGCGCCAGCTGGGCGTGCCGTAGCTCATGCAGCCGAGGCAGAGTCGGGACACGGAGATCCCGGTGGAGCCGAGCGTGGTATAGCGCATGGGGAGCGAATCGCGGGTGGCGGCCGGACGGAAAGGCCGGCGGGCGGAAATTCCGGGAACGGAACGGCGTGCTGGCGGCTAGAATGTATGCACCCTTGACCCCAACCTCGACGCCCATGCTGATCCGCCGTCCCGACGAGCTCCCGTCTTCCGACATCACGCCGGAATCTGTCTACCAGAACCGACGTGCCTTCATCGGCACCGCTGGCGCGTTGGCGCTGGGCGGGTTGGTCACGCCATCGGCGCTCGAGGCCATGCGCTTCGGCGGCGGGACGGCCAGTGCAGGGCAGCAGGACGACAAGCTGACGCCCGAGGAAGACGCGACCAGCTACAACAACTACTACGAGTTCGGGACCGGGAAGGACGAGCCCAAGGAGCTGGCCAAGGACTTCCGCCCGATGCCGTGGACGGTGAACGTCGAGGGGCTGGTCAAGAAGCCCCGTCCGTTCTCGTTCGATGAACTGGTCGGGAAGCTGCCGGTACAGGATCGGGTCTATCGCCATCGCTGCGTGGAAGCGTGGTCGATGGTGATCCCGTGGCAGGGGGTGCAGCTGAAAGACGTGGTGGCCCGGTGCGAGCCGCTGCCGGGTGCCAAGTTCGTGGAGTTCACCACGCTGTACGATCCGCGGCGGATGCCGGGGCAGGCCCGGGCCGTGCTCCCGTGGCCGTACAAGGAAGCCCTGCGACTCGACGAGGCCAATCACCCGCTGGCCTTGCTGGCCACCGGCATGTACGGCAAGGCGCTGCCGAACCAGAACGGCGCGCCGCTCAAGCTGGTGGTGCCGTGGAAGTACGGCTTCAAGGGCATCAAGGCGATCGTGAAGATCAAGTTCACCGACAAGATGCCCAACACGACCTGGAATGATGCCAATCCCAGCGAGTATGGCTTCTACGCCAACGTGAATCCGATGGTCGACCATCCGCGTTGGAGCCAGGCCAAGGAGCGACGGATCGGGCAGTTCCTCAAGATTCCGACGCTGCCGTTCAACGGCTACGCCAGTCAGGTCGCGTCGTTGTACAGCGGCATGGACCTTCGGAAGTACTACTGAGCCCTCACGTGCGGTCGATGCTGGCACGCGCCGAAGCCCCGCTGCGGCGGCTGATTCGTCCCGCGCTGTGGCTGCTGGTAGTCGTACCCGCCATCGTTCTGGTGGCGCAGCTGCTCCTGAATCAGTTAGGTGCCGAACCAATTGAATCGTTGGAGCACGCCTCGGGCGAGTGGGCGCTCCGGTTGCTCGCGGCGTCGTTGGCGGTCACGCCACTCATGCGGCTCACCGGCTGGGGCTGGTTAGTCGCGCAGCGTCGGTTTCTGGGGCTGGCCGCCTTCTTCTGGGCCATGGGGCATCTCAGTGTCTACATCGTCCTCGACCAGTTCTTCGACTGGCCGGAGATCGTGAAGGACGTCCTGAAGCACCTGTATATCACCGTCGGGATGCTGGCGTTCGTGCTCATGATCCCGCTCGCGCTCACGTCCACCAAGTCGTCCATTCGTCGGCTGGGCGGTCAGCGGTGGAATCAGCTGCACCGGCTGGTGTATGTGACGGCGGTCGCCGGGTGCGTGCACTACCTCTGGGCGGTGAAGAAGGACATCGCCGAGCCGCTGCTGTACGCCGCGGTCTTCGTGGTCCTGTTCGTGTTGCGCCTCGTGTTGCGCAAGCCGGGGCCGCGGACCTCCCGGCCCCTGCCTCCCCCGACGCCGGTACCGTCGCCGGGGTCGTGACGAGGCGGGTGCGTGGAGCGTCCCCAGTTCGGGACACTTGCACTCACACCGAACCCGCTCGCCATGCCCTCACCCGCCGACGCGGATTCGCGTCGCTCGGGAAGTCATCCGATCACCGATCGCCGACGCTCGCTCGAGAGCGTCCCGGCGATCG
>NZ_JBILKJ010000107.1:0-9699 GCF_044376735.1 Gemmatimonas sp.
GGCCGGGGTGGCCACCAATGTCCTGATCGCGCTCCTGATTGTGCCCCTCATCGTCGGCGCGGGGCTCCTCGGGCAGTATGCTCCCTCACTCGTTCGGCCCCTCGGTGTGCTGCAGCAGATGCTCGCCGCCGGTATCTATATCAATCTGATTCTCGCGGCCTTCAATCTGATTCCGATTCCGCCGCTCGATGGATCGCACGTGTTCAAGTATCTCCTGCCGCCGAAGTGGTCCTTGCAGTACCAGCGCCTCGGCGGCGTCGGCTTGCTTCTGCTCTTCGCCGTGCTCTCCTTCGCCCGGCCGCTCGTTGGTATCTGGCTCGCTCCCGCTTCCGCACTCGGTGATCTGGCCATGAAGGTCTACGTCCCGTACATGCTGCCCAACCCCTTCGCGTGAAGGCCGCGTGATCGCTCCGAATTTCCGCCACGCCGAACACACGGCACCCTCCTTTGTCGTCGAGCTGAGCCACTTTACCGGCCCACTCGATCTGCTGCTGTCGCTCATCCGCGATGAACAGCTCGACATCTACGACATTCCCATTGCCCGCATCGCCGAGCAGTTTCTGGCGCGCATCAGCACGCTGGGACTCGACGAAGCCGCCGACTATCTCGAGATGGCCGCGCGCCTGCTCCGCATCAAGGCGCAGATGCTGCTGCCGCGGGCCGATGGAGAGGACGCGTGGGAAGATCCCCGCGCTGAACTGGTGCGCCGCCTGCTCGAGTACCAGCAAATGCGCGAAGTCGTCGATCTCCTCGAGCGCCGCGGCGAGGAGCGCCGGCACCGGTTCCCGCGCCGGTGGGTGCCGCAGGCGGCCGACATCACCCCCCTCAACGCGCCGCTCTCGCTCTCCCTCGGTGAACTGCTCGCCGCCGTCGATCGCGTCCTGCGCACGACCAAGGAGCCGACGCTGCACGAGGTCATCCCGCGTGCCCTCGACGTCGCCGGTGCGATGGTCACGGTGCGGGCGGTGCTCGCTATGCGCCGGTCGGCTCGCTGGTTCGATATGGTTGGTCGTGACGCCGAGCCCTGGCAGATTCTGTCGGTGCTGCTCGCGTTGCTTGAAATGGCGAAGCTCGGCGAACTGCGGATCGCGCAGCCCCACGCCTTCGCCTCTGTGGAGATCTGTCGTGACGCCGTTAGCGAAGCTGCTTGAAGCCGCCCTGTTCGCCGCCCCGCGCCCCATCGCGATGGACGCGCTGGCGGCGTTGGACGTCGAGTCCAGTCCCGCCGCGGTCGCGGCAGCACTCGATGAACTGCGTGAGCACTACGACGTCGATGGACATGGCGTCGAACTGGTCGAGCAGGGAGGTGGGTGGCAGATCCTCACGCGTGCCGAGTTCGCCGAGGCGATCGAGCGTGCCCAGGTTGCCGTGCGTCCGCATCGGCTCTCGGCCGCCGCGCTCGAAACGCTGGCCATCATCGCCTATCGCCAACCCATCGGCCGAGCGGAAATCGAAGAAATCCGCGGGGTCGCGGTGGGCTCCGTGCTGAAGTCGCTGCACGAGCGTGGCCTCATCGACATCGTTGGGCGCAGCGAGGGCATCGGCCGTCCGCTGCTGTACGGAACCACCTCGCAGTTCCTCGAGCAGTTCGCGTTGCGACACCTGGAAGAACTCCCCCGCGCCGACGAGCTGGCCATCGCCCTCCGTGGTGCCGGTAACGCAGCCGTCGTGCCGGAGTGACGAAGCCCCCCAAGAAGACCGCCGCGGAAAAGAAAGGCGAATACCGCCGCGGCACCCAGAAAAAGACGGCCAAGGGGCCCTCGGCTCGCGGCGCCGCCGCCCGCGCCGCCAACGACAAGCGCGGCGTCCCATCGGTCGCGAAGCCAAAGCCGCCGCGCGAACGCAGCGTGCGCGATGCCGCCTCGCGCGAACAGCCAGAGACCAACGCGGCGGACGTGCGCAGCGCCCGTCCCGTGCGCGATCGAAGCGAGACGGGCTCCTCCAAGCGTCGCCCCAAGCCGCAGCGGTCGATCGACGCGCCGCCGTCGAAGGCGGGTGGCACCGTCAAGGCCGAGCGCGAAGGCCCTATGCGCATCCAGCGCGCCCTCGCTCGGGCCGGTGTCGTCTCCCGACGTGAAGCCGATCGGGCGGTCGCCGAGGGGCGTGTACAGGTGAATGGCGCCATTGCCACGGTCGGACAGGTCGTTGATCCGTTTCGCGACGTGATCATGCTGGACGGAAAGCCCGTGATTACCCGTGTGACCTCGCATACGTGGATTGTGCTGCACAAGCCCGCTGCGGTGATGACCACGCGGAAGGATCCGGAGAAGCGCACCACCGTGTTCGATCTCGTGGACGACGTCCCGGGACTGGTCTACGTGGGGCGCCTCGACTTCATGACGGAGGGCGTCCTCCTGCTCACCACCGACGGTCGAGCGGCCCACGCCCTCACGCACCCCAGCAATGAGGTCGAGCGGACCTATGTCGCCACGGTGCGCGGCGATGCCGTCACCGCCGCCAAGGTCGCCCGTCGCGGTGTCCAGCTCGAGGATGGGCTGGTCGTTCCGCGGGAAGTTGTCGCGCATCCCCTCGGTGGACGGCGCTGGGCCCTCGAGATCACGATCGCCGAGGGCAAGACGCACGAAGTCCGTCGCCTGTGTGATGCGCTCGAACTCGAAGTGGAGCGCCTCGTTCGGACCCGCTTCGGTCCCGTGCGACTCGGTGAGCTGCCGTCCGGCGGCGCCCGAGCGCTGAACAGCACCGAACGCGAAGTCCTCGAAGCCCTCATGGTCGGCGGCAAGTAATCCCCACGGGACGCGCCCCCGGGCCATATGACGGAGCAGACCGGACACTGTCGGGTATGCTCGATGGAACGAGCCACCAACAAGAGGAGCAGCAGATCGTGACCACGAGCGTTGCCGCGTCGCCGGACGCGGCCCTGGTGCAGGGCGTCCTGCGCGAAGTCGCCAAGCGAATCGTCGGACAGGAGTACATGGTGGAGCGCCTGCTCATTGCGCTCCTCACGGGCGGTCACGTGCTCCTCGAAGGCGTCCCGGGGCTCGCAAAAACGCTCACCGTGCGCACGCTCGCCGAAACGGTGCGCACCAGTTTTCAGCGGATTCAGTTCACCCCCGACCTGCTCCCCGCCGACGTGGTCGGTACGCAGATCTTCGACCAAACCACCGGCGAGTTCCGCGTGAAGCACGGACCGATCTTCGCCAATATCATCCTCGCCGACGAAATCAATCGCGCGCCGGCCAAGGTGCAGGCCGCGTTGCTCGAGGCGATGCAGGAGAAGCAGGTCACGATCGGTGGGACCACCTATCTCCTCGCCGAGCCGTTCCTCGTGCTGGCCACGCAGAATCCGATCGAGCAGGAGGGCACGTATCCGCTCCCCGAAGCGCAGGTCGACCGCTTCATGATGAAGCTGCGCGTCGGGTATCCGACGCGCGCCGAGGAGAAGGAGATCCTGCGCCGCATGGCGGGTGGCGAGCGCATCGTCGTCAACCCGATCGCCTCCCCCGAGGAACTGCTCGACGCCCGTCGTCGCATCGCCGAGCTGTACATGGACGAGCGCATCGTGGACTACATCGTCGATCTGGTGCACGCGACACGGGCGCCGGCTGACGTCGGCGCGGCCGATCTGCGGCCGCTCATCGAGTTCGGGGCGTCGCCACGCGCTACGATTGCTCTCGCGCAGGCGGCTCGGGCGCATGCCTTCTTGCGCGGTCGGGCGTTCGTGACGCCCGACGACGTGAAGAGCATCGCCCCCGATGTCCTGCGCCATCGCGTGCTGACATCGTTCGAAGCCGATGCCGAAGGCGTCACGAGCGATACCATCGTTTCGCGCCTGCTCGCCGTCGTCGAAGCGCCCTGACCCCGTGGCGAAGTCCGACGCGTCGACCGTCTCGCCGAGCGCGCCCACCGCGTCGCCGCACTCCGTGTCCCCGCTGTCCGTGGCACCGGCGGAGGTGCTGCGGCAGGTGCGCCGCATCGAGGTGCGCACGCGGCGCCTGGTCGACTCGCGCTTCGCCGGGGAGTACCGCTCGCTCTTCAAGGGGCAGGGCATGGAGTTCGCGGAGGTCCGCGAGTACCAGCCCGGCGATGAGGTCCGCTCGATCGACTGGAATGTGTCAGCGCGCATGGGCCGCCCGTTCGTCAAGCGCTACGTCGAAGAGCGCGAGCTCACGATCATGCTCGTGATCGACATGTCGGGCTCGTCGCGCTTCGGCACCCGCGCGCACTTCAAGCACGAACTTGCGATCGAGATGGCGGGGGTCTTGGCGCTCGCCGCCACGCGGAACAACGATCGTGTCGGGCTGCTCATGTTTTCCGATCGCGTCGAGCACGCTCTGCCGGCACGCAAGGGGCGTAAGCACGCGCTGCGGCTGATTCGCGATCTCATGACCATCACCCCCGTTGGTCGCGGTACGTCGGTGGCCGTCGCCGTCGATCGCCTCATGCGACTGCTTCCGCATCGCTCGGTGGTCTTCTTCGCGTCAGACTTTCATGCCGACGATCTCGAGAAGCCGCTGGCGCGACTCGCACAGCGGCACGATGTGATCGCCGTGACCCTCGAGGATCCCTCGGAGCGGGTGCTCCCCGACATCGGGCCCGCGCGGCTGCAGGATCCCGAAACGGGTGAGGTGGTCGAGATCGATACGTCGCATCCGTCCGTGCGCGCCGCGTATGTCACACAGGTAACCGCCGACGATACGCGGCGACGCAAACTGTTCGGCCGGCTCGGGCTCGACGAGATCGTCGTGCACACGGAGCACGGGTACGTCGACGCGCTACTGGCGTTCTTCCGGGCGCGCACCCGTCGCCCGCATGGCGCGGTGCGCACCGGACCGCGTGGGGCGATGGGCGATGCCGCCGGCACAGCCGCGCCGGTGCGCGTCGTGAATGCGCCCGTCTCCGTGGCGGATCAGCGGAGCCGCTGATGCCGCGTATGCTGTCTGGACGCCGCGCGGCGGGGCTGATCGCGCTTGTCGCGGGATCGTACGCCACGGTGTGGCATGCCGCCGCGGGCGCGCAGGGCGCGCCGCCGCGCGTTCCGCCGGTGTCGCGTGGCGTCCTGACGCCACCCACTGGATCGCGCGTCAAGGCCGGCTTTCTGGTGCGCCCCGATACCGTCGAGGTGGGCGATCCCTTCACGCTCATCGTGACCGTCGTGGTGCCCGTCGGCGCGCGCATCGAGTGGCCCACGCTCGACGACACCACGGCCATGGTCGTCAGCCGCGAGCCAACGAAAGTCACACAGGAGTCGATGCGTGCCGGTGGTCGCACCGAACGCGCCGAGTATGCGTTGGCCGCGTGGCATGTCGGTGCGCTCCCGATCGGTCTCAAAGACGCGGTCGTGCGCTACGGCTCGACCACGCTCAACGTGCCGCTCAACGACGCCAGCGTCTTCGTCAGGTCGGTGCTGCCGGGCGATTCGTCGATGCACAAACCCAAGCCCCCGCGCGATCTCTTCCCGCGTGTTGTGCCGTGGTGGCAACGGTGGTGGCCCGCGTTGCTGCTCTTGGCCGCTCTCGCCGTCCTCTGGTGGCTGCGGAAGCGACGCCGGACACCCACCGACTCCACCATACACGCCGCGCTCGATCCCTATGCGCGTGCCGTGCACGACTTCGAGCGGCTCGACCGACTGGCCTTGGCCGATGCCGGTGAGCGCGGTCGCTACGTCGCGCTGGCCATCGACGTCGTGCGCACCTATCTCGCCCGACGGAGTCCGCTGGCGGTGCTGTCGCTGACCAGCGCCGAACTGATCGGCGCCATCGGCGACGATGAGCGCATGCCGCGCGATCGACTCATCTCGCTGCTGGCCGACGGCGACGGCATCAAGTTCGCCCGTCGCAAGGTCTCCGACACGCGAGCGCGCGAGCTCGCCGTCGAGGCGCGCGCCGTCGTCGAGCACATCGAAGCCGCGGAACGCGCCCGACGAGCCGTCGAGGCGGCCGCCCGGGCGGCCGCCGAAAAAGCCGAGCGCGACGCCAAGGCGGCCGATGAAGACGAGGCGCGCCGCAAGTCGCGTCGCCCCAAGGCGGGGGCGGCATGACGCGCGTCTTCGATTGGATTCGTGAGAGGCTCAGCGAGTTCAGTGGTTCGCTCAGCCCCGACGCGTGGTCGATCTTCGGTATCAACTTTGCGCACCCGGCGTTCCTGCTGCTGTTGCTGCTGCTACCCCTCTGGTCATGGTGGCGCCGGCGCGCGGCACCGCAGCGCGCCATTCCGTTCTCACGCGCCGCCGTGCTCGGTCTCGGCCCGCAACCATCACTCGCATGGGTGCGCTGGTTGCCCCGGCTGCGGTCATTCGCCTTGGCCGGGTTCATCGTGGCCGCGGCCCAGCCACGCTCAGGCGCACGGGCGGAGCGCGTCGCAAGCGAGGGCATCGACATCGCGCTGGTCGTCGACATCTCGAGCTCCATGCTCGCCGAAGACTTCCAGCCGCAGAACCGCATCGAAGTCGCCAAGGAAAAGGTCAAGCGCTTCGTCGTTGGCCGGAAATCCGACCGCGTGGGTCTCGTGGCGTTCTCCGGCGAAGCGCTGACGCAGGTCCCGCTCACCACCGACTATCCGGTGGTGCTCACCGCCATCGACAACCTGCAGGTGGGTCAGCTCGAAGACGGCACCGCCATCGGCACCGCGATCGCCACCGCCGCCAATCGCCTGCGTACGGCGCCGGGGCGGTCGCGCGTGATGGTGCTGCTCACCGACGGTGAGAACAATCGTGGCGCCATCGATCCGCGGACCGCGGCGCAGGCCGCTGGCACCTTTGGCATTCGCATCTATGCGATCGGCGTCGGCAGCGAAGGTATGGCCGCCGTGCCGGTGGGGCGTGGGCTCTTCGGACTGCGCTATGAGAATCGGCCGGTCAAGATCGACGAAGCCTTGCTCACGGAGATCGCCACCAACACCGGCGGTCGCTATTTCCGCGCCAAGGATGCCCAAGCGCTACAGAGCATCTACGAACAGATCGACGCCCTCGAGCGCTCCATCGTGGAAGCGCGCGCGTACATCCGCTACACCGAACGGTTCCGCTGGCCACTGCTGTTCGGGCTGGCCGCGCTGCTGGGTGAATTGGCCCTGCGCGCCCGTCGCGGAGTGCTCCCATGAACCTTGGCACTCTGCCACCGCTCATTTTCGACGTGCCGTGGATGCTGCTCGCGGCGGTGGTGCTTCCCCTCGTCGTGTGGTGGATGCGGTCGGTGCGGACGCGCCAGCGTCGCGTGCGTCTCGCGCGCTACGCCGAGTCGTCGGCGCTGCGTCGGCTGGTGATGGTCACCGACCCCGATGAACAGGGGCGCACGCTACGGCTCGTGCTGATTGCGTTGCTCGCGGGGGGCGCCCTCTCGGGTCCTCGCTGGGGACTCGCCCGCGGGCCCGTCAGTGCGCGTGGTATCGACATGGCGATCGCAATCGATGCCTCGCTTTCGATGATGGCGCCTGATGAGCGGCCCTCACGGTTGGAACGGGTGAAGCAGGAAGTCCGCCGGTTACGCGCCATGTCGCAGGCCGATCGCGTGGCCCTGATCGCCTTCGCCGGCCGCAGCTACATCCTGACCCCCCTCACCAGCGACAATGGGGCGATCGAGCTCTTCCTCGACAATCTCGATCCGTCCGTGGTGGGGCAGGCGGGCAGCTCGATTGCCCGCGCGATTCGGCAGGGGACCGAACTGTTGCTCGCCAGCGACGGCAGTGCCGATCGCGCGCTCGTCCTCATGACCGACGGCGAGGCGTTCGAGCCGGAGGAAGACGTGAAGGCCGCCGCTACCGAGGCGGGCGTCAAGGGCGTGAGTCTCGTGACCGTGGGCTTCGGCACCACACAGGGCAGCACGATTCCGATCCAGGACGGCTCCGTCACGCGTGAGAAGCGCGACGACGAAGGAACGATCGTGATCACCCGGTACGCGCCCGCACTGCTGGAAGCGGCTGCCACCGCCGCCGGGGGGACGTTCATTCCCGCGGACGCCTCAGACAAGGCCACGCGTGTGCGGAGCGCCCTGCGCTCGCTGCGCACGGCCAAACGCAAAATCGACTCGCGCGAAGATCACGTGCCACGGTATCTGTGGCTGCTGCTCCCCGCGCTGGTGCTGCTTGCCTACGATACGTGGTTGCTCACCCGCCGTCGTTCCGTGCCCGACACGGGCTCGCCTCGGCCGACTCCGATGCCGCCGATGGTGCTCCTCGTGATGATGGCCGCGCTCCCCGTCATGCTCATGTCGTGCAAGCAGGCGCCCGATCCCGCTGCCCTGTTCGCCGCAGGGAACGTTCAAGCGGCCATTGCCGGGTACCGCGCGCAGATCGCCAACGGCGACACGACCGTGCGTACGCGCTACAACCTCGGTACCGCACTCATCGGTGCCGATTCACTCGCGGCGGCCGCCGAGTTGTTGGAGATGGTGCGACGCGAAAGCGACGGCGAAACGCGTATGCGTGCCCGGTTCAACGCCGGCTATGCCTCACTCGTGATGGGTCGAACGCCGCAGAATCCTGAGGCCGAGGCGGCCTTTGCGGCCGCCCGAGCCGCGTACCGGGCGTTGTTGAGCGAGCGCCCCGCCGATGCCGACGCCAAGTGGAACTACGAGCTCGCGCTCCGGACGCCGCCGCCGCCGCAGGGTGGTGGTGGCGGGGGCGGTGGCGGCAACGCCAAGAACGACCAACAAGACGAGCAACCGCAGAATCAGGGTGGGCTCGATCAAAAGCAGGCCGAGGCGCTACTCAACAGCGCCGCGCGCGAAGAGCGCGATGTGCAAGGACGGAAGCAGCGACAGGGACGTACGCCACCGGGAGGAAAGGACTGGTGATGTCGTGCCTCTGGCGGCATGCCCGGCGCCTCGGTCGCCTCGCCCTCTTCGGTGGCCTGGCGACCCAATCGCTCGGCGTCGTGTTGCTCGCACAGCCGTCACCGACCGCGATCCTCGATCGCGTACGGGCCGACGGCAATCGACCAATCGACTTTCACGCCGCCACGTTTCCCGACACCGTTTACGTCGGGCAGCAGGTCACCTATCAGGTGGCGGTCCTGCTCAGCGAGTCCGCACGCGCCAGGCTGCGTCGCAATCCGGAGTTCCTGCCGCCGGAGTTGCGCGGGATTCTCGCGTATGAACTCGGTGCGCCGCGTCGGGTCGCGCCGCGCGGCTACGGCGGGCCCCCCTTTGAGGCGCACGTGTTTCAGCGCGCCCTCTTCGCCGTGGCGCCGGGTACCCTCGTGGTGCCGGCACCGCAGCTCAGCTACACGTTGCCGCAATCCTCCAGCTACTTCAGCCGCGAGGAACGTTTCATCGTGCGGGCCGAGAGCGCGCAGCTGGTGGTGAAGCCGCTCCCCGACGCCGGCCGCCCTCAGGACTACACCGGCGCCGTCGGTGTCCTCCGTGCGTCGGTCACCATCGATTCCTCCACCGCGCGGGTCGGCGATCCGTTGGTGCTCACGATGCGCGTCGATGGCATCGGGAACGTGAAGCTGTTGCCGCGCCCGGTACTCGAGGTCTCGTGGGCCTCGACCGTCCCCGGCACCGAGCGCGTCAGCGTGGATACCACCGGTGCGTTCGTGCGTGGCTATAAGGAATTCGATTGGATTCTCACCCCCACGCAGGCGGGGCAGGTCGAACTGCCAACGCTTCGCTACAGCTACTTCGATCCGTATCGCGGTGAGTACGTCTATGCGGAAACGGCACCGCGCGCGCTTGCGGTCGAAGATGGCTCGCTGGCCACGACGACTGAGGGGGATAACGTTTCGGTGGTGCCCCTCCGAGCGTG
>NZ_JBILKJ010000246.1:0-3119 GCF_044376735.1 Gemmatimonas sp.
CTGCTCAAGCGGTGAAGAACGGCCAACAGCTTAGGGAGCAGGAGGGAGGGTCTCAGGAAGGAGGAGGCAGGAACACGACGCCGCGGTCCTGCACCCTCCACCCTGACACCCTCCTCCCTGCCTCCTAAGCCGTTGGCAGTTCGCTACCTTGCGGTATGTCCGATCCCACCATCCCGACCCCCTACTCGCCCGCGCTGGTCGAGCCCAAGTGGCGCGCCCGCTGGGCCGAACGCGGCACGAACGAGGCAGCCCTCGACACCGCCGCGCGTCCGTTCTACGCGCTCATGATGTTCCCCTATCCGTCGGCCGAAGGGCTGCACGTGGGGAACCTCTTCGCGTTCACCGGCAGCGACATTTCGGCCCGCTACCACCGGCTGCTGGGTCATGATGTGTTCCAGCCGCTCGGCTACGACGCCTTCGGCATCCACTCGGAGAACTACGCGCTCAAGGTGGGTGCGCACCCGATGGAGCTCACGCCGAAGAATGTCGCGAATTTTCAGCGGCAGCTCGAACGCGCGGGGCTGATGGTTGATTGGCGTCAGAGGGTGGACACGTCGCGTCCGGATTACTACAAGTGGACGCAGTGGGTCTTCCTGCAGCTCTACAAGCAGGGACTCGCGTACAAGAAGGCGGCCGCGGTGAACTGGTGTCCCACCGACATGACGGTGCTCGCCAACGAACAGGTCGAGGGTGGTCTATGCGAGCGCTGTGGTACGGCGGTCGAGCAGCGTTTCCTTGAGCAGTGGTTCTTCCGCATCTCGGCGTACGCCGAACGGTTGCTGAACAACCTCGAGTGGCTCGATTGGTCGCCGATCACCAAGTCGGCGCAGAAGAACTGGATCGGCCGCTCTGAAGGTGCCGAGCTGTCGTTCCGGGTGGGCGGGCACGAGGATCGGGTGACGGTGTTCACGACGCGCCCCGACACGATCTTCGGCGCGACGTACCTCGTGCTCGCGCCCGAGCACCCGCTGGTGGCGACACTCACTACCGACGCGCAGCGTGATGCGGTGCGGGGCTATCAGGACGCGACCACGAAGCAGGATCTGATCGCGCGGAAGAGCAGCAAGGACAAGACTGGCGTGTTCACCGGCGCGTACGCCGTGAATCCCGCCACCGGCGCGAACATTCCCATCTGGATCGCCGACTACGTGCTCATGCAGTACGGTACGGGTGCGATCATGGCCGTGCCCGGGCACGACGAGCGCGACTTCGAATTTGCGCAGCGGTTCGAGCTGCCGATCGTGCGCGTCGTGGCCGGTCCTGACGACGCCGCGGACACACCGCTGGGCGATGCCGCGTACACCGATGACGAGCATGGCCGCCTGGTGAACTCGGGCGCCTTCGACGGGCAGTTGGTGGCCGACGCCAAGCTCAGCGTGACCGAGTGGCTCACCGCCGGTGGGCATGGATCGAAGGTGGTCAACTTCCGGTTGCACGACTGGTGCATTTCCCGTCAGCGCTACTGGGGACCGCCGATTCCGATCATTTACTGCGATGCGTGCGGCACGGTGCCGGTGCCCGAGTCGCAGCTGCCGGTGGAGTTGCCATTCATTCCCGACTTCAAGCCCGACGACTCGGGCGTCTCGCCGCTGGCGCGCTACGAAGACTGGTACCGTGTGCCGTGCCCCACGTGCGGGGCGCCCGCCCGCCGGGAAACTGATGTGTCCGACACATTCCTCGACAGCGCGTGGTATTTCCTGCGCTATCCGAGCGCGACGCGCAGCGATGTGGCGTTCGACGCCGAGCGGACCACGCGGTGGCTGCCGGTGGATTCGTACATCGGTGGCAACGAGCACGCGGTGCTGCACCTGCTGTACTCCCGCTTCGTGACCATGGTCATGAAGGACGCGGGGCACATCGATTTCGAAGAGCCGTTCACGCGGTTCCGCGCGCACGGCATGATCATTCGCGAAGGCGCGAAGATGTCGAAGTCGAAGGGCAACGTGATCAACCCCGATGTGTACATGGAAGAGTGGGGCGCCGACGCGTTCCGCATGTACCTGATGTTTCTGGGGCCGTACGAAGAGGGGGGCGACTTCCGCGATCAGGGCATCAGTGGCGTGCGGCGCTTCCTCGACCGCCTGTGGGCCTCGGTGCGCGACGCGAGTACGACCGGCGCACCGGATGCGAACGTCGTGCGTCAGCTGCATCGCACGATCAAGAAAGTCGGCGAAGATACGGCGAGTCTCAGCTACAACACGGCGATCGCGGCAATGATGGAGTGCCTCAATCACGTGCGCTCGGGCGACCGGCCCGTGCACCGCGAGGAAGTGCTCCCGCTCGTGCAGCTGGTGTCCGCCTACGCCCCTCATTTCGCCGAGGAGTGCTGGGAATTGCTGGGGCACACCGGCAGCGTGTTCGACGCCGGCTGGCCGACGTTCGATCCGTCCATGCTGGTGGACAACGAGGTCGATCTGGTGGTGCAGGTGAACGGCAAGGTGCGCGGCAAGCTGCGCGTTGCGGTGGATGTCACGCAGGAGGCCGCGATGGCCGCCGCGATGGCTGATGCCGGCATCGCGAAGTTCGCGGTCGGTGAGATCAAGAAGGTGATCTTCGTGCCCAAGCGGCTGCTCAACATCGTGGTGTGAGCCCCGCGCACGGGTGAACCAGCCGCTCGCTCGGCTGGTTCACTCGGAGCTGCGGCGAGTACGCCGGCGGCAGGTCGTTCACGACGCGCTTCACGCCGTCCATCAGCTTGGGCAATCCGAAGTTGATGACGAGGCCAAGGGGCAGCTTGGCCAGCCGCAGGTACGTGAGCAGTTGTTTCGTGTGCACGGACGAATTCGATTCCTGAGCCTTTACCTCGATGATCAATCGGCCGTTGACAATCAAGTCGGCTCGGAACGCGTTCTCATAGCGATCTCCCTCGAACTCGAAGGAGATCGCTTTTTGTCGCTCGACATCGAACCCTTCACGCACCAGCATGCGGAAGAGGAGGGTTTCGTAGGCGCTCTCGAGCATTCCCGATCGGAATTTCCTGTGAATGCGCAGCACGGCGTTGATACAGGCTCCCGTCAGGTCATCAGGGGGGATATGCATGAGCGTGCTCGCTTCGGCTGGTGCGTCCCGTGGATCTGAGTCCGCTGGTTCACGCGAAGCTCGCGAAGTCCGCGAAGGCC
>NZ_JBILKJ010000247.1:0-3110 GCF_044376735.1 Gemmatimonas sp.
GCTCCCCAACTATCTCACAGCCACCGGCTTCCCGGACGCCGGCTACGAGACGCGTTGGCCGGCCGACCTGCACATCATCGGCAAGGACATCACGCGCTTTCATGTGGTGATCTGGCCGGCGATGCTCGAAGCGGCGGGGCTGCCGTTGCCGAAGCAGGTGTGGGCCCACGGGTTCGTGCAGCTGGGCGGCGAGCGTTTCTCAAAGAGCGCCGGCGTGAAGCTCGACCTCGGCGAAGCCATCGACCGCTTCGGCGCCGACGCGTTCCGCTACGTCCTGTTGCGCGAAGTCCCCTTCGATAGCGACGGCAACTTCTCCTGGGAGCGCTTCGAAGAGCGCTACACGAGCGATCTGGCCAATGCCTTCGGGAATCTGGCCAGTCGCGCGATCGCGATGGTCGAGAAGTACTTCGACGGCGTCGTACCCGAGGCACCTCGCCCCGACGCCGAGCGCGACGACGACGCCGACGTGGCGGCGTATCACGCCGGCATGAACGGCTCGCGCGGCTGGCTGCTGCACGAAGGACTGGCGGCGGTGTCGCGCATGACAGCGCGCGCCAACGAATACACGGCCGCGACCACTCCCTGGGCCGTCGCCAAGGATCCGGCGCGCGCGGCGGAACTCGCGCAAATTCTCTCGTCGCTCATCCGGCGCATCGCGCGGCAGACCGTACTCCTCGCGCCGTTCATGCCGACGAAAGTCGAAGCCGTCTGGGCGCAGCTCGGCGGGCCGGGCACCGTGGCCACGCAGCGCTTCGATGCGCTCGCCGACCTCGAGCCGGCCGGCTGGCGCGTTCGCAAGGGAGACGGCGTGTTCCCGCGACCCGCGCCAGCCGCTACAACGTGATCACTTCTTAAAGTCGACCGTCGGTGCGGCCCGCGACGCGGCGTCGGTGACTTCGAAATACGTGCGCGGCTTGGCACCCGTGACCTTCGCCGTGAGCACCGCCGGAAACTTGCGGATGTACTCGTTGTAGAGCCGCACGGCGCCGTTGTAGTCGGTGCGCGAGACCGCGATACGGTTCTCGGTGCCGGTGAGCTCATCCTGCAGTTTCAGGAAGTTCTCGTTCGACTTGAGCTCCGGATACGCCTCGACCGTTACCATGAGGCGCCCGAGCGACGACGTGAGCTGCTGATTGGCGTTAGCCAGTTCGGCCGGATCGGAGCCGCCCGGCTTCTGCAACGCACCGACCAGCCCGGCCCGCGCTTGCGTGACGGCCGTCAGCACTTCGCTTTCCTGCGCGGCGAATCCCTTCACGGTATTCACCAGATTCGGAATCAGATCGGCGCGTCGCTGCAGCTGCGCATCGATGTTCTGCTTGGCCTGCGCCGCCTGTTCATCGTACGACTGGATCGTGTTGTAGCCGCAGGCGTTCATGCCGAGTGGCAACGCGAGCGCGACGGTCAGCAGGCGGGCGCGCGAGACCACCCGCGAAACGCGGCGTGACCAAGAGGACGGACTGGAGGGACGCGGCGCAAGCGATACGGTGACCATGGGGTTCCTCATGATTGGACTGGAGAAATGACGGCCGGTGCCGCGGGAGGCGGCGTGAATTGATCGAGATACGTGACGAGGGTGTCCATGCCGCTGAGATACCCCGCCAGCACGGATTCCGTCGCGCCAGGTGCAAGCGCCGTGCCGCGCACCAGCGCCGAGACCGCCATGAATGGCGCGGCGTCGAACCCACATCGCGCGGCCACGTCCTGAATCACGCGCGTCGCGTCGCGCGCCGGCGTGACGCCGTGCAGGCGCAGCACCGCACGAAAAATCACGAGCAACGCGCTATAGCTCGAACGCAGCAGATCGGTCTGGCGCGCCGTGTCGGTGCCGGCCACCATCACACCACGACGCAGACGCAGCAACTTGCCCATGGCTTCCTGCTCCGTCTGCCAGCGCAAATCGTGGAGCGCCACCACCAGATCGGTGAGGGACAGCGTGCCGTGCAACACCCGATGTCGTTCGAGAATGTCGGCGTACTCCATCGGGAAGATGTCCGCCGAACGCAGCCACTCTGGCTCGGTGAGGACGAGCACCGGTGGATTGCCGGCTTCCTGCCACGCGCGCATGGTCTGTCCGAGTTGCCGCGTCTGCGCCAACTCGATCGACGAGACAATCACGAGCACATTGAAGTCGGAGTGCCCGACCACCTGCTCACCGCTGGCGGCCGACCCGTACAACACGACCGCCCGCAGCGCGTCGCCGTGGACCTGTTGCAGTTGCCGGACCAGCTCATCGAGAGACATCGACGCACGTGCCATGGACTTGTTCACCAGTTGGAGCCGCCACCACCACCACTGAATCCGCCGCCACCGCCGAATCCACCGAACCCACCGCCGCCACCACCACCGCCGAATCCACCACCAAATCCACCACTGCTGTGCCATCCCCCCAGCGAGGGGCCAGGCACTGGAATGGGAATGCAGCCCACGCATCCGCGGCGGCGTCCGCGCGCGGAGCTGAGCAACGAGAAGAAAACGACGAGCGCCAGCACTACCATGAACGGTGGAACGCCCGGCGACCGCACCTCGCGTCGGCGCACTTGCGGTGGCGGCACGCCATCGAGCGCGACGCCGAAGTTGGCGGCATAGCGTCCCGCCACGTCGGTCGCGATGCCCTCCAAGGCGCCGGAGTAGTCCTGCGCGCGAAAGCGTGGCGTCTGCTCGCGACAGATCGCCCCCGACATGGCGTCGGTGATAAACCCTTCGGTACCCTGCCCTGTCTCGATGCGGCAGTACCCGCGACCATCATCGGACGTTTCCTTGGGGACAAGCAGAATGATGACGCCGGCGTTGCGTGCCTGATCCCCGATGGCCGCGTCGGCCCCGACCTTCCACTCACGACCAAGCCGCAGCGACACCTCTTCAACGGGACGTCCGCCCAGCGACGGCAGCGTGACGACGACCATGTCGCCCCGCGTGGCGGCGTTGACGCGCGTCGCGAGATCGTTGAGGCGAGCTGCCGCCTCGGGCGTCAGCACCTTGGCGAAGTCGTTGACGTAACCGACTGGAGCCGGCAGCGGCTGGCCGGGTGCGGCCACCTGCCCCCCGGCCGCCGACGACACCGTCGCGACCGCGAGCAGGACCGCCAGCGGGATGGCCAGCATGCCTCGCAT
>NZ_JBILKJ010000290.1:0-3100 GCF_044376735.1 Gemmatimonas sp.
CCCGACAGCGAGCCGTTGGCTACTTGTCGGTCCAGCGCCTCGGCGCGTTCTTGCGCCCGCTGTGCCAGCACGTGCGTGAAGGCGTTGACCTGCGTGTCCGTGGCCTGGATCCGCTCCAGGCTGGCGCGAACGGCGGCTTGCGCCTTCATGCGTCACGCTCCTCAGTCGCAGACGGCGGCACCGGTCGAAAGGTGTTGGCGCCTTCATCCTCCGTGCCCAAGGGAAAGCTCATCACCCGCTCGGCCATGGTCGCGGCCAGGGCCAGGTAGGTGACCACGCCCGGCCGATGGTCGGGGTGGAGGGTCAGCCCCACCGCCTGAGCGGCGGGGTCCACGTAGGCTTCAGGGTCCATCACGATGCAGCCCTCACGACTGACTTCATGTAGGCCCGCCAGCCGCCGAAGCCGGTGATGTCCTGCGCCCCTTGCAAAGCATGTGCCTCACACACGAAGCCGTGCACGGTGGTGCCGTCTTCCAGCAGCAGGCTGCCCAGTCCCAGTGGGGCGGGGATGAGGGCCAGGAACGAGCCCACCTCGGCCTGCGGCAGGGCCCAGACCTCCAGTTCGATGCTGGCGCCGCCTTCGCTGACGCGCTGCATCCCGGGCTTGGGCGGTGTCGTGCCGGGCAGGGCGTAGAGACGGTAGCAGGGCGCCGTGCGCGTGCTGCGCAGCAGCCGCGCGCCGCGCTCGGTGAGCTGGCTGTTAAGGGGCAGACCGCTCAGGTGGGCGCCGACCACGGCAATGGCGATCTCGCTGCGCACCGCCGGCCAGCGCAGCGTCTCGCCATCGGCAGCAGGCCCCATCCAGCGTTGGCCGAAGCGGGCCAGGGCCGCGTCGGCGTTTCCGGGCCCGATCAGCGTCACGCCGAAGGGCAGGCCGCGGTCGGTGAAGCCCGCCGGCACGGCCAGTGCGCTCCAGCCCAGCAGGTTCACGAAGTTGGTGTACACGCCCATGCGGGCGTTGGCACCCACGGGGTCGGCGTCGATCTCGTCAAAGGTGGGGTGGCCGGTGGTGGTGGGCACCAGCAGCGCGTCCACCTGCTGCCACAGCCCGGCCAGCGCGGCCTGCAACTCTCGAAGCTTGTACTGTGCGCGGAAGGCGTCCGTGGCGCTCATGCCCACGGCCTTGGATACCACCTTCAGCACCGTGGGGTCCAGCGCCTGCGGGTCGCGCTCCATCAACGCCTGCAGTACCGCATGGCGCTCGGCCACCCAGGGGCCGTCGTAGAGCAGGGCGGCCACTTCGAACAAGGGCGCGAAGTCCAGTTCCACCAGTTCGGCCCCCAGGTCGCGCGCGCGCTGCAGGGCGTCGGGCCAGGCCGTTGCGTAGCCGGCGTCTCCGTGGAAGACCGGCCTCTTGGGAATGCCCAGGCGCGGGCGCTCGGGCAGCGTCGCCACGCCAGGTTGGAAGGCGCTGTAGGCGTCCCGCGGGTCAGGGCCTTCCAGCACCGATAGCACGTGCGCGGCGTCCTCCACCGTGTGGGCGAACACCGACACGCAGTCCACCGAGCGGCAGGCGGGCAGCACACCGGCCGTGGACACCCGGCCCGGCGTGGGCTTCAGGCCCACCAGGGCGTTCAGCCCAGCCGGTACGCGGCCGGAACCGGCGGTGTCCGTGCCCAGCGCAAAGGCCACCAGGCCGCTGGCCACTGCCACGGCCGATCCTGAACTGGAGCCGCCGCTGATGCGCTGCGCATCGAGGACGCTGGCGGGTTGGCCGTAGGGCGAGCGCGTGCCCACCAGACCGGTGGCGAATTGGTCGAGGTTGGTCTTGCCCACCCACAGCGCCCCGGCGTCCAGCAGGCGCTGCACCACGGTGGCATCTGCCGTGGCCTCGTGCTCGAAGGCCGGACAGCCGGCGGTCGTGGGCGCGCCCGCGATGTCCATGTTGTCCTTGACCGCGAATGGCACGCCCAGCAGGGGGTAGCGGCGCAGGGCCTCGGCGCGGGTGGCGCAGGCCTGCACACGCTCCACCAGCAGATCGATCTGGCGCTGCCAGGCGATGTCGTCGCACAAGTGGATCCACACCGGCCGGCCGCGCTCGGTCTGTGCCGAAGCGAGGGCCCGCACCCGCGCGGCGTCGGCCCGTGCCACCGGATCCTCGCCCTGCGCCAGGGCTGTCAGCCACGACGCAACAGAAGCGGGACCGCTCAGGTCTGCGGGGCCAAGGCCCGCTGCCGCGGCCGGGCTTTGAATGGTGGGGCGATCGCGATGCATTGGTGCGCCAACTGGTATACAAGTGCGTACAGCAGAAAGCGTGCCAACGTGTACTGCCCCTTCGTCAGGCCCCCATTCGGGCCTGTCGCGCGCACAACCAAGGCGCAGGCCTGGTCCCATTTCGGTGCGCCGCAGCCTCACGCACCTGAGGTTGCACCAAGCCGGTGCCGCGGCGCGCCAGGTCGGCGGGGAACTCAGCAGCCTTTGACCTGCCCCTGCCGAAGGGCCTGGGCGCGTTCGCGGATCTGCGCCATTTCTTCCGGCGCCACCCGCTGGAGGTTCTTTACCTGCAAGGCCATACGAGGGTTGCGTCCCAGCCGAACCTGGTGGCGCGCCAGGAAGTCCCAGTACAGCGTGGTGAAGGGGCAGGCCCGCTCTCCCGTGCGCTGGGCCGGATCGAACCGGCAGCTGCGGCAGTGGTCGCTCATGCGGCCTATGTACTGCCCGGTGGCGATGTAGGGCTTGCTGGCCATGGGCCCGGGCGGTGGGGTGGGGCCCTGCGGCGGACCCGCGTCCGCGTGCTGGCTCATGCCCAAGGTGTTCGGCAGCTCTACCCATTCCACGGCGTCCACGTACACCGCCAGATACCAGGTGTGCACCTCGCGTGGCGCCACGCCCAGCAGCAGGGCATACAGGCCGGTCACCATCAGGCGCTGGATGTGGTGGGCATAGCCGTGCTCCAGCGTTTGGCCGATGGCATCGGCCAGGCAGCGCATGTCGGTGCGGCCCGTCCAGTAGAAGGCAGGCAGGGCCTCGTGCGCGTCCAGGGCGTTGAGATCCAGATAGCCCGGCATGCGCAGCCAGTACACGCCCCGCACGTACTCCCGCCAGCCCAGGATCTGCCGGATGAAGCCCTCGGCCGAGGCCAGCGCCACATGCCCGCTGC
>NZ_JBILKJ010000108.1:0-9583 GCF_044376735.1 Gemmatimonas sp.
TCGTTCATGGCGTTCCCGGGGTCAGAGTCGTTGAACGCCTGGCGTTCAACGACTCTGACCCCTTGAACGGACCCCTTGAACGCCTTGAACCGCCCTTGAACCGGATCACTCGGTGAGCGGTGGCATGTGTGTGGGGCCATCGCCCACGCCGAGTCGGGTGATGTCGTACGCTTCGTTGGGGAACTGCGCCAGTTCGATCACGTCGACGATGGCAGCGAGATCGATCGGGCCGTAACAGTGCGGATACAGATCGCCATCGGCCGGCTTGGGCGCATGGGACGGAAGTGGCGCCGGCGGTTCGTACACCAAGGGGGCCGACAGCTGCGTCGGGTCGATCACCAGCAGCACGAGATCCGGCACGCCGGCGAAATAGGCGCGCGCCGTGGGCAGCACCTGATGCGCACGCGACAGATGGATGAATCCCTCGTGCGCGAGACTGTCGGCCCCATACGCACCGTGCCGGCGCGCGTCGTTGAGCGCCTGGCGCGTGCAGATATGGAAGACGGCGATCTCAAGGGGAGTCGTCATATGGCCAACGGCGCTCAGGCTAGGGCGTTGCCGTCGGCACGTCCGTTACGCGGAAGGCGGGCGCTACGTATCCCTTGGGCAGCTGGTCCGACGGCAGCGTTACGCCGCCGCCATCGCGGACGGCGCGATAGTGCGGTGACATGATCTCCACCCCCGCCTTCGCGAATTCGTCCTGAATGTGCTGGTGCAGCTCGCCGTAGATGACCGCCATTCGGCTGGCGGCGGCGGTGAATGCATTGATCTGGTAGCTCACGTAGAAGTCGTCGAGCGACGTTTGCAGCACGAACGGCGCGGGGGTCGCCATGATGCCGTCGGTGCTCGTGGCGGCGGTGATCAAGAGTTCGTGCACTTGCCGCCACGGCACATCGTACCCGATGGTCACGGTGGAGTGAAGGATGAGGCCTTCGGCGCGCGCGCGCGCGGAGTAGTTCAGAATGTGCCCGCCGAGCACGGCGGCGTTGGGGATCGTGATCTCCACGTTCTTGATCGTCCGCACGCGCACGACGAGCAGGTTGGCCTGGATGACGTCGCCCGTCGTGTCCCCGATCTTCACGCGGTCGCCGATGCGGAAGGGCATCATGTACGTCATGACAATGCCGGCCACGACGTTGGCCACCGCCGACGTGGAGCCGAAGGAGAGCAGCACGCCGAGGAACAGCGAAGCGCTACGGAACGCCGGCGACTCCGAACCCGGCAAGTACGGAAACACGATGACCACGCCGAGGGCGAGAATGGCGAAGCGCACGATCTTCGCGGAAGGTTCAGCCCACTCCTGATGGAAGCCGCTCACGCGTAGCGAATTCTTGCCGAGCGCATCGAAGACGACGTTCGACACCCGCAGCACGAGCCGCACCACGAGCACGATCAGCGCGATGGTGACGAGGTTGGGGAGGTAATCGACAATCGACACCGCGAGCGACGACAGCGCCTTCCAGATGAATGCACGGAACTGGATGGCCGTGGCGCGCGTCCACGGGAAGAGGGAGAGCACCGTCTGCAGATAGGCCACGCCGACCACTCCGAGAATGATCCATCGGAGGGTCGCGACCGCTTGCGTGGCGATGGTCGTCAGTTGGGTGGCAGAGAGTAACTCGACGCCGCGGACATGGACGGCGGTGACGTGCGCGTCCCGCCACGCCAGCAGGTACGTCGCGCCGCGGGCGAAGATGCGCGTGATCAACCGGATCAGCGCGAGGAGCACCAGCGTCGTCAGCAGCGTGAGGGCAACCGCCGTGGTGATCCCGCGCAGGCTGCGGCCGCTGAACTCGGTTTTGAGTGCGCGCCGGAGTCGCACTTCGTAGTCGGCCGCTAGCTGCTGCCGGGTGCGTCCAAGCGGCTCGGCGTCCGGGTCGGTCACGGACAGGACCACCAGATCGCCCACCACCAGGTCGCTGCTGTTGTTACGCTCGACGATCTGGATGGCGTTCAGCGCGTCGGAAGAGCCGGCGGCAATCTTCGCGAGCCGCTGCTCGATGGCCTTGGCGCGCTCGGGTGGTTGCAGCGTTCCGAGCGGTGCACTGACCTGCAAGAGCGTTTCACCCCGGAAGCGTACCACGGCGGCCGCAGGCTGCGCGAGCGATGCTTCGCTCGTGGGCTGCGCGCGGAGCGCCGACAGCTCAAATGCCGATGACAGGACCAGCGCAAGCGCCAGCTGCCATCGGCGCACATTCCACCGAGTCCGCACGATCGATGTCGTCATGGGCATGAACCCAATAGCCGGACGCACGATTGTCAATACGACCGACGCTTCCCAGATTAGGCCGGATGACATTCATCGTGCGCCGACACATCGTGAGCATCATTGGGCTCATCGCCACGGTGGGATGCGGGCGCGGCAGCGATGCCGCGTTGACCCGGCTCCCTGTGGTGCTGCGTGTGCAGCCGTCGAACATCGTGATGCGCGCCGGTGAGACGGTCCAATTGGTGGTGCAAGCGAACGATTCGAGTGGACGGCCCGTGGGTGGGGCGCCGATCACGTTTGCCGTCGACTCGACCGGGCTGGTACGTGTGACGCGACAGGGGCTGGTGTCCACCGTCGGCCGATCGGGCCGGGATACCCTCCTCGTGATCTCCGGGTCGGTGCGCCAGCTGGTGCCGGTCTTGATTGCGGCGGGGGTGCCAAACGTCATCGCGGCCGTCGATACGGCACCGCAAGTGGGACTGGCGGGCGTGGCGCTGCCGGGCACGGTCAGCGTGATTGTGCGTGACGCGTTCGGGAATGTCGTCCCGCGTGCCACCGTGCAGTTTCTCCCGCAGTCGGGTGGTGCTGCGTCACCGGCGACCACGGTTACCGACGCGAGCGGACAGGCTCGGACCTTGTGGACGTTGGGTCCACTGGCCGGACCGCAATCGCTTCGTGTGCAGGCCGATTCGGCCCAAGTGACGATCGACGGCAGCGCACTGCCCGGTCCGATGGTGCGGGTGGTCGACCTCGACCCCGCGGCCGCGCGCGCGAGAGCCGGCGACCCGCTCTCCGTGCGTCTGCGCGCCGTGGACAGTTTCGGGAATGGCGTCGAGCGCGCGGTGTTCGCGTATCGGGTTGAGGGCGGTGGTGGGGACGTGTCCCCTGCCCGCGTGGAAAGCGACGCGTCGGGTATGGCCACCACGGTCTGGCGCAGTGGAACCAAAGCCGGTGTGAACGTGCTCCGGGTGGATGTGTCCCAGCAGCATGATACGACGCTGCTGATCTCGCGTACGTCCGTTGGTGGAGCAGCGGCGACGTTGGCGGTCGTGTCCGGCGATCGTCCACGCGTCGCCTCGGGGCGGTCCGTTCAGCGGCCGCCGGTGTGGCGCGTGAGCGATCAGTACGGCAATCCGGTCATGTCGGTGCGTGTACGCTTTCTCGTGGTGGGTGCGCAGGCGCGGGTCGAGCCATCCGAGGTGGTGACCGACGAGCGCGGACTGGCGTCCCCGCGCGCGTGGACCCTCGGCGACGCGGGCGTACAGGAACTGATCGCGGTGGCCGACGGCGTCCGCGACTC
The DNA here is from genome assembly GCF_044376735.1 of Gemmatimonas sp. Classification (GTDB taxonomy): domain Bacteria; phylum Gemmatimonadota; class Gemmatimonadetes; order Gemmatimonadales; family Gemmatimonadaceae; genus Gemmatimonas. Next base: position 3,510 of record NZ_JBILKJ010000108.1, read on the forward strand.
GGTCCGCGTGCGCGCGACCGCGGTGCGTCGCTGATCCACGCGGCGCATCCACCACGAGGGGAGCGATGAGTATTCACGTGGTGCTGGTGCACCCGGAGATTCACTGGAACACGGGAAATGCAGGGCGCACGTGTCTGGCGACCGGTGCCACGCTGCATCTGATCGAGCCATTGGGCTTCTCGCTCGATACCACGCAGGTGAAACGGGCCGGGCTCGACTACTGGGAGCACGTGGACCTGCGCGTGTGGCCCGATTGGGAGACATTCGAGCGGGAGTTGCCGCGCTTGGGGGTGCCCTTCTTCTTCTCGACGAAGGCGACGCGCGAATTTTGGGATGTCCCGTTGGCGCCACCCGAAGGGTCGGTGCTGATCTTTGGTCGTGAAACGGGCGGATTACCGCCGGCGCTGCACGAGCGATACGCGGAGCAGTTCGTGAGTCTGCCGATGCGGTCGGAGCGGGTGCGGTCGCTTAACCTGTCGACCTCTGTCGCGATCGCAGTATACGAGGTGCTACGGCAACGGCGCGTGATTCCCGAGGGTATCGGGCCGGGTTAGCCCCATCGTCGTGCGCGTCGCCTACGGCTCGTGCGCGTCGGTGAGTCGCGCGATGGCGCGCATGCCGTCATCGCCGATATCGAGACTATGCTCGTTCACATACAGCGCGATGTGCTGCGCGCAGACGGCGTTGGACAGCTCCTGCGCGTTGGCGCGCACGTACTCGCGGCTCGCGTCGGGATGATCGAAGGCATACTGCACCGACGCGCGAATGGCGCGTTCCACTTCGGCCACGACGTCGGCGCTCAGGTCGGCGCGCGCACAGATGCCGGCCAGCGGCACCGGCAGATTGGTGTCGCGTTCCCACCAGTCGCCGAGATCAATCGCCTTGTGCAGCCCGTGCTCGGCGTAGGTGAACCGGCTCTCGTGAATGATGAGCCCCGCGTGCACGTGGCCGCTGCTCACGGCCTGCAGAATGCGATCGTAGCGCATCTCGACGACCTGCTCGAGCTGTGGCGCGGCGAGACGCAGCAGTCGATACGCGGTGGTTTCGCGGCCGGGGATCGCCACCGGGCCGCTCACGGCCTCGGTCAGTGACATCGGCGTGCGGGTGACGACGAGCGGCCCCACGCCATGCCCAAGCGCGGCACCACTGCGCAGCAACCGGTAGCCGGTGCCGACGGCGGCGAAGGCACCGACACTGAGTTTGGTGAGATCGAACTCGCCATGGTGCGCGCGCCGGTTGAGCTCCTCGATATCGAGCAGCACCGGCGCGATGCGAACGGGGGTGTCGAGCAGTCCGAACGTGAGCGCATGAAAGGCGAACGTATCGTTGGGACACGGCGAATAGCCGAACGTCAGTTCACGCATCGGCGGAGGCATCGGCGGAGGCGTCGGTCAGGCTCTCGTGCAGCACGCGCACCAGCTGTGGAGTGATCGCGGTGATTGCGGTGAAGGCGGCGTCGAAATGCCAGCGCGTGCGATCGGGCTCCTCGATGTCGTTCGAGATCGCGCGCACTTCGATGGCCGGCACACCGGCAAGCTGGGCGGCGCGGAGCACGCCAAATCCTTCCATCGCTTCCACGTCGCAGTGCATGGTGCCTCCCACGCGGGCACTGGTGCCGATGGCTGCGGTCAGCGCGTTCGGCAGCGCGCGTTGCAGCGCCTGCAGCAGCATCGGCGATGCGCTCACCGTACTCGGCGCCCACTCGGTGGGCACATTCGAGTCGCAGTAGCGCGCGCTGTCGCCGATCACGAGCGATGCTGGTGCGAGCGCGCGCGCACGCCGGCCGCCGGCGATGCCGACGTGCAGAATGGCGGCGGGCCGCAGTGCGGCGATGGTGGCTGCGGTACGCGCGGCCGCCTCCACAGGGCCTACGCCGCACTGCAGCGTGTGCCATCCATCGGGCGTCGCGAGCTCGCGCGCCGTGGCCGCCACCACCAGAATGCGGGCGCGATCGCTCATGACGTCCTCATGGCTGGAAGTCTACCGCGTGACCACTCACTCCACGAGTTCGCCGCCCCAGCTGGCCGGGTCGACGTCGGCGATCGTTTGCGTGAGCGTCCAGGCATGGCCGGCCGGGTCGCGCACGGAGGCCTGACGCTCGCCGTCGGGGTGATCGGCGGGTGGTGTGAGGCCGGTGGCGCCGAGTGCGATGGCGCGGGCGTACGCGGCGTGGACGTCGGGGACCCGCACCATGAGCACGGCGGGGGGACGTCCACCGGCGGCGGGGACGGCGGCGGCATCCCACGCGACGACGACCATGGCGCCCGTGCCGATCGTGAGCTGCACGCGGTGCGGTCCGCGCTCGCGCGGGAAGCGCAGACGCTCGTGGGCGCCGAGCACGTCGCGCAGCCACGCCACGGCGGCATCGACGTCGGGGTAGCTGCGCATCGGGATGAACGTGGCGTCCGGGACGGAGCGGTTGTGTCGCGGCGCGCGAGTGGGGCCGGCCTCCGCGAGCGCCGCATCCTGATGCGCGAGGATCAACGGCCACGCGGCCTCGTGGGCATCGCGCGCGTCGACGGTGGCGAAGCCCTCGTGCGTGAGCGTGACCTGCGTGAAGTCACCGGCGATCGCGTCGAGGTGCACGGTGAGCGTGGTTTCAGTGCCGGCGGTGCCGCCGGCGCCGGTGACCCAGGTCAGCGACACGAGCGCATCGGGTACGAGCCGCACGAAGCGGCCGTAGTGCGGATGACGTACGGGCTCACGGCCGTCGGTGAACCGCTGTGCGACTTCGAAGAAAAACGGCTCGCCGACCTCGGCCCGTACGCGCGCGGTGTCGGACTCGGCGAACCACGACGTCCAGCCCGTGGTCCACGCGCGATAGAGCGTGGTGGCGGATCGCGGTGAGGTGCGGGTGATGGTGAGCGTGTACATGGCGGTAATTTACGCGGCATGAGAGCCTACGTATTTGCCACACTGGTGTTGGCGATGACGGCATGCAGCGGGCGGCGCGTGGCCACGGGTGCGCTGACGAATGCGTCGGTAACGCCGAAGATCGTGGACCTCGATGTGCGTGGCGTGGGCGCGCCGGTCTATCGCATTCCCGCGCTGGCGGTCACGAACACGGGCACGCTGCTGGCGGCGTACGATGCGCGCCCAACGATGGCCGATGTGCCGAGTAACATTGCGCTGGTGCTGCGCCGCAGTCGCGATGGCGGGGCCACGTGGAGCGACCGCGTGGTGGTGCGGGCGGACACGGCGCCATATGGGTTTGGTGATCCCAGCTTCGTGGTGGATCGCACGACGGGGCGCGTGTGGCTGTTTCATGTGGCGTCGGTGCGTCAGGGCTTTTTCGGATCGAGCACGGGTGCGCGCGACGACGATCCGAACGTGTTGCAGGCCGACGTCAGCTGGTCGGACGACGACGGTGTCACGTGGCGGCATCGACGATTGACGTCGATGATCAAGGACGCGTCGTGGGGTGGCCTGTTCGCGACATCGGGGCTTGGCATTCAGCTACAGCACGGCGCACACGCGGGGCGGCTGGTGCAGCAGTTCGTGATCCGTCGCGCCGGCGCGACGTACGGCGCGAGCGTGTTCAGCGACGACCACGGCGCCACGTGGCGCACAGGCGCGCTGGTGGGGCCCGGCGTGGACGAGAACAAAGTGGTGGAGCTGGCCGACGGCACGGTGCAGCTGAACGCGCGGGCCACGCCGTATCGATTGATCGCCGAGTCGCGTGATGGTGGCGCGACCTATGGTGCCGTGCGGGCGGATACAGCGTTGATCGATCCGGCGAACAACGCGTCGATTGTCGCGGTACGGCGCGGGGTGCTGTTGTTCAGCAACACCGCGAGTCGGGCGGGGCGCGAGCGACTCACGCTGCGGCTGTCGTGCACCGATGGCGCCACGTGGGCTGCGTCGCGCGTGCTGGTGGAGGGGGCCGCCGCGTACTCCACGATGGCGATGCTCCCCAATGGTGACGTGGGCGTGTTGTTCGAGCGTGGTGCGTACGCGGCGATCAGCTACGTGCGCGTTCCGGTGTCGTGGGTGGGCCGGTGTTGAGCGGGCGGTGCGCGGGGCTACTCCTTCGTGCCCACCGGCACGCCCTGTGCACGGGCGCGCTCCAGCCGGTCGAGACGTTTGGCGCCCTGTGACATGGCGTGCTCCACGAACGGGGCCGAGGACAGCGCGAAGGGCACGGCATCGGCCGGATACGCCGCGAACGCTTCGGTGATCACGGCGATGGCGGGGTCCATCAGCACGTTCATGGTGTCGGCGATGGCGTCCCACACCGGCGCGCCGTGCTCGATGCCCAGGCGTGACAGCAGATACAGTCCGTAGGCGATGTGGCGTGACTCATCGAGCTTGAGCAGGCCGGTCATCTGCTGCATGCCCGGCAGGATGTCGCGTGACACGAGAATCTCGTGAAACACGTGATACCCGGTTTCGGCGAGCACGCCTTCGACGATCATGTTGTACGTGGCCGATGCGCGGGCCTGCGCCACCGGTGACGTATCGTGGCGGAGCCGTTGCATCGCCTGCGGGAGCGCGTCGGTGAAGATCGTGTGATACGCGGGGGTGTGGAATCGGGTCAGGTCGGTGTCGAGGGCGCCCACCGCGTGCAGAAACCGGTGCATCCCCTCCACGTGCTTGGCTTCTTCCCACACGAACGACGTGAGATACAGCTGTTCGTCCAATCGCCGTTCCTGCGAGACGACATCCAGCAGCGGCAGGATGTCGATCACCACCGCCTCTTCGCCGCCCTGAAAGAGCGTGGCGAGACGGAGCAGCAGGTCCTGCTCATCGGGGGCCAGCGCGCGCCAATGCTCGGCATCGACGGTGAAGTCGATGTCGGCCGGATTCCAGATGCCGTGTCGCTTGGCTTTCTCCCAGAGGCGCCATGGCACCGACTCGTCGGTGAGTGCGCCCCGCTCGAGACTCCGGAATCCCGGCCGCGGCGCCGACATGCCCGCGGGGACTGCGGTGTGGTCGGGCGTGGTGGGCACGGCGGGCGCACGGTCGTCTGCAGACGGACTCACCGCGCGCGCCACGTCCACGAGCGCATTGGCGGCGCCCACGTGGGGCAGCAGCATGGGGAGCATGCCCTTCGACAACATCAGATGGCCGCGCATGAGCGCCACCGTGGGGGCTTCGTCGCCGCGCAGCACCGTCAGCCACGCCGTGAGTGGGCCGCTGATGACGAATCTGGCCTGTCGGAGGTCGGCCTCCGTGGCGAGGCGGGCGGCGTGACACCGCCCGTGCTTGAGGTCGAGAAAGACCGCGGCGGCGGGATGCCCATGGTCGGCGTCGGCGGTGCGCTGCAGGCACACCGCCCCATCCCACCGGCGCGCGGCCTCCCGGTACATGGCACTGGATTCGAGCGCGGCGCCGAGCGCCAACGCCCACTCGTGGCTGAACAGGGGATGCATGACCGGTGGATCAGGGTGAACGCGCGCACCGACGTCCCGCGCCGCAGCGCGGGGCGTGCCGGTCCGTTCGGGATGGTAGCCTCCGGCGGCGGCAGCAGCAATGCGCTGACGCTTCCGGCACCGGAAGGCAGTAGAATCGTGCATGCTGATCCGCCGCGCTCCCCGCCCTCGCCGCCGCTGCGTCGAGTCGATTGCCCTGATGATCGCCCTCGCGATCGCCCTTGTGCTCGCGAACCCCGCGGGGGTGCGCGCCCAACCCGCCGACGGGCGCCCCAACGTCGTGCTCATCATCACCGACGACCTGGGCTACGCCGACGTGGGCGTGTACGGCGCCAAAGACCTTCGCACGCCGAACATCGACCGGCTCGCGCGCGAGGGCGTGCGCTTCACCGACTTTTACGCCAACGCCACCACCTGCTCACCCACGCGCGCCGGGCTCATCACGGGGCGCTATCAGCAGCGCTACGGCGTGGAGCAACCGTTGTCGGCTGACGGTGCCACGCCGGACGCCGGGGAGCACGGCCTCGACGCGTCGCCCTATTCGCTGCCGCGCCTGCTGAAGGGCGGCGGCTACGCGACCGCCCTCGTCGGCAAGTGGCACCTCGGGTACACCGCCGCGCAGAGCCCGCTGGCGCACGGGTTCGACTACTTCTTCGGGCTCAAGAGCGGCTATCACGACTACTGGCACCACAACGACAGCCG
>NZ_JBILKJ010000109.1:0-9581 GCF_044376735.1 Gemmatimonas sp.
CTCGGCCCGAATGCCGTACGCACCCTGCCCGGCAAACTGCACGTACTGATTCGCCCGCTTTCGCGCGATGATCAGATACTCGTCTTCGGCCAGCGCCCCGATGCAGGCGGCGAGGTTCTTCGTGAAATTGCGCCAGTGTGTATTCGCGGGCATGGGTCCCTCCTCGGTTGAGGTGCGGTGGGCGCTTGGCTCATGTCGCAACTTGGCCGGGGGGTCTGACAGTCGGCGTGTTAGACCCGCCGTGAGACCATGCGACACACAGCACGGCATCCAACCCTCGGATGCCGTGCTGACTGCGTGACGTGACTACCGCACCCGCTTTGCCTGTCGCGTACCCGCCGTCGACGCGGTCCACACCGGCCAGGCCCGAAGTAGTGCCGAGGAATCCCCAGCTGCCGGACCAGCGATTGCCCGAGCCGCGGCGTCCTCCGACACGTGATCCAGTCGGGCGCTACCGCGCGCCGTCTCAAACGCAGCCATCAAACGCGCCTCCTCCGCCATCGGCATCGCAGCCTCACCACCCACCCCCGGCGCACCCGCCACGATCGCGTTGCTCGGGCACAACGTGTACAACGGCGCCACGAACCCCGTCGCGCCAGTCACGCGGAACACCGTCGCCTGCGCGCTCCCGTTGAATTCGCCAAACGCGAACCCGAACTGACGCGACGCGGCGATCTGCACGGTGAACGCCTTGGCGGCGGCGTTTGTCCCTCGCAACCAGAGCGAGCGGAAGTCGGGCGACAATTCGTCCCAGGTGGCACTGATCGGCGGTGCTCCGTCGAAGGAGTACGCCACCAGACCGTTCCGCGTCACGACGTGCGGCGTGCGCACCCACACGAAGAAGTATCCCGAACTGCCGCACGATACAACGAGCTCCGGGCGGTCAGTGGTGCCGAACCGGTTGGTGACCGACACGTCGGCCGACAGCACCGCGAACGATGAGCCACCCGATGAGAGCGTCTCCCAGTCGTAGGCGGTATAGGTCGCCGTCCACGCGGTGCCGTCGATGAGCACCTGCATCGTGAACGTGCCCGACTGCAACGGCGTCATCACCCCGCTGGCGTTCACCTGCGCTCGACCGCCTTCCACGATGCTCCACGTGACCGGCCGGTTGATCACGGTACCATCGGCCAGCCGTGCAGTGATCGTGTACGGGTAGCTGTCGCCCACCTTCACCCGCGTCGCACCGGTGAAGACCACCGTCGCGATGTTGTAGCGAACCGTGAGCACGACGCTGCCCGTGCGTCCCTCACTGCTGGCCGTGATCGCGGCGATACCCGGCGCGATGGCGGTGACGGTACCGGACGCCGACACCGACGCCACGTTGGGATCGCTGCTGCTCCAGCTGGTCGCACGATTGGTGAGAGTTGCGCCCGCCGCGTCTCGCAGTGTGGCGGTAAAGCCGCTCACCGCCCCCGGCGCCAGCGTGGCCGCACCCGCCACCGTCACCGTCGCCACCGGCGGCACGATCACCGTCAGCGTGGCCGAGCCGCTTTGCCCCTCGCTGGTGGCCGTCAGCACCGTCGTGCCCGTAGCCACCGCGGTCACCTCGCCCGTGGCTGACACCGTGGCGATAGCCGGAGCCGACGAGCTCCACACCACCGCCCGTCCGCTTAGCGTGGCGCCATTGGCGGCGCGCAGTACCGCCGTAACCGTGGTGGTACCACCGACGACGACCGGCGTCGCCGCGAGCGCCACCGTTACCGTCGCCACCGGCACCGGGATCACCGTCAACGTAGCCGTGGCGCTCTTCCCCTCGCTCGAGGCGGTGATCACCGTGGTCCCCACCGCCAGCGTGGTAATCGCGCCGTTGTTGTCCACCGTCGCCACCGCGGGGCTGGACGAATTCCACGCCACCGCGCGCCCCGTCAGTGTCGCGCCCCGCTCGTCGCGCAGCACCGCACTGGCCGTGGTCGCCGTACCGAGCGTGAGCGACGGCAGTGCGAGCGTCACCTGCACCGTCGCCACTGGCGCCGGGGCCACCGTGATCGACGCGCTGCCGCTCTTCCCTTCGCTGGTCGCGGTGATCGTGGCCGACCCCGCCGCAATCGCCGACACCACACCGGCGCTATTCACCGAGGCGATCGCGGGGGCCGACGACGACCAATCCACCGGCCGGCCCGCGAGCACGGCACCCGCGCTGGAGCGCAGCTCGGCCGTGGCCGACGCCGTCGCGCCCACCGTGATCTGCGCCGGCGACAGCGACACCGTCACCGTGGCCACGCCGACATTCGCGGGCGGCGGCGTGGGGGCTGTGGCACCATCTCCGCCCCCGCCGCCGCACGCGGTCATCACTGCCATCATCAGCACTGCAATCGCAACACGTTGCATCAGACTCTCCGTTGATTGTCATCACGGCGCCGTCATTGGCCGTGGAGACAAGGTGGGAGAGGGGTCTGACAGGCAGCGCGGGCGGCGGCTCTCCGCGAGGCGAATCAGCGCGTATCGTCATGATGGTGCGGGTACACGCGGTCGACTGGCAGAGGAGCTGGGATGACTACTTCGCCGATGGACCACTGGCCGATGTGTGCCGTGGCGGTGCGGGTCACAACCGACACGTTGACGGTGGATCTGGCGGATGGTCGCAGCATATCGGCGCCCCTTGCGTGGTACCCGCGGCTTGGCCACGGCACAGCGACCGAGCGCGCAAACTGGCGTCTCAATGGTCGTGGCGAAGGGGTGCACTGACCCGACCTGGACGAGGACATCAACATCGACAATCTGCTGGTGTGTATGATACATAACCCTTGATCTTGTCTCAGGTACTATTTATCATACACAATGGCCTCCGACGATGTGCTCCCCAATCGGCTCCGTCGCTCCTTGATCACCCTCGGCAAGGGGCTCAACATCGCCCGCCGACGGCGCAAGCTGACGCTCGCATCCATGGCGGAGCGAACCGGCGTCACCCGGCAGACCTATGGGCGGGTTGAGAAGGGTGACCCCACCGTCGCCATCGGCACGTATCTGATGGCCATGTTCGTGCTGGGTCTCGATGCCGGTGCGCTCGAGAAAGCGGCCGATCCCCAAGCCGATGAGACCGGGACCACGCTGCACATCGCCGAGCTGCCGAGCAGCGTCCGCACCAAGCGCACCCCTCAGGCGAAGTAGCGCGCCCGTCTCACCACACAGGCCAGCTCTCTCGTCATGGCGATTCAACGCACCCTTGATGTCCTCGTGGGAGACGTCCTGGTCGGGCATCTTCGCTTTACACAGGATGGTCGCCGGGAACACGCGGCCTTTGAGTACGACCAGAGCTGGCTGTCGAGCGAGCAGCGCTATCCGATCGATCCAACGCTTCCCCTCGTCGCCGGCCCGCAGTTTCCCCCTCATGCCGCAAGCGCCACGGGGTCGCGGTTCCACGGTGCGATCGCGGATACGGAGCCAGACGGCTGGGCGCGACGCGTGATTCTCCGGCATCACGCCAAGCAGCGACAGGAAGCCAAGGCTCGCGGCGAGAGTGTCGACCCCCTGCTCACGGCGCTCGACTTCCTGCTGGCCGTCGATGACGAGGCGCGCGTTGGCGCACTGCGCTTCCGGGACGAACACGGAGTCTGTCAGCGGGCGCACGCAGCAGGGTCGCGCACCACGCCACCGATCCTCGAACTTGGAGACCTGTTCCGCGCCACGCGCGCCGTCGAGCAGAACACGGAGACCATGGCGGACCTCGACTATCTGCGCGGTCGCGGGACGTCACTCGGGGGCATGCGGCCGAAGTGTACGATCGTCGACGACGAGTGGGGACTCTGCCTCGGCAAGTTTCCGAGCATCGCCGACGAGCGCGCGTATACCAAGGCCGAAGTGCTCGCCTTGCACCTCGCACGCGCCGCCAACATTCACGCCGCCAACGCGCGCCTCGAAGACAGCGACGGCGTGCCGGTCGCCGTGATCCGGCGGTTCGACCGCGTACGCGATTCCCGAACCGGCAACGTGCAACGGCTGCTCTTCGTGTCGTCCACCACCATCATGGCACTCCCGGCCGGAGACACCGGAGAGCACTCCTACACAGAGATTGCCGACGTCATTCGCCAAAAGAGTGCCGATGCCGCCGCGGATCTGGAAGAGCTCTGGCGACGCATCGCCTTCTCGATCCTCATCAACAACGTGGATGACCATCTCCACAACCATGGATTTCTCCACGTCGACGCAGACCTGTGGCGATTGTCCCCCGCGTTCGACATCAATCCGTTTCCGGATCGCGTCCGCGAGCTCAAGACCTGGATCAGCGAAGAGGCCGGCCCCGCGGCGTCACTCGAGGCGCTGATGGACACCGCGCGCTATTTCGGACTCGCCAAGGGTCGAGCTGCGACAATCATCGGCGAGGTCGAACGCGGAGTCTCCTCGTGGCGCGCCGTCGCGAAGACACTCGGCTTCACCAAGGACGAGGTCGAAAGCTTCGCGGATGCGTTCGAACATGATGAGCGCGCGGTGGCACGGCGGCTCATGCTATGAGCCTAACCCCTACGGGTGCGCCGCACTCACCCCATACGCCGCGTGCAGATACGCCGTGATCGCATCGGCGCCCGTGCAATACCGCTGGCCTGTGTCGCCGCTCTCTCGCAACAGCGCCGCGTGATCCGGGCGCGGGTTCAGCACCACCAGCACCGGACAGTTCTGATACGCCTCCCCCAGCAGCGCGACAATCGCCGCGCGCGGCCGCGGAAAGTCGACATACGTCACGTCGAGCTGCGTGCGGAGCGTCGGGAAGTAGCTCAGCAACCCTTCAATGCGCGCGCAGTCGGTGCAGTGGTACGCGCCGGGGCCGAGTGCAGGGTCGGCGAAGTCGGCGCGCAGGAGGAACAGCTGGTCGTGTGGCATGCGCTAGAGTATAGCCGCCGTGACGCCGGTGTGTAGCCGCTAGCCCGTAGGTTCGCGCGAAGCTCGCGAAGGGCCGCGAAGATCGCGAAGAACAACAAAAGGAAGAATTGTTGTTGCTGTTCTTCGCGTCCTTCGCGGTCTTCGCGCGCTTCGCGTGAACGAGCTGTTGCTGTTGCTGTTGCCGTGCCAGCGCCGAGCCCAAGACTGTCAGACCCCTCCCGTATCCTTCCTATTCACCCCGGAGGGATATGACCAGAAAGCTGACCCCGCAGCAGCTGCAGCACGCACTCCGCGAACACCGATTCCCCGAGCACGACGGCTGGACCATGGCCACGCCCACCGCGAGTGCCCTCGTGGCCACCAAGGGCAATGAATGCTTCAATATTGAATTGCTCCACGACGCGAACCCGGCGAGTCGCGACGACCAACTCTGCACCGCGCTCGGTCGTCTGCTGCTCACCATGCGCGACCACTCGCCCACCATGCGCTGGGGCATCGCCGCACCACACTCCGACCAGTGGCTCGAAACCCTCGAGAAGATTCCGTTGCGGGTACTGGCCACCGTTCGCCTCACGCTGATGCTGGTCGGCGAAAACAGCGTGACCGACTATCCCAATACATACGAGTACGACGAGCGGGCGCTGCTCGACGACGAGGACCTGTCGGATCTCGTGCTGGGCGAGGGAGCGGACGACGAGATCGACGCCATGCTGGACGGGCGCTGAGTCACACCGACGCGGCGAGCGCCTCACGGCCATAGCCAGCGCGGGGACACTGAGGCACGTTACTACATGGAACGCCCGATGGCCCTCCCGCCCCACCCGCCCGTCTCGATCATGATCACTCGCCGCGATTTCCTGGGCGTGTCCGCCACCCTCGGCGCCACGCTCGGCCTCTCCCCCCGTCTCCTCGCCGCCCTCGACCGCCTCCCCCAAGGCCAGCTGCTGCAGCGCGCGATCCCGAGCACCGGCGAGATGATCCCCGTGATCGGACTCGGCAGCTCCGCCACCTTCGCCACCGTGGCACGCGCCGAAGACGCCAGCGCCCTCAAGGCCGTCTTTCAAGCCATGGCCGATCGCGGGGCCCGCGTGTTCGACACCGCGCCCTCCTACGGCGCCTCCGAGCAGGTGGCCGGCGGCATCGTGAACGAACTCGGCATCGCCAGCAAGTTGTTCTGGGCCACCAAGGTGAACGTGGCCGGGCGCGGTGGGGCATCGGCCGATCCCGCAGCGGCGCGGGCGCAGATCGAGAAGTCGTTCGCGATCTTCAAGCAGCCCAAGATCGATCTCATGCAGGTGCACAATATGGGCGACCCGGCTACGCAGCTCCCCATCGTGCGTGAGTTCAAGAAGGCCGGCCGCGTGCGCTACGTGGGGATCACCACCACCTTCCCCAACCAGTACGCGCAGCTCATCGAGGTCATGCGCAACGAGCCGCTCGACTTCATCGGCGTGGACTACGCCGCCGACAATCGCGACGTCGAAGACGTGATCCTGCCGCTTGCCCTCGAAAAGAAAATCGCCGTGCTGGCCTACGCGCCGTTCGGTCGCACCAGCCTGTTCCGTCGCGCCGCCGGCAAGGAACTGCCGGCTTTCGCCAAGGAGTTCGACGCCACCACCTGGGCGCAGTTCTTCCTCAAGTTCACGCTCACCCACCCCGCCATCACCGCCGTCACGCCAGCCACCAGTCAGGCCAAAAACATGCTCGACAACATCGGCGGTGGGATGGGACGACTCCCCACCGCCGAGCACCGCATGCAGATTATCGAGTTCGTGGACGCGTTGCCTCAGCTCCCGGGGCGATGAACAACCGCTCCTCCCTCCACTCCGCACCCCACGCATGACATCACCCAGACCTGATTCTCCATCGCCGTCGGGCGGCGCCTTTCCGGTCGAGGATCTTCGATCCGGACTGGTGGTGTTCCTGGTGGCGCTTCCGCTGTGCCTCGGCATCGCCCTCGCCTCGGGTGCCCCGCTGTTTTCCGGCGTGATCTCCGGCATCATCGGCGGGTTGGTCGTCTCGCTGCTCTCCTCGTCGTCAGTCAGCGTGAGCGGCCCGGCCGCCGGCTTGGCGGTGATCGTCGCCACCGCCATTCAGAGTCTGGGCTCGTTTTCCGCGTTTCTGCTCGCCGTCTTGATCGCGGGGATCATGCAGATCGGATTCGGCCTGGTGCGGGCAGGCCGTGTGGCCGACTTCGTGCCCAATGCGGTGATCAAGGGGATGCTGGCCGCGATCGGCGTGGTGATCATCCTCAAGCAGATCCCCCATGCGTTGGGGCGGGACAAGTCGTTCGAAGGCGACTTCGATTTCTTTCGCGCCGACGACGGGGCGTCTACGACCCTTTCCGATATCGCCGATGCGATCGCGACGGCCAATATCGAAGCCGTACTGATCGCCGCCGTGTCGTTGGCGATCCTGATCGCGTGGGATTCCGCGCGGGTGAAGCAGCACAAGCGCCTCGCCATGATTCCCGGCGCGTTGCTCGTGGTGATCGTCGGCATCACGATGAACGAGATCTTCCGCGCCTTCTTCACCGATTTCTACCTGCGCGCCGAAGATGGACATCTGGTGACGCTCCCGGCCGGCGGCGCACGCACGCTCCTGGCCCAGATCACGTCGCCGGATTGGTCACGGTGGAACGATGCCCGCGTGTATTCCACCGCGATCACGCTGGCGGTGGTGGCGAGCATCCAATCCCTGCTGTCGCTCGAGGCCTCCGACAAGATCGACCCGCAGCGTCGGATCTCCGAGCCCAATCGTGAGCTCATCGCGCAGGGCGTGGGCAACATCGCCGCCGGCATGCTCGGCGGCCTGCCCGTCACCGCGGTGATCGTGCGAAGCTCGGCGAACGTGTACGCGGGTGCACGAACGCGATGGTCGTCGTTCATCCATGGCGTGCTGTTGCTGGTGTGCGTCGTGGCCATCCCCGCCCTGCTCAATCGCATTCCGCTGGCCAGCCTCGCGGCGGTACTGATCATGGTGGGCTACAAGCTCACGAAGCCGGCCCTGTATCAGACCATGTACAAGGCCGGCACCAACCAGTTCCTGCCGTTCATGGTCACGGTGCTGGCCATCGTCTTCACCGATCTGCTCACCGGAGTACTCGTGGGCCTCGTGTTCGGTGTCTTCTTCGTGGTTCGCACCAATCAGCACTCGGCGTTTACCTTGGTGCGGCAAGACGCGATGTACCTGCTACGCTTCAACAAGGATGCGTCGTTCGTGAACAAGACGGAGCTCAAGTCGAAGCTCATGAATCTTCCGTCGGATTCGAGCCTGATCATCGACGGCACGAAGGCCGTCTTCATCGATGATGACATCTACGATGTCGTCGTCGACTTTTCAGAAGGTGCCTCGCACAAGCGCATCGACATCGAGTTCAAGCAGTTTTTCGACAAGACCCAAAACTACCGCAAGCGGAGACTGACGCATGGAGTCGCATAAGAAGTTGCTGCTTGCCAACAAGGCATGGGTGGCGGACAAGCTGAACGTCCGTGAAGACTATTTCCTGCGGATGGCCAATGACCAGACGCCGGAATTCCTCTGGATCGGCTGCTCGGACAGCCGAGTCCCGGCGGAAGACGTCACCGGCACTGGTCCCGGCGAGCTCTTCGTGCACCGCAACATCGCCAATCAGGTGATTCACACCGACTTCAACATGCTCAGCGTGTTGCAGTACGCGGTCGAAGTGCTGAAGGTGAAGCACATCATCGTCTGCGGGCACTACGGCTGCGGCGGCGTGCGCAACGCACTCTCGCATCAGCACCTGGGGCTGATCAACAAGTGGCTGCGTAACATCAAGGACGTGTATCGCATTCACCGGCACGAGCTGGACGGCATCGACGATGAAGAGCGCCGTCTGCGCCGGCTGGTGGAGCTGAATGTGCAGGAACAGGTGTGGAAGTTGGCCGAAACCTCGTTCGTGCAGCATGCATGGCAGGAAGGACGGGACCTTCACATCCACGGATGGGTATACGACCTACACACGGGGCTCATCAACGACCTGCTGATGCTCACGCCGCGCACCCCGGTCGATCCGATCTATCAGCTCAACTTCGACGATCTGAAGAAGTAGGGAGCGGCGCGTACAGACATACCGGCTCAGCATCGGCGCTGAGCCGGACCGTTCCGGTCTGCGCCATCCCGAGCGTTTCCAGCACGCGGATCGACGCGGCGTTCTCCGGCGATACAATTGCCACGATGCGTGTGAGCCCGAGTGTAGCGTGCGCGTACGCCAGCGTAGCGGCCGCCGCCTCGCGCGCGAACCCCTGCCCGCGATGCGCCGGCAGAAACGCGAAGCCGAGGTCCA
This sequence comes from Gemmatimonas sp., assembly GCF_044376735.1. Lineage (GTDB taxonomy): Bacteria > Gemmatimonadota > Gemmatimonadetes > Gemmatimonadales > Gemmatimonadaceae > Gemmatimonas. The sequence goes on from NZ_JBILKJ010000109.1 coordinate 9,125, forward strand.
CGTCGGAAAGCGTCGCGCGCCGCAGCAGTCCGCAAATCCCGATCGGCACGCCAGTATCCCGCCTCGCCACGCGGTACAGTCCAAACCCGTGCGCGGCGTACGACGCCATCGGCCCCGTCTCGAGATAGCGACGCGCATCGTCCTCGGTACGCACGCCGCGGTCGCCGATGTAGCGCAGCCAGTCGGGGTCGGTGAGCAGCGCCACGATGAATGCCGCGTCGTCGACAGTTAACTGGTCGAGTCGCAAGCGCGCGGTGGCGATGAGGGGGGGACTCATCGCAGGTTGCAGTATCGTCATGGCGAGAAAGTTGAGGGGGAAGTTAGGCTTCCGACTGTGGTCGAGGGGCTGTGGGGGCTGGGCTTTGGGCTCTGGGCTCTGAGGGCTTGGGGCTGTGAGGCTCTCGGCTCTCGGCCGTGGGCCATCGGCCATGGGCCGTGGGCGGGGCCCCCCGATGCA
>NZ_JBILKJ010000110.1:0-9571 GCF_044376735.1 Gemmatimonas sp.
GCCCCTGCGCCCGAGCCGCCAGCATCCGCGTCCCGTCATACGCGCCGGCGCTCCCCTGCAACGACCAGGTGCCGCGTGCGCCACGCGCATCGGCACCCACCCACCCGCCGGTCCCCTGCACCTCGGCGCGCACCCCGGCGATGTCCCACGCCGCGAGCGTGGGCGCAAAACGCCCCGATACCGACGACGCCTGTACCGTCAACGGCCGGTCCTGCTCGTACGCCAGCCGCCAGGTGAACGCACTCGTGGGCCGGCGGCGCCACAGCACACCGATGGCGCGCGTGTCCACCTGCGTGGTGTAATCACTGCCGAACAGCGCCGCCCCCAGCGTGTTCGTGACGCCCGCCCGTTCAGCGAAGGCGAGATCGCGGTAGTCGCGCTCGGCGAACAGCTGAATGAGTGGCGTGCGTCCGAACGCCGGCACCGGACCGATCGCCAGCTGCCCCTTGAGCTGCGCATCGGCAAACCCGTAGCGCACCCGACCACCCACCTGCACACCAAGGCTGCTGCGATGCGACGCGCCAATACCGAGGGCCAGCCCCTCGGTGCGGGAGAAGCGCGCGAGATCACTGATCCCGCGCCCCGTCACCGACGCGGTCGTGGGGCGCGAGAGCATCGCACTGCGGATCGCCGCCTCGGCCTGCACACGAGCGCGCAGCACCTCTTCACTGCTGGCGATCTGGATTTCCGGCGGAAGCACATCGATCACGCGACCGGTGAACGGATACGCCTTGGCCGAGTCACGTGGCACCGCGCTCCACCGCGGCGACAGCATCGTGCTCTGCGCGATGCGCTCATTTACCGTGTAGCCCGAAATCTCCCAGCGACCGCGCACGATGCCGCGCGCTGGGATATCGAACCATGTACTGCCGCGCGACACTTCCACCTCTTGGCGGCGCGGCAGCCAATAGCGTTCGCGCACCAGTCCGTTCTCGAGGGTGACCACCAGCGTTTCGATGCGCTTGTCGATGATCGCCGCGCGCGTGAACGTCATCGACAACCGCACCACCGCACCCGTTTCCCGATCGAGATACACCGAGCCCACCGCCGCCGGCTGCGCCGCATCGCGCGGGCGGAACTTCACTTCATCCACCACGATCTCACGACCGGGAATGCGGATACGCAGCGCACTGCCCATCGCGTACTCATACGTGCGTGGACCGAGCGCGGCCAGCGGGTGCGGCACGTCGCGCACATCCTGCCCGTCACCAAGACGAATACGATCGGGCAGGTTGTCGAGCACCACGCTATAGCGATCGCGATAGTAGCCCACGTCGGCCGGCAGCAGCGTGGTGTCGCGGCGCCCCACCAGTCGCTGCGCACTGCGCCCCGGTTGCCACCAGGCGATCGTCAGCTGCAGCTCCTCGCTCTGCACCACCTTGGGCGGAATGATCACGCCCTCGCCCAGCTGCGCCAGAAAGGCCAGAAAGCCATGCGCGTCGGCGGTGTAGCTCAGCAGCGTGCTGTCGGCGAGCTGTACGCTGCGACGATCGATCGCGCGACGCACCAGCGAATCGGCCAGCGCATCGCGCCAGGCCTGCTCCGCGCGGGCTGGTGCCGACGAGGGCGTTTGTCCCTGCGCCTCGGCCCGATGTCCGAGCGTCGCAAAGGCGAGCACCATGACGGTCAGCGCCGTCAACGCCGGTCGCGCAGACCGCAGTGGATTCGAGGTCACGTCAGGCTTTCCATGGCGTCGGGCAATGTAGCGGGAGGACGGCACGCCCGAACGTCTTCCCGGTCACGTTCGATCGTTGGCGTCCTGTCGCCACAGCGGGAGCTGTCCACGGTTGGAGACAGTGTCGGGGTGCGACCGACCCACCGGCCGATCGTCACGCCGGCCGGCGGATCCGGTGAACGTGTTCTGCCATAAGCACTTGCATAACGAACACGACAGCCGCGCCAGCACATGCCGTCGAGCCCGCCGCGTGGCACCACTGATGCCTCGTACGGCAGTGACTATCACTCTCGGGAGGAGCACATGACGCTGCATCGTTCGATGTTTACTCGTGTCCGTCGCGCGGTCATCACCATGCCGGTGCTGGCCGGGCTCTGCGTGGCCACTTCGCAGGCTGGCGCGCTGCCGGCGCCACAGGGTGATCGCGGGCTTGGCGATCGCGCCCTGTTCACCTGGACCGGCCGCGTGGATCGTGAAGTGCTGATCGTGGTGCGTGGGCGCGACGTGAGCACGCACGGCTTCGACGCCGCACTGCCGAGCCGAACGCGGGTGAACTCGGCCCTGCCTCGCACCGGCGCCGACGTGTTCGTCGTCCTCAACGACGGTCGCGGCGACGTCGATGTCATCGAACAGCCATCCGCCCGGAACGGCTATCAGGCCGTGCTGCGAGTGCGCGACCCGCGCGGCGGCGCCGACGTGTACCGCCTGACGGCCTACGTCGACGACTACGGCGGCGGCCGTGATGGCCGTGGCGTCGGGCGTGGCATCGGGCGCGACAACGACCGGCGCGATCAGGGCGGCTCGCTGAGTTGGAGCGGCCGCGTGGACGACGTGGTCGAGATCCAGCTCTCCGGCCGGCGCGTGGACGCCATCACCCGCAGCGGCAACCGCGTCAGTGACGTGAACACCGACATCCGTGGCCGTGGGCTGCCGAACCGGAACGTGACCCTGTCCATCGATGTGCGGTCAGGGCGCGGCGACATCGCCGTCGTGCAGCAGCCGAGCGCCTGGAACGGCTACACGGCGGTCATCCGGATCTACGATCGCCGCTCGGGCGCCGCGTACTACGACTTCACCGCGTACTGGGACTAGTCCCGGCGGCTCGATCGGGTGGAAATGAAACGGGCGGCTCCCACAGGGAGTCGCCCGCTTCCTCATACTCAGAACCCAGAACTCAAAACTCAGAACTGCAGTCCTCAGAGGCGCCGGTCGGAATCGAACCGACGGTGGGAGATTTGCAGTCTCCTGCCTTACCACTTGGCGACGGCGCCGGACCCGCACTTCGCAGGCAGCAGGGCAATGTATCCACGTCGCCCCGTCAGTGGTAGCAATCCGTGCCGTTCCCGACACGGTTTGATTGACAACCTCGCTCCTCACCAATAGCCTGCCCGCATGAACGCCCCCCGCTCGGGCCAACATCCCCTCCAGCACATGGCCGCGTCGGCGACCGCGGCACCCAGCGTGCACGCGCGGCAGGCGCATCCGGCCGCGCCACGCCTGGATGTCACCAGAGTGCCATACAGACTTGATAGTGCCGTTTTGATGGCGCGCTACTGTGTCGAAAATGACCACCGGAACGGTCCGTCGTGACGGATCTCACGCTGCCCATCTTCCCGCTCGGGGTCGTGCTCTTCCCCGGCACTCGGCTCCCGTTGCACCTCTTCGAACCGCGCTATCGGCAGATGCTCGCTGATGTGCGCGCCAGCGATGGGCGGTTCGGCATCATCGCCGCGATCCCGGGCGTCGCCGAGCGCGACCTGCCGGCCGGACGCATCGGCTGCGTGGCCGAAGTGACCGACGTCGAGATCATGCCCGACGGCCGCGCCAACATCATCGTGACCGGACGCGAACGCTTCGCCCTCACGGCGTTCGTGGAGCACGAGGCCCCGTATCACGTGGCCACCGGCACCATCGTATTGGATGAAGCCGGGGCCTCCCCGGTGGCACTCGCCGTCGCCGCCGACGACGTGATCGCCAGTTTCAAGCGCGTCGTGCAGGCCGTGCGCACACTGAACGACGACACCGACCCACTCCCCGACCTGCCGGAGGACGCCGCCCAGGTGGCGTGGAGCGTCGGGGCCATGATCGATCTCGATCTGCCCAGCCGGTATCGCCTGCTGGCCGAGCGCTCGCCGGCCGCACGACTCACCCAGATCGACCACGTGCTGCGGAAAGCACTCCCGGATCTGGAACTACAAGCGGCGATAAAACAGAGTAAGGAGTAGGTCGCCGTTACCGCTGCATGCGCGGTCGCTGCAGTCGCCGTCCACCCACGTACACCGACAGCACCGCCACCACCACCGCGCCGATCACCGACGCGGCGAGCGACGGGCCATTCTGCAGTACCTGCTCCGACGAATCCGTGAGCGCCGCGGCCACCGCCAGCGTCCACTGACGCACGCTGAGATAGTGCAGCGCGGGAAAGGTCGAACTCAACGCCCCTTCCCAGAACAGCACGTACACGAGGCCGGCCACCAGCGCCCGGCGCGTCAGCAAGGCCAGCGCGGTGAACAGGGCCGCGTAGGTCGCGCCACCGAAGAGCACGGCCACCGTAAACGCCGAGGTGACCTGCTCCGGGTTGCTGCCGTTGGCCGCGATCGCCCCGGTACTCCACACCGCGAACGCCGACAACAGCCCCGTCACGATCGACGCGTACAGCACGCGCACACACACGATCCACCAGCGCGGCGTCGTCGTGGTCACGAGGTACAACAGCGTGCCGTCTTCCGTCTCGGCGCTGAACGCGCTCGTGCCCAGCAACAAGCCGATCAACGGCATGGCGAGCCCGCACACCAGCGTGTCGTAGCGCTGCACCAGAAACACCACCGGATCGCCGCTCAAGCTGCCGCGCGCGGCAAAGGCCAACGCGAAGAGCACCGGCAACAACAGCAATCCGGTCACCCCGGCCACCAGCGTGACGGAGAAGGTGCGCGCCCACGCGAGCCGCACCAGCACGCGCGCCGTGGCCCACGGCGAAATACGACCATATGCCACGCTCATCGCGCCACCAGATAGGCGAACACGTGCTCCAGCGACTCGTCAGTAGGCTGCACTTCCAGCAACGTGATCGACGCCTGCTTCGCGACGACACCCACCTGATGCGCGAACCCGGTGTAGTCCGCCGTTCGAACGACCAAGGCATCGGCCTCGAGATCGACCCCCATCACGGTGGGCGACGACAGCAGCGCCGATGCCAGCGCGCGATCGTTCGTGGAGCGGAGGCGCACGGTGTGCGGCCGGTCGGTCATCATGCGACGCAGCGTCCGATGATCGCCGCTCGCCGCGAGGCGCCCCGACAACATCACCAGAATGCGCGACGCCACGCCTTCGATTTCTTCGAGGATGTGCGAACTGAGCAACACCGCCGTGCCTTCACTCGCGCGTGCCTCCAGCAGGCGCATCATGTGCAGACGCTGCCGCGGATCGAGTCCGTTGAACGGTTCGTCAAGCAACAACAGCGTGGGCTCGTGCACGAGGGCGGCCGCCAGCTTGGTACGCTGTCGCATGCCTTTGCTGAACCCGCCCACCGTGCGGTCGGCCACGGTGTCCATCTCGACCGTGGTCAGGGCGCGCAGCGCGGCCGTCTTCGGATCGCGCAGCCCCAGCAACACCGCGCGCGCTTCCACGAAGGCACGCGCCGACAGCATCGACGGCAGCGCTTCACGCTCCGGCACCAAGGCGACCTTTCGAAAGATCGACGGATGTTCGAGCGGCGACTCGCCGTACACGCGCACCGTTCCGCTGGACGGCGCGAGCAATCCCGCCGCCATCTGCAGCATCGTGCTTTTACCAGCGCCATTCGGACCCAACAGCCCCGTAATGCCGGCCTCGATACGACAAGTCACGTCGTTCACGGCCACCACGTCGCCATACCAATGTGACGCGTGCTCGAACACGAGCGGAGCGGCGCGGTCGCTCATACGCGCACCCGGCGCACACGCCAGAATGTCGCGAGCACGCCGAGCGCGCCAAGCGCCACCGCCAGCAGCGCGAACATCCACAGCGGCGGCGGGGGCACGAGCTCCATCGCGCGATTCTTCTCGCCGAACAGGATCAGCGCCATCGTGTGCAGCGAGCGCAGCGGATCGATGAACCTCGCGACGTCGGCCGAGACGCCGGCCAGATCGTCGAGCCCGATGGACACCGCCGCGGCCACCAGGAACACGCCGATCACCGAGGCGGTGGCGTAGGCGCGCCGCGCCGTCATCGACGCCATCGCCGCGCCAATGGCACCGATCACCCAGGCCGTGAGTGTCGCTTGCAGCAGCACCGGCCCCGCCTTGGTCCCCATCGTGGTGAACGCCGACGCCGGGTCGGCCGCAATCCCGATTTCGCCGACATACAGCAACAGCAGCGGTGCCGCGCACACCACCAGCAACGCACACAACACCGCGGCCAGCCGCGCGCTGGCGTACACATCGCGCGTCACCTCGCGCGTGAGCATCAGCGGCAACACCCGATGCTGTTGATCGTGACTCATCACCTCGGGCGCCTGCGCCGCGGCGAACAGCACGAACAGGATGAGCTGCGACTCGATCAGGTTGCCGTACATGATCGGCAGCTGCCCCTTGGTGGCCGACGACGCGGCCAACGTGGCGAGACAGGGCAGCATCGTGGCCGCCAGCACGAACGCCGGTACCGCCTTCGACTTGAGCGGACGTCCCAGTCCGAACATCGCCCGGAATCCCTGCCCGAACAGCGCCCGCCACGCGCCGCGCACGCCTTCGCGCGCGCCCTCGTAGCGTCGATAGCCGAGGTCGTGGATGGTGGTGTCGGTCGTCGCGTCGCTCACGAGATCGCCCCGGCGAACAGGTCTTCGAGATGCCCACGACGCCGCTCGATGCGCAGCAGCCCTGCGCCGGTCGCGACGGCGACATCGCGCACCGTGTCGTGCGCCGCGAACACGCGCGCCACGCTCTCCGCGTCGTCGCCGCTCGGCAGCTCCACCAGCACGCGCAACCGGTCGCGCTGCACCACCAGCCCATGCGCCAGCAACGCCGCGCAGTAGGCCTCCACGTCGCCGTCCACTTCCACCAGCAACGTGCCCGTTTCACCGGTCAGCGCCCCGAGGCGCTCCGCGCGCACGAGACGTCCGGCGTCGATCAACACCACATGATCGCACACGCGCTCCAGCTCGCCGAGCAAGTGCGACGACACCAACACCGAGATGCCGAACTCGCGGCCCGTGCGCGCAATCAACGCCAGCATCTCGTCGCGGCCGGCCGGATCGAGTCCGTTCGTGGGCTCGTCGAGCACGAGAATGCTCGGATCGTGCACCAGCGCCTGCGCCAGCTTCACCCGCTGCGCCATCCCGGTGGAGTAGCCGCGCATCGGCCGGTAGCGCTCCTCGAACAGCCCCACATGGCGCAGCACTTCGGCCGCGCGTTCACGCGCCGCCGCGGCCGGCAGCCCCGAACATCTGGCCATGAACGACACGAACTCCGCTGCCGTCATCTCCGGGGGCAGACAGTCGTGCTCCGGCATGTAGCCCACCAGCGAGCGGATCGCCCCGCTTTCCCGCTGCACATCATGCCCCAGCACGGTGGCCGATCCACTGGAGGGCTCCAGCAGCCCCAGCAGAATCTTCACCAGCGTGCTCTTCCCAGCCCCGTTCGATCCCACCAGTCCGGTGATCCCCGGCTCGATGGACACGGTCAGGCCGTCGAGCGCCGTCACGTCGCCGAAGCGACGGGTCAGCTCGTGGGCGATGATCAGCGCGATGGCAGCGTCCTCGGAATCAGACGGTGGAGGCGGATGCTGCGTCGGCCGAGGCGGCCGGATCGACGATCGCCGGGAGCGTCACACCGGCCTTCGCCGCCCGCGTCTCCAGCGTCTCGCGATCGAGCAGCCCACGAATCAAGGCGTCGGCGTCGCGATTCTGCAGGTACTTGCCCTTCTCCCACCCTTCCACGATCCCCTTCGGCGTGCCGTAGCACAGCTCCGCGAACTGCGGGATCGTAAGCCCCAGCGATTCCCGCAGCTGCCGGATCGCCTTCGGCGCCAGCAGATCGTGGGCAACCCGGATCTGCTCAGTCGCCGTCTTCTCCGCCACGTCGCGCTGGTCGATGGTCCGGTTCTCGTGTCCGCACTTCTCGCACCGATAGAACTCGCGCGTCACCTCGGTCGCCATGCCGCTGATGCGCATGGTCACCGTTTCCGTCTGCAGCGCGTACCGGCCACCGCAGCCGCGGTGAAGGCTTCCGTCGAGCGTGGTAATGCTCATGTCTGACCGAAGGGAGATGACAGGGCTCACCGGATTCGGCGCGAAGCCCGAATGTGTGCCCGGCGATCAGGTGAATCGTCATATGGTCGCTAAGCGAGTGCTGTCTGCGCCACCCCTGCACCGAGTTCTTCCCCGACCAATGTCAGAATTCTTCCTGGTTCGTCAGCCCATGTTCGGTACCACCGGCGCCCTGCTGGGGTACGAGATCCGCTTCAAGGACACTGCGGAAGGGCAAGGTGGATTTGCCGAGAGCTTCCTGAGCGGCACCTTCGACTTGGTACGGAACCGCCTGCCGGCCTTCGTGGCGTGCACACGGACGCAGTTGGTCGAGGACGTGTTCCACATGGCGGAGCCTGGCTCGGCCATCGTCATGCTCCCCCCCGATCTCGTCGCCGACGACGCGGTGACCGACGCGATCGCCCGATATCGCGCGCACGGGGGCCTGTTCGCCCTCGACGACGTGGGTGAGATCGCCGGCCCGTCGGAGGCGCTGGTGCCGTTCGTCTCCTGGGTGCGCATCGATACCCGCAGCGAGAATGCCGTCACGATCGGCCAGATCTGCGACCGGATCACGCAAGGGACTGGCAAGAATGCCCCCAAGCTGATCGCGACCCAGATCGATGTGCTCGAGCAGTACGAGGTGGTCCTCGGGCTGGGCTTCGACGCGTTTCAGGGCACGTTCTTCAGCCGCCCCGAACCGCTGCCAGCGGCCAACATGCCGCAGTCCACGGTCGCCGCCATGCGACTCATGGGCATGGCCCGTGACGCGAACATCAACGACCGCCAGCTCGAGGATTTCATCTCGACCGATCCGGTCCTGACGTTCCAGCTGCTGCGTCTCGTCAATTCGGCCGGTATCGGCATGCGCGGCGTCAGCTCGATCGGGCAGGCGCTCCGCCTGATCGGCCGCGCCGCGTTCCTCCGCTGGCTCGCCGTCGCCGTCGCCGCCGTCCGGCGGTCGTCGAATGGCGTGGATCAGGAACTGGTGCGTCAGGCCGTGGAACGCGGCCGCCTGCTCGAACAGCTCGAGGGTGGCCCTCGCGACGGTGGAACCCTCTTCCTCGTGGGCCTCTTCTCCCTGCTCGACGGCGTGTTCCGTATGCCGCTGCCCGAGATTCTCTCCCGGGTCGCCCTCAGCACCGAGGCCAACGACGCGCTGCTCGATCGCTGCGGTCCCTACGCCCTCGCGATCAGCTTCGCCGAATCGTACGAACTCGGCCTCTTTGAGAACGCCACCGAACTCGCCAAGGAAATGGGGGTCGACCCGACCAAGATCGGCTCGTACTACACGAACGCCATCAGCTGGACCGCCGAAGCACTCGGCGCGATCCTCGATTCGCAGCCCCCGGCCCACGCCGGTGCACGCTAGGAATGCGAGAAAATGTCGCGATAACGTCTTATTGATGATTTGATAATGTAGAGAGAAACAACGGGCCGTCACGCATCGCGCGTGGCGGCCCGCTGCGTTCCCCGGGGTTCCGTCAGCGCGCCGGCAACGGGGGCAGCGTCTGCACCACCGGCGTATCCGCCGCCGCCTTCGCCGCCTTCGCCGCCTCACTCAACGGCTGCGGCGCGCCCGCCGTGATCGTCAGGCGGATCCGCTCGATTTGCGTGGCCGAGGCATCGAACAGCACCGCCACCAGGTTCCCCGACCAGATCACGTCGCTCGGCAC
>NZ_JBILKJ010000248.1:0-3079 GCF_044376735.1 Gemmatimonas sp.
AAGCGCTGTTGTTCATCGCGGGCGTGACGCGCAATCAGGCCAAGCAGGAGAACGCCGGGAAGTAGACGGGGCCGGTCGGGTTACGAACTGCAGCTCAGCATCGAACACCCGGCCTTCACCCGCGCCCACTCGGGCCTGCGCGCGGCGAAGTGCGCATACTCCGGCTGATCGTCGTACGGCCGCCGCATGACCTCGAGCAACGTGTGCACGAGTGACGTGTCGCCTGCGGTGGCGGCATCGATGGCCTGCTGCGCGAGATAGTTGCGCAGGACATAGCGCGGATTGACCGCGTGCATCGCGGTCTGGCGTTCGGCCGCACTCCGGCCGTGCTGTTGCACCCGAGCGTGCCAACGACGCAACCACGCGTCGAGGGCGTCGGCCTTGGCGTCGCGCTTGGCCTCGTCGTAGAACACGTCGCCGAGCAGGCGGCTGGGATGTTCACCGGGGAGCGTGTCACCGATCTCGCCGAGCGCGCGGAAGAACAGCGTGTAATCCACCTCGGCTTCGTACAACAGCGCGAAGCCCTCGCGCACCACCAGCTGTTCCGCCTCGCCGCGCGCCGTGAACCCGAACTTGGCGGCGTTCATCGCTTCGTACTCGGCCAGGTACACGTCGCCGAACCGCTCAAGGGCGCGCTGCAGGGCGTCGCCCGTCTCGAAGAGTGGCGCGATAGCTTCGGCGAGGCGCACGAGATTCCACTGCGCGATGGCCGGCTGCTGTCCGAAACGATACCGGCGCATGCTGGCATCGGTGGTGTTGGGTGTCCACGTCGGGTCGAAGTTGTCGAGCCAGCCGTACGGTCCGTAGTCGATCGTGAGTCCCAGAATCGACATGTTGTCGGTGTTCATCACGCCGTGCACGAAGCCCACGCGCATCCAGTGCACGATCATGTGCGCGGTGCGTTCGCACACGTCGGCGAACCACGCCACGCGACGCTCGGTGGTCTCGGCGATGCCAGCCAACTGCGGGAAGTCACGCGCGATGGTGAAATCGACAAGCTGGGCCAGCAGCGCGAGGTCGTCACGCGCGGCGAGAATCTCGAAGTTGCCGAAGCGGATGAACGACGGCGCCACGCGACAGACAATCGCCCCCGGTTCGGGGGCCGCGTTGCCGTTGTAGAACATGTCGCGCACGACGCTGTCGCCGGTGGACACCAGCGACAGCGCGCGGGTGGTGGGGACGCCCAGATGATGCATCGCTTCGCTGCACAGGAATTCGCGGATCGACGAGCGCAGCACGGCGCGCCCATCGGCCGTGCGCGAATAGGGCGTGGGGCCGGCGCCCTTGAGCTGCAGTTCCCAGCGCTCGCCGGCGTCGTTCAACACTTCGCCCAGCGACATGGCCCGTCCGTCGCCCAGCTGACCGGCCCAGTTGCCGAACTGGTGCCCGCCGTAGCAGGCGGCGTAGGGGGTCATACCCGGCAGCAGCGCGTTGCCGCCGAACACGTGAGCAAATGCCGGCGACTGCACGTCGTCTTCGGCGATACCCACCAGAGCGGCCACCTCGTGCGCGTGGGCCAGCAGGCTGGGGTCGGCGACCGGTGTTGGCTCGGCTGCGCTCCAGGCGGCGCCGAGCACCTGCCGGCGCCGGTTCGAGCGATCGGGGTCGCCCGGCAGTTCGGTTACGAAGCGGTTGTCGAAACGGAGAGTGTCCACGCTGGCAAAAATAGGGACGCCCTCCCTGTCGGGCACACCCGTGTCGGGCACTCCGCGCACTCGTTCTGTGTATATCCTCCACTATGTCAGCCTTCAAAAAGCCTTCCGTCGACGAACTGGCTCGGACGCTCACGCGCGAGCAGTTCACGGTCACCCAGCAATCGGGCACCGAACCGCCGTTCCGCAATGCGTTCTGGGATCACCACGAAGACGGCCTCTACGTCGATATCGTGAGTGGTGAGCCGCTGTTTTCGTCGCTCGACAAATTCGACTCCGGCTGCGGCTGGCCGAGCTTTACCAAGCCCGTGGCGCCGCAGGTGCTGGAGAAGGAAGACCGCTCGCATGGCATGCGCCGGGTGGAAGTGCGGTCGAAGGACGCCGATTCGCATCTGGGGCACGTGTTTGACGACGGCCCGCGCGAAGCTGGTGGGCTCCGTTACTGCATCAACTCCGCATCGTTGCGCTTCATTCCGCTCGAGCAGCTCGACGCGGAAGGGTATGGCGAGTTCCGTCGGCTGTTCGTATGAGCGACCGGAGAACCGAAGTCGCGATTCTCGCCGGGGGTTGCTTCTGGGGCGTGGAAGAGATTCTGCGCGCCGTTCCGGGTGTGCTCGACACCGACGTGGGGTACACGGGCGGTTGGGTGGAGCACCCGGTGTACGACGACACGCACGACAGCGCATCGGGGCACGCGGAAGCGGTGCGCATTGTGTTTGACCCGACCGTGTTGAGTTTTGCGTCACTGCTCGAGGATTGGTTCTTCCGCTTGCACGATCCGACCACGCTGAACCGTCAGGGCAACGACGTGGGGACGCAGTACCGGTCGGCCATCTTTTATACCACGCCCGAGCAGCGCGACACGGCGGAGCGCGTGAAGGCGCGCGTGGCGCAGTCCGGGCTGTGGAAGCGGCCGATCACGACGGAGATCGCGCCGGAAGCCACGTGGTGGACGGCCGAGGGCGAGCATCAGGATTTCCTGCAGAAGAATCCGTACGGGTACACTTGCCATTACATGCGGTAGGTCTGACCGACGAACAGCAACGGCGAACCGCCAGAACACGGATGACACGGAGCTCACCGAACCAACACGGATAAGCCAACAGCGCTTTTCGCTTATCTGTGTTGTTTCCTTCGTATCGGTGTCATCCGTGTTCTGGCGGTTCGCGGTTGCGATCTCGCCGTTGAGCACCGCTGCTGGCCGCGCGACGGATACAACTGCCATTCCATGCGGTAGGTCTGGTCTGCGGACGGCACCGGCGAACGGCACCGGCGAACAGCAACGGCGAACGGCCAGAACACGGATGACACGGAGCTCACCGAACCAACACGGATAAGCCAACAGCGCTTTTCGCTTATCTGTGTTGTTTCCTTCGTATCGGTGTCATCCGTGTTCTGGCGGTTCGAGGTTGCGATCTCGCCGTTGA
>NZ_JBILKJ010000249.1:0-3074 GCF_044376735.1 Gemmatimonas sp.
ACCCGACTCTCAAACTCGCCACTCCACACTCACGTGAGTGCCGGCCGCAAGCACTCCCTAGTAGCTCCCCCCCAACAGTACCGCATTCGCAAAAATCGGCAGCGTCCCACGCTGCTGATCCCGGTACACCGGATCGTGCGCGAACATGATCACACGTCCGCGTCCGGCCCGCTCGGTCCACAGGTACGGCGAGCCGCCAAGCTTCGCCGCGGCTTCGGGCCAGTAGTAGCCCGCAATCCGCACCCGCGCCGCCGGGGCGAAGCGCATCACGGCGTCACCGGCCGCGAGGTCTTTCGGGATCGTGAATACGCGATCGCTGTTCACGAACACCGGCATTTCGCGGTTCAACACCCCGGCCATGAGCGGCGACAGGGTGTCGATCGTGGCGCGGGCCAGCACACCCGGCAAGCTGCTCGGCAACGGCGCGCCACCGGTGCTGTCGGCGCGGGTGGAGTCGCGCTTCACCCGCGTACGCACGAGCCCCACGCGCTCCTGCGCCACCCACGCACTCGCCGCGTCGATCGTGATCAGCACGCCGCCGTTGCGCACCCAGTCGGCCAGGCGCGCGCGACCGGCGTCACCCAGTACCCGATCGAGGGCACCGGCCTGCACCGACGGCACGATGAGCGTGTTGAAGCCGCTCATGTCGCCACCCGCCACGAAGTTCGCGTCAACCAGGGTACTGGCGTAGCCGATGCGCTGATCCATCGCGTACCACGCAAAGCCGAACGACGACCCGTTCACCGGCGCCCCACCCAGCAACGCCACCTTGGGGCGCTGTACCGGGATCACCGAATTGCTCCCCAGGTCGGTGCCTTCGTCCACACCGGCCGACGGAATGGAGGCCAGCTGTGCACCGGCTTCGGCGGCGCGACGCATGACCACCTCGTGCATGTCCGCGCGATTGAGCGCGGCACGAATCACGAAGGCGCCATTGGGAAACTTGTTGGCTTTCGATGTGAACGAATACGGGGCGTACCACACGCGCACCGAGTCGGTGAGCAGTGACGCCAGCAAACGAATGCTCGACTCGCTCCCCGGCGCAAAGGCATAGCCGTACACCGAGCGGGCCGGCGCCACGAATGTGCGCGGCATGTCGGTCACCAACGCCAGTGAGCCCGGCACCGCCGACAACGCGTAGGCATCCACGCGCCACGCCAACGGCAGCGACCATGCGGTCATGTCGTAGAAGCGATTGCGCTGCCCAGTGCGACGCAGCTCCAGTTCGAACTTGATGAACGCCGAATCGAGTGCGGCATCGGGCTCCAGCAACGCCTTGGCCAGATACCCCTGCGGCTGCGCGAGATCGACGACATAGCTGCCGGCCTTGGCGGTCATCACGGGTACGGTGCCACCAGCATACATGGTGGCGTTAGCCACCGAGACATCCGCCGTGAGGCGCTGCACCTCGATGCCGTTGTCGCGCAGCTTCTGCACGAGCGAATCAGCCCGACCTTGGCCGTCGCGCGCCAGCATCACCGCCCGCAGCGGCCCCTTGCCGTTCACCGTGATCGCGTTCGCACGCGCTGTCGTATAGTCGCGTACCAACTCCGTGCGCCGACGCGCCGACGTCTTCACCGTGGCCCACTCGGCCGTAAAATGCTCGAACGCCGCTTGGCGGAGCGTGCGCAGCGTACCGTCGTTGCGCATCACGGCACCGCCTGAACTCGACGCGCTCTCGAACAGCATGCCGACGGAGCCCGTGAGCATGGGCCACCCTTCGCCGTAGCCCGGATAGAACGAGTCGTAGCCTTCACGACGGAAGTACGACCAGCCATGCACATCGAACGCTGCGCCATGGGCTGCCGCGAAGATGTCGAACCACTTGGGCAGGTGCGCGGGATTGTTCTTGTTGTCGGGCTCACGCGGTGGGGCAAAGTAAAACGAGGAGCTGCTCCCCTGCTCGTGCAGGTCCACCGCCACATGTGGCCACCACTTCATGTACGTGCTCACGCGCCCTTTCGTCTCGGGGTGTGACTGCGCGTACCAGTCGCGATTGAGATCGAAGTAGTAGTGCGAGGTGCGCGGCCCCGGCCACGACCCGGCGTTGTTGAGCGCACCGGGCTCACTGGCCACACCCTGCGCGCTGCCGTAACGCTCGATGTCGTGCGTGTGCCGCTCGCGTCCGTCGGGATTCTCGTTGGGGTCGATCAGCACCACGGTGCTGTCGAGCGCCAGCTTGGTATCAGTATCGGTGCCGGCGGCCAGCTGGTACAGCAGCGCCAGCCCCGCTTCGGCGCCCGACGCTTCACCACCATGCACGGAGTGCTCGAGCCACACGATGCTGGGAATGCGTTTCACCGCGGCATCGATGTCGGCGGCACTGGCCCCGCGCGGATCGGCGAGGCGCTTGGCATCGCGCTGAATCTCGGCCAGCCGCGCCATGTTGGCTTCGCTCGAGATGGTGATGATGAGCATCTCGCGCCCTTCGAACGTGCGGGCCACGGTGTCCACCTTCACCCGCTTGGAGGCGGCGGCAATGCGCTCGATGTAGCGCATCATGGCGCGCTGCGGGGTGAAGCGGGCGCCGATATCGTACCCCAGGATCTGCGCGGGAGTGGGCACGCGCGGATCGAAGGTGGCGCCGGGGTCGGCGAAGGCATGCTGTGCCTGCGCCGGGCTGGCCGCGAGACCGCCGGCGAGTACCGCGGCGGCTAGAGCGGAGCGGAAAAATGATGAGGTCGACATCCCGACAACTTCGCGCCATGCGGGCGATCTGTCACGGGGGCTACGGCTGAATCCAGACTCGCAACGGCAACAGCAACAGCAACAGCCAGAACACGGATAGCACGGATCACACGGACAACAACACGGATAAGCAAACAGCGATTATTCAACGAAGCGTGAATGGCACGCCGATTGGCTTATCCGTGTTGTTTCCGTGTCATCTGCGTGATCCGTGTTCTGGCTGTTGCCGTTGCTGTTGCCGTTGTAGCTAGCTGTTGCTGTTCCCTACCGCGCTACCTTCACTTCCACCGGCTCCACACCCGCCCCGGTGTACATGGCTACCGAAAGCCGCCCGCTTTCAAACGCCACGCGGTCGGCATAGGTCAACGGGAACGACCCACTTCCCG
>NZ_JBILKJ010000250.1:0-3070 GCF_044376735.1 Gemmatimonas sp.
CGCCGTTGGCGACGGTCACCGGGAGCGCGGTGCCTTCCACGGTGGTGAGCGTCTGCCCGTTCTGCAGCTGGTTGGCCGTGATGCGGCCGGGTACCACATGGAAGGTGAGCACCTTGGTGAGGACGGCACGATTCCCCGTTTCCAGCAGGCGGGTCAGCACATCGGCCGGCAGCGCACTGAAGGCGGGGTTGACCGGGGCAAAGACCGTGAACGGCCCGGTGCCGCTGAGTGTCGTGGTGAGCTCGGCGGCCTGAAGCGCCGACACGAGGGTGGAGAGCTGCGGCGTGGCCGCGGCCGTCTGCACGATCGTCTGGGCCGCTGGGGCCACGGGCGTGTTGTCGTCGCCGCCGCAGGCCACCATGGTGGTGGTCAGCGCCGCAAGGGAGAGCGCCGCGGCCGCGCGACGCGACACGTGCTGTAATGTTTGAAGCATGGTGGTCATCCGGGGGATGGTCCTGCCGTGCCGGCGAATCCGGACACGATCAACAGGACGACACCCGAGCCGAGAACTATGACTAGTCGGTCCGAACAACCCCGCGTGGTTCCTCACGACGCCCAAAAAGAACATCCCCCGCACCGTTAGCCGTTGCCGGGGATTGCTCGGCTTCTGTTAGAAGCGGATCACCCGATGTTTCCCTCGGCGCTGATGGTCGGTCCGCTCGTCAACAGCACTCATCGTGAGGCCTGCGAGGCCGGACGTGCCGTCGGAACGGCCCGTCGAGCAACGGAACGGTGACAGTCCCTACCGACCAGGGGCGGATCACGTCACGATACCTCGGCCGGGACCAGTTTTTTTCCGTGCGATCCTGTCGCATCCGTCTTTCCCGAGGCAGATTCTGCTCGCTTTTCAGAGGGCGTGGCTAGCTTGGCGTCGGAGATCGCCGACGCTGATCGCGCGCGTCTATCCCCCATAGCCACCCGCGGCACGATTTTCCCTGAGGCATTTGTAATGAAGCGACTTCTGTCGGCCATGCTTGTAGCCGCGACGCTGACGGCCTGCGACAACTCTTCAGGCCCCGTGCCCGTCGCCGGCATCGCGGTCATCCCAGGCTCCACGTCGTTGCTCGTAGGCAACTCGGCGACGCTGACCGCAACGACCACTGACGCCGCAGGTAATGTCCTGACCGGTCGGCCAGTCACTTGGACATCGACTGATCCGGCTGCCGTGACCGTTTCCGCAGCGGGCCTCGTGACGGCGCTATCGCCAGCCGCATCGGTCAGCATTATCGCCAGCAGCGGCGGAAAGATCGGAACAGCGCAGGTGACTGTGCTGGCACCGGTCGCGTCCGTGACCGTAACCCCATCCAGCGCGACTATCCCGCTGGGCGGTACGACCACGCTGGCAGCCAACGCCAGGGATGCGACCGGTAATGCCCTTCTCGGCCGGACCATCACATGGGTCAGCAGCAATCCGACCGTGGCGACGGTCAGTCAGCCGACCGGCGCCACCGTCCTAATCACCGCGGTCGCACCCGGAGGGCCCGTCAGCATCACCGCGTCCAGCGAGGGACGCAGCGCTGCGGCACAGATCACCGTGCCGGCTCCCGTAGCGACGCTGAGCGGGACCGTGACGGATCAGTTCGGCAGCGCCGTGCCGAGCGCCACAATCGAACTGCTGCAGGGCGCGACGGTTGCCGCAACGCTGACCACGAACGCAACCGGGCAATTCACGCGCACGAACACCTCGACTGGGTCGTACAGCGTGCGTGCCTCCAAGGCCGGATTTGTCGCCAATTCAACGCCGGTTACGGTCGCGGCGCCAACCACCAGCGTGACCTTGCGACTCGCCCCGCAGTCGCTGCCGTCGGCCGGAACGGTTGCGACGCGCACGATTTCAACGGCGACGCAACAGTACACTTTCGAGGCAGACCTCTTCGTTGTCGATGCCAATTCGCAGAGTATCCCGCTCAACGCGTCAGCTTTCAGCATCGAGCCCTTCACGTCCAGCGGCGCACAGTTCAACTTCACGCAGGACGCCGCGTCGCCGTTCACTCCGCCGGCCACTGGCCCCTTCTCGGTCGCCATGCTGCTCGACCAGAGCGGGAGCATTTCCAATACGGACCCGAATGACTCTCGCATCCAGGCCGCGAAGATCTTCATGAATGCGCTCGGCCCGGGGGACAACGTCGTGCTCAGCGCGTTTGCCGGACCAGGGCGAATGCTTCCATTCGAACTGACCGTTTACGGCACCGGCTTCACCACCAATGGCCCCTGTATTTTTCGACGCTCGATCAACTGACGCGACAGGTGGGTGGCGGTACGCCGCTCTACCGGTCCACTCGTTCGATGATCGACTACACCTCGACCAACGCGCTGACGCCGAACAAGGCCGTGCTGGTGTTCACGGATGGCGCAGACACCGAAGGAGGCGCCACGATCGCGGATGTGGCGGCCCGCGCCGCCGCTACCGGCGTGCGGGTGTACACGGTTGGACTTGGCAACGTCAACACCAGCGTGCTTTCGGAGATGGCGAGCCGCGGTGGCGGCACCATGATGTGGGCGACCGACGCTCGGCAATTGGTCTCGATTTACGGAACCGTTGGACGGCTGCTCCGCGGTGCCGTGTCGCTCTACCGTACGCGTTGGACGCTGCGCGTATCCAGCGGCAACTGGGCAAGTGTCAGCAATGCCATTCGCGTGCAAACGCCTTCCGGAGTACTGTTTGTCCCCTTCTGGGTGCGCTTCAGCGGCAGTGGGCCCATCGCAGCGGAGATCGGCGGCGCGGCGATCTCGCCGGCGATGGTAAAAGCGCGTCCGATCAGCGGGACGCGACACTGACCGCCTCCCGCATCCTTTCTTGGATTCTGCCTTTGCCGAGCAGCCTCCATTGTTTGTGCAGTGTTGCGCTTGGGTGATGTCGGCAGCCGTCTCACGCCTGGCTTCTGCTGCGGGCGATCAAACAACCGCGAGCGCAGCGAGCTACCGAGCCGCCCGTCGGCAGCACGCATCGTTAGGCTTTGCGCGGGACAGGCGTCATCTGGAGCTCGACTCCTAAGGCGCGGATCAACTTCAGGACCGTGTCGTACCGCGGCTTCGCACCCGGGGCCAGCGCTTTGTAGAGGCTCTCGCG
>NZ_JBILKJ010000253.1:0-3024 GCF_044376735.1 Gemmatimonas sp.
CACCAGCGTGGCCGGCACGCTCGCGGCGAGCAGGAGTTGCGCGTTCGCACGATGCCCAGTCGTGCCGTCGGCGGAGACAGCCAGCGCGTCGATCACCGCGGTACCCTCGATCGTGACCGACTCGACGCCGTGCAGAAAGTCGAATCCGTCCTCGAGCCCGCCGCACCCCGGGCGCGAGGTGGGCCTGAAGTCCGACGGGACGGAGCGTCGCGCGTCGCCACAGATCGGCAGCGTGATCGTGATGGCGTGGGGAGCGGCGGCCGATTCATCGACGTCGCGTTCCCAGTCGAGCACATCGACGCAGTAGCACTCTGCCGCCACGACGGTCCTCGTGGCGCGAATGCCCGGCCCGATCGTCGCCCGTTTCCGCACCCAGCCCATGCCGCCACGATCCTCGAAGGCGAGCAGCGTGGCCATCGCGGGCGGCTGCGACGCACCGTTCACCAACGGCGCATGATGCGCCACGGTGCTGCGATACCAATGCAGCGTCCGTTCTACATAGCTCCCCGTGCCGGGATCCTGGAGCCACCGTTCACGACCGGTCTGCAGCGACAGGGCGAGCCGATCCGGATGTCCGTGCCCGCTGCCGGAGTGCCCGCCCTCGAGCGCGACATACACGCGTCCCTGCTCGCGTCGGAGCACCGCCAGTCCTTGTAACGGGAGCAGCGCGCTCTCCGGCGCCCAGCTGGCCGGCGGCACGGGTTGGGCCGACGCCATCAGGACCGATCGCCACGACAGGTCGGCACGCGAGAGCGACGACGGTGCCTCGTTGCGTTCAGCGTCGGCGGTGGAACGGGCCCGGGCCGTGGAATGCCGCGTAATCGATCCGTCGTAGAGTCGCGACAGCACGCCGGCGAGGCGCGGATCGGCCCGATACGCGTAGCCAAGCTCACACCACTCGGCGAAGCGCCACTGGCGAATGGAGACGGCGTACTGCGAGTCGCGACGCGACGGGATCGTCTCGTCGGGGAGCAGGCCGAGAAACGGTGTGACGAAGCCGGCCGCGTATCGCTCGCCGAGGGGAGCGGGGAGCGTCAGCTCCGCGGCGGCGAGTAATTGCATGCCATACCACAAGCCGCGGTGCGCGAATAGGTGATAGTTCTCGCCCTCATACCACGTGCCATCGGCCAGCAGCCCCTGATCGAGCAACGTGAGCAGCTGCTGATCGGCTTCGAGACGGCGTTCGAACGCGCGTTGGTCGTGCAGCACGCGGAAGGCGGACAGCACGGCGACGTCATTCCACACCTGCCGGTTGGAGGTGCCCTCATGATACGACGCGATGAGCGACGCACTGGGTGCGATCAGGCGGTCGCGCAGCTGCGCGCCGACGCGATCGGCGCCAGGGGCGAGCGAGGCGTCGAGCAGGTCGAGCGCATGACACAGGTTGAGCAGCCAGATTGACTCGAGGTACGTACTGAAGAACGGACGGGTGGGGCCGAGCACGTTGTCGCGACTCGGCCACTGGTCATAGCGATCGGCGAACTCGGCCAGGATCCGCACGGCGAGGTCGGCATGACGTGGATCGCCGCGCAGGGCGTACACGGTGGCAGCATGCACCGCGCGTTCGGCGGTGTAGAGCTGCGCTCCCATCGCCCACCAGTCGTCGTGCTCGGCACCGGTGTACGCACGGTCGCACGTCGCACAGTGATGCGTATGCGGCGACCATGGATCGAATTCAAGCAGCGACCCGTGTACCGGGCAGCGTCCGCCGACGCGCGTGAGGCGGGCCTTCTGGGCGGGGATGGGGAGATCGCGCTGCATCAACGGCTCGAGTTCAGCGGCGAGCCCCTGCACCGTGGGAGCGAGCGACGAGCCCTCGGCGGTCTCGAGACGACGGGCCTCGAGATCGAGTGGGAGCAGGCGGAGGCGCCTCACGGTTCGTCCCGACGCGCCCATCGAGCGACGGACACGAGTTCACCACGCAGGTCCATCCGCACCCCATCGAGCTTTCGCGAACGTCCCTGCACGCCACGCGCATGGAAGAGCCACGCGACCGGCATGGCGGCATCGAGTTCGGATGCGACGGCGCGCCACGATGCAGCTGCCGCGTCGGGCTCGGCGTCGCGCGCGACGGAGAGCATGGCGTCGAGCGTTGGGGTGTGAAACCCGGTGTAGTCGAGTGCGCCGCCGCGCTGCGCCGTGGCGAACATCGCCGAGAGATGCCCGAGCGCGATATCACCGGGGATTCCGGTCAGGACGACATCGAACGGCTTGACCGGATTCCGCACGGTGGCCAGAAAGGAGGACAACTCCATGACCCGCAGCGTGAGGGTGATGCCGCGTGCCGCGAGGTCGGCCTGCACGAGTTGCTCGACGGCCATATCGCCGCTGCCCACCGTGAGCAACGTGACCTCGAGTGGCACGCCGCGGCGCTGGCGCCCCGCCCCAGCCGGCGTGCGCGTCCAGCCGGCCGCCTCGAGCAACGAATCGGCGTGCGTGGTGTCGCGCCGGGGCGCGTCGGCTGCGGAAAAGGGCAAGCCCGGCGGGATGGCGCCGCTGGCCGGCGTCCCGTAGCCCGCGACGGCCGCGCGTACGAGCCGCACGCGATCGATCGAGAGGCTGACGGCGCGACGCACGCGCACGTCGTTGAACGGGGGGCGGGTGGTGTTGAAGGCGAGCACGGTGGAGAAGAGGGCCGGAGGCGTCATCAGCATGAGCGACGGATCACGCTCCACGAGATGGGCCATCGCGGGCGACACGCCGGCCACATCGAGTTCACCGCTCACCAATCCGGCGAATTTCGTCGCGGCCTCGTCGACGACGGCGACGACGATCTGCCGCGCGCGCGGCGGGCCACCGAGCGCCGCGGGAAAGGCCGCGTTTCGGGCGAAGCGCCATTGGCGTCCGGCGGTGCGCGAGACGAAGCGAAACGGCCCGTTGCCCACCGGCGCGGTCGAAAACGGGTGCGCGCGCCAACGGGGACGTGGCACGCTGTCCAGCAGATGTCGCGGCACGATGGGCAATTCTGCGAGCACGGAGGGCAGCGAGGCGCGTGGGGCGTGAAATACGATGCGCACGGTGCTG
>NZ_JBILKJ010000252.1:0-3024 GCF_044376735.1 Gemmatimonas sp.
CGAGGAGAACCAGGACTGCTGCCGCAGCAAACGCGGTCAGGCCGGGATTGAACTTGAGAAAGAGCACCGCGCTCACCCACAGCATGCCCACGGCCAGCGTGGTCCAGTGCGCGCGGGTGAACGCGGCGTCCTCGTCGTCTTCCACGAGCCGCGAGTCAGGCCGCATCGCCGGTCCGCCGAACATCGCCCACGCCGCCGTCGCCACGATCGCGTGCGCTACGAAGTTCATCACCAGCACTTCGGTGGCGTGACCGCCCAACCCGGCCTTCTCCATCAGCGTTTGCACCAGCGCACCGATCGCACTGATCGGTGAGAGGTTGCCGGCGTTCGCGCCGTTGCCGACCATCAGCGCCATCAGCAGCATGGGGGCCTTCGCCCGCTGCGCGAGCCCCATCGCCAGCGGGGCCATCAACGCGGTCGTCGCGATCGACCCCGGTCCACTGGTGGAGATGAGACAGGACAGCAGAAACACGAAAGGGGGCAACAACGCCGAGCGTCCACGCAGCAGGCGGACGCCACGCCGTGTCACCACCTGCATGGTGCCGTTGGCCTGCGCGATCCCGAACAGCAGCGTGACGCCCAGCAGCGTCAGAAAAAGTGAGGACGGAAATACGGCCATCAACTGATCGACTTTCCAGTCGGCCGCGAACGTCGCGATCCCCCACGCCAGCGCGACCGCGAGCACACCGACGTTTACGCGCGACGTCAGGCTGGCCGCCACCACGAGCAACAGAGCCAACAGCGACAGCAGGGCGGGACTCATGCGCCTCGGCTCATGCCGGCGTCCACGGCGGCAGCAGATGCCGCTGCACTTTGCCCAGCGCCGTCCGCGGCATCGCCTCTAGGCGCACGAAGCCGCGGGGCACTTTGAACGACGCAAGCTGGGTGCGGATCTGCTGCGCGAGCGCCTCCAGCTCCACGGCTTCGTCGCACACGAGATACGCCACCGGCACCTCACCGCGCACCGCATCCTTCACCCCCACCACCGCCGCCTCGCGCACGCCCGGCTGCTCGGCCAGCAGCTCCTCGATCTCGCGCGGATAGATGTTGAAACCGCCCGAGATGATCAGATCGCTGCGCCGACCTTCCAGCGTGATGTAGCCGTCGGCCGAGCGTACCCCCACGTCACCGGTGCGAAACCAGCCGTCGGTGAAGGCCGCGGCCGTGGCCTCCGGGCGACGCCAGTAGCCGTCACACACATTCGGCCCGCGCACCCACAACTCACCGCTGGTACCGTCGGGGACATCCGCACCACCTTCATCCACGATCCGCACCGCCGTAAGCGGCATCGGAAAACCCACCGTGCCGGCACGACGTTCACCGTAATACGGATTGCTCACGTTCATGAGCGTCTCGGTCATGCCGTAGCGCTCCAGAATCACGTGACCGAACCGCTCGCGGAACGCCTCCATCACCGGGGCCGGCAACGGCGCCGAGCCGGACACGAAGAGCCGCGTGCGGGCACCGATGGCAGCCGCGCGTTCGGGTGCCACGTCGAGCAGGCGCACGAACATGGTCGGCACGCCGAAGAACACGGTGGGTCGATACGCCTCGAACCAATCGGCCGCGCGTTCATGTTCGAAGCGCTCGGCCAGTCGCATGTGACAGCCGCTGAGCAGCCAGACGTGCAGACCGTTGCCCAGTCCATGCACGTGAAAGAGCGGGAGCACCGCGAGGTAGCGATCGTCGCTGGTGAACTCCCAAGCGCTGGTGAGCGCCAGCGCATTCGCCGCAAAGTTGCCGTGCGTGAGCACCGCTCCCTTGGAGGCGCCGGTGGTCCCCGAGGTGTACACGAGCGCCGCCGGCGTATTCGTCGCACACAGCACCGTAATCCGCTCCGCGCTCTGCTGCGCCGCCTCAGCCACCAGCGCTTCGAGGCTCCACGACACCACCCCCGGCGGCAGCACCGGCTGCTGCGCCGCGGTGGTCACCACCGCCATCGGTGCAGCATCACTCACGATGTGCGTGATCTCGCGCTCGCGATACAGCACGTTCACCGGCACCATGATGATCCCGGTCTTGATGCACGCCAACCAGAGATCGATGATCTCGATGCGGTTGGTGAGATAGAACGCCAAGCGGTCACCGGCCTGCACGCCGCGCGCCCGCAGCGCATGGGCCATCCGGTTGCTCCGCTCCTCGAGCGCGCCGAAGGTCAGCGCGAGGGGCTCGCCGTGCGAGCCGATGTAGTCGAGCGCCGGCGTCGCCGCGCGTCCGAGCAGCGACCGATCATACAATCCGAGGAGCGACATTACGAGAGTCCGAATTCGCGCACGATGGCGCGCACACCGGCCATCTGCAGGCCATCCTCTTCGAACACGATGACCCCCAGCAAGGCGCGGCCGACATCGTCGGGGAGTCGATCCGTCCGGAACACCTGAATCACGGGCCCCATCGCCATCGCATCGCGCAGCCGGGGGTGCGACCAGCCACCGGCCAACGTCGGCTCACTGTCGAAGCCCTTGGCCAGCACGGTCGTCAGCGCCGACGCGGGCGCCCCCCGATAGCTTACCGCTGGCAGGTGGCCACCGAAGCTGCGCTCGAACAGCGCCTGCCAGGCCATCGGACGGGCGCCCTGGGCACGGGTGCCGGACGCCAGCACAATGCGCGGTGAACGCGCCAGCACGTGCATGCGCTGCACCGCATCCTGCAGATCATCGAGAATGCGCGCCTCGCGATCGGGCGCCATTTCGGGTGGTGAATTGCCAGAATCGTCGATCATCCCCCAATCTTCTCTCCCACCCGCGGTGCAGCCACCCCAATCGACCCAGTGTTCACACTTTTTCTCGTTGTCTTCCTCGATCTGATCGGATTCGGGATGATCATCCCGGTCTTTCCGTTCTATGCCGAGCATGTCGGGGTCGCGCCGGCCTCGGTCATCTTCTTCCTGGGGCTGTACTCCCTCGGGCAGCTGGTGGGCGCGCCGATCTGGGGCAGTCTGTCGGACCGCATCGGTCGCCGTCCGGTGTTGTTGATTACGCTGCTTGCCAACGCCGGTGCCTCGGCGATGCTGGCGTTCAGCAC
>NZ_JBILKJ010000251.1:0-3024 GCF_044376735.1 Gemmatimonas sp.
GAGTCCCTGCCAGGTTCCGGTGTAGCTGATGCCATCGATGAATCGCGCGGCGCACCAGAGCGCGACCGCATTGATGAGGAGTCGCAGGATGAGGGTCATGCTGAAACATGGCTGACGCGCCGTCGCCGAGGGAAGTGCGCACGTATCGCGCGTGGGGCGCCGCACGGCGCTTCACCGAGGGCGTGCGTGACCCGGCGTTTCGCGAGCTCCTGCAGCGCATCGATGGCGGCCCCATGCATCAATGTCCGCCACCGGTGCTTTTGCCCGATGGCGCCGATGCGTTCCGCACGATGATCGCCGCCATCGATGCCGCGTGTGAAGAAGTGTTGCTCGAGACGTACATCCTGCGCGACGACACGCTCGGCGCGTCGGTGCAGGAGGCGCTGGTGCGGGCGGCCACCCGCGGTATCCGCACCTATGTGCTGGCGGATGCGGTGGGCTCGATGGCGACGCACGACCGTTTCTGGGACTCGCTCACCGATCAGGGCGTGGTGGTTCGCCACTTTCATCGCTTCTGGCATCACCCGCTCGACGCGCTCCGCCGCGATCATCGCAAGCTGCTCGTGTGCGATCGTCGGGTCGCCTTCACTGGCGGCATGAACATCGGTGAGGAGTACGGCTCGTCGATCCGTGCCCGTCACGACGTGTGGCGCGACACGTTCGTGCAGGTCGAAGGGTCGGTAGCCCGTGAGCTGGCGGCGGTCTTCGCTGAAGGCTGGGATCGCGCACGCGGACCGGCCCTGCCCGGTCTCGAGTATGTGAGCTGGAGCGATGCGGCTGATTCGTCGCCGCAAGAGAACGTCGAGGCGGTCGGTGCGCGGGCCGTGCCACGTCGATTGCAGCAGGCCGTCCAGCGGCAGGTGCAGCGTCAGCTTGGACGTCAACGCGACCGCCGCCGTGGACGTCTCGTGCGTCGTGTTATCGACGCGGCCTCACCGGACGATCGGGCAGTGCTCGTGCTCGATCCTCGACCCGGACGCGGACAGCGCGAGATGTTGAGCGTGTTGTCGGCGCTGCTGGGCGGCGCGCGCGAGCGCCTGTGGATTACGACGCCGTACTTCGCCCCGCCAACGCGTGCGCTCACCTTCCTGCTCACCGCGGCGCGGCGCGGCGTGGATGTGCGCCTGCTCCTGCCCAGCGAGCGCACGGATGTGCCGCTGATCCGGCACGCCGCGCATGGCGCCTATCGCACGCTGCTCGAGAGTGGCGTGCGCGTGTTCGAATACGAACGCGCGACCTTGCATGCGAAGACGATGGTGGTCGACGGTCATGCCAGTCTCATCGGGTCGTCGAATCTGGATTTTCGGTCGTTCTGGTTGAATGCGGAGTGCAACGTGCTCGTGTTCGACGACGCGTGCGCCGCCGCGCTCGAAGGGAGCTTTCGGGCCGATCTCGAGAACAGCCGCGAGATTACGATGGACGAATGGCGCGAGCGGACGTGGTCTCACCGACTGCTCGACACGACGGCCCGCGCGCTCCGATGGGCGCTCTAGACGAGAGGTCGATGCCGTCGTACGGGATTCCCTGACTCGGACCGCCGAACTTCCCGATAGAGCGATCGCGGGCCGTGTGCGACCCTCCTCTCCAGCGCGACGCCGTGCGCTGCCCGCCGCTCCACGAGGGTCCTGTCCATGCCCGTTCTTGCCCACGATTCCGTCCTGCACGCGGAGTACCAGCCGCCCGGCGCTGGTGGACCCGTGCTGGTCGCGTGCGATGGTACACCGGTGTCCAGTGAGGCGTTGTTCAACGCCGGTCGGCTGGCGATGCGGGCGTTCGGGGGCCCGCTCCAGGTGCTCGGCGTCTGCGAGCCGACTCCCGGTGTGGCTACCGGCATGGACGTGTTACCCGTCCCGGCCGGACTGGATGAGGAGCGTCGCGCCGCGATGGAGGAGGACGTGCGCCGGGCGATCATCGTGTCGTCCGCCGGTGATTCCTCGTGGCCGGTGGAGGTGCTGTTGGGTTCTCCGTCCCGCCTGCTGGCCACGGAGGCACGGCGACGACACGCGTCGGTCATCGTGATGGGGATCGGGCGACACAATCCGCTCGATCGGTTGTTCGGCACCGAGACCACGTTGGCCACGCTCCGGGAATCGCGGGTGCCGGTGCTGGCGGTGGGGCCGAGCTTCCCGACGCATCCCGTGCACGCCGTGGTCGGTCTCGACTTCAGTGCCGCCAGCGTGCAGGCGGCCCGGCTCGCCGCCCGACTGGTGGCGCCGAACGGCCGACTCACGCTGGTGCATGTGCGCCCGCGGTTCGAGCATCCGTCGGACGATTGGCAGGCGTGGGATGCCGACTACGGCCGCACCCTGCCGCCGCTCTTCGATGAAGTGCGCGCGCAGCTCGAGCCGCCCGACGGGGTGCTGGTGGAAACCGTCACCGTGCGCGGTGATCCGGCCGCGTCGCTGCTGTCGTTGGCACGGCAGGCGCAGTGCGACCTGATCGCCGTGGGCACGCAGCGTCACGGTGTCCTCGAGCGGATGGTGGTCGGCTCGGTCGCCACGCGCGTGCTGCGCACCGCGCGCTGCGGCGTCCTCGCGGTGCCGTCGGCCTGAGCCTTCGCTCGAGCCGTGGGGGCTAGAACACCCGCACGTTGATGTAGCGCTTCGGGTTCTTCTTCACGTCGGCCACCAGCGCACGCAGTTCGCGCACCAGCGAGTCGCTCTGCTGGTACAACGCGGGGTCGTTCACCATCAGCCCCAGTGTGCCGCGGCCCGCATTCACCTTGCCGAACACCGAGTCGGCTTTGCTGACCGCGCTTGCCAGTCGTCCCTCGGTCCGATCGAGTCCCTCGGCCACTTCGCGCAGGCGCGTAGTGGCGGCGAGCAGTTCCCTGGCCGCCGATTGCGAGTTGGCCACGATCACCTGCAGCTCACCACGGCTGGTGGCCGAGTCCACGCGCGACGAAAAGGTGTTCAGGTCGACCGCGGCCGCGTTGATACGCGTGAGCCCGAGCTGGACGTCCCCGCTGATCCGATCGAGGTTCTTCGACTGCAACTCCACCGTCATGGCGAGTTGCGACGACAG